>CAYTJG010000097.1:0-19227 GCA_964437865.1 uncultured Bifidobacteriaceae bacterium | reverse complement strand
GACACCGCCTTTTTTGACAAGCGCAGCAAGTTCATCCATTACCAGCCGGAAATCGCCATTATCAACAACCTCGAATTCGACCACGCCGACATTTTCGAAAACCTGGCGGCGGTCAAGAAGACCTTCAGCCACTTCATCCGGCTGGTGCCGCGGAACGGCCTGCTGCTGGGCAACGGCGACGATCCCAATTTGGCGCCGCTGCTGGAGGTGACCCACTGTCCGGTGAAGCGTTTCGGGCTGGGCGCAGGCAACGCCGTCCAGGGCTTCAACCTGCGGCTGGGCCCCACGGCCACCGAGTTTGAAATTCCCAGCATCAAGTTTCATCTCAACCTGGTCGGCGAGCTCAACGTGCGCAACGCGCTGGCGGTGATCGCCGCCGCCAAACATTGCGGCCTCTCCAACAAGCAAATCCAGGGCGCGTTCGACACCTTCAAGGGCATCAAGCGGCGCATGGAAATCAAAGGCATCGCCGGCGGCATCACCGTCATCGACGATTTCGGGCATCATCCCACCGCCATCCGCGAAACCCTGCGCGCCTTGCGCATCAAGTATGCCCGGGAGAAAATCTGGGCGATTTTCGAGCCCCGATCCAACACCACCCGGCGCAACGTTTTCCAAAACGAACTGGCCGCTTCCTTCGCGGATGCGGATGCGGTGGTCGTCGCGCAGGTGGCGCGCCTGGAGCTGTTGGCGCCCGAAGAACGGCTGGATCCCGAGAAGCTCATGCAGCAAATCGGGGCGACCGGCAAGCCGACCGCCTATCTGCCCGATACCGATGCCATCGTGGATCACCTTGGCCGGCAGGCGCGGGGGGGAGATGTGGTGGTGGTGTTCAGCAACGGGGGCTTCGGCGGCATTCACGCCAAGCTGCTGCAGCGGTTCGGCCGGCGGTAAAACTCGATCCCCCAAAAAAAGGAGCCCCGCCGTGTCTGTCCGGCGGGGCTTTGCGCGCGGCGAGCCTTAATGCTCGATGATTCGGTAGAATCGGGACGGAAAATTGGTCCAGCTTTGGTCCTCCACCTGGAGCTGGCCATTGGTGATGCTCAAGACACCCGGGAGCGATGCCCAGTCGACCAGGTTGCTGCTGACGAGCACCTCAAAATTCGTCAATACCGTGGGTGGCAGCGTGCCGCCGCCAACATCGCCGGAAGTAAGCACCAGCGACCCGTTGGGCAGGAGCGTGGGCGTACTTATTACCTGCGGCACCAGCACTTGCAACAGCACGTTGCTGCTCAAGACTCCGCCCGCGATGTTGGTCACCAGCACCGAATACACTCCGTCCTGCGCCCGGGTGACCCCGGTCAAGGTGAGCGTGGCAGCGTTGCCGCCCACCTGGTTGGTGCCGTTCCACCACCACGTATAGACGGGCGGGGGATTGCCCACGGCGAACACGCCCAACTGAACGGTGGCGCCATAGTCCACCGTCTGACTGGCCGGTTGCGCGAGAATCCCCGGCGGCCCGGCCACAATGAGCGCGGCCGGAAGGCTGACCACGCGGTCGATCGAGTTGCTGACCACCACGGTGTAACTCGCCACGTCGGCGGTTTGCACATTGGTCAGCGTCAGGGTGGCGGCAGTGGAGCCGGCCACCTTGCCGCCGTCCGCCAGGTTCACCCCATTCTTTTGCCATTGGTAGGCAAAAGGCGGGATGCCCCGAACGGCCGCCGTGAACTGAACGGTGGCATTGGTCGGCGCCCATTGGCTCGTTGGTTGCCTGGCGATGAACGGTGAACCGTCACCGACCACGGCCAGACTGTGGAATTGCCCGCCAGCGATGGCCACGACATTGCTCAAGCCGGGCGGCAGGTCCGTCTGTCCATAATAATCTTCTCCCCAAGCGGTCACCGAGCCATCGGCTTGCAAGGCCAGGGTATGATAGTAACCGGCGGCAATCGCCACCACATTCGTCAGCCCGGCCGGCACGTCGATTTCGCCCACATAATCATCACCCCAAGCCACCACGGTGCCATCGGCCTGCAACGCCACCAAGTTTTCCGCGCCGCTGGCAATGGCGGTGACGGAGGACAAGCCGGCGGGCACATTGGTTTCGCCAAAATAATCATCCCCCCAAACCAGCACCTGGCCATTCGCCTCCAGCACGGCACTATGGCCGCCGCCGGCGGAGATGGCCACCACATTGGTCAACCCGGGCGGCACGTTGGTTTCGCCGTTGTTATCGTACCCCCAAGCCGTCACCGTGCCATCATCGGCCAAGGCCAGATTATGGTATTCCCCGGCGGCCATCGCCACGGTTTCACTTAATCCGGCGGGCACGTTGGTTTCGCCGTCGTAGCTGTAGCCCCAGGCCGCCACCGAACCGTCTTCCGTCAAAGCCAGGCTATAGCCGGCGCCGGCGGCAATTTTCACCACCCGGCTCAGCGTTGGGGGCACATTGCTGACGAGCCCGTCGCCGCCGCCCCAGGCCACGACGGTACCGTCGCCTTGCAGCGCCAGACTATGGGCGGCGCCCGCCGCGATGGCGACCACGTTGGTGAGCGAGAGAGGCACATCCGTTTGCCCCTCCCCATCTTCACCCCACGCCACCACCAGCGAATGCACCACGTTTAGAGTGGCCGCCGAACTCAGGATCGAACCATAGCGATTCGTCACCACCACCGCATAGGCCCCGGCATCGCCGAAACCCACCTGTGCCAGCGTGAGCCAGGCATTGGTGGCGCCGATCAAGTTGGTGCCGCCATGCTGCCATTGATAACTGACCGGTGAGGTTCCCGTTGCCGTCACTGCCAGGGTGGCGCTACGGCCTCTTAACACCGTGGCGCTGGCCGGTTGCGTGACGATGGCCGGCGACCCGTCCCACACCGTGAGCAGGGCCGGGGCGCTGGTGGCGCTGCCGTCAACGTTTGTAATCACCACCGTGTACAACCCGGCATTGGCATCCTGGAGGTTGGTCAATACCAATATCGCCTCACCTGACCCGGTGCCGCCCATTCCCAAGTCGGCGCCATTCTGGTACCACTCATAATGCATGGGCACGGCCCCCACGACACTTGCGAACAAGCCAACGGTCGCGCCGGCGTTGTTGGTTCCACCCACCGGCTGGCGGGTAATGGTTGGCGGGCTGTCCAAGACGGTGAGCGTGGCCGGCTGGCTGGTGACCGCTCCGCCCGCAGAATTCGTTACTACCACGGTATACGTCGCCGCATCGGCATCCTGAACGTTGTAAAGGAACAACGTGGCGGCATTGGCCCCATTCACGTGCCCGACGATATTCGTCAGGTTCACTCCATTCTTCTGCCATTGGTATCCCAAAGACAGTTGTTCCGGCGACTTGGATTCGGCCTCGACGCCAAAGTTCGCCGAGGTGCCAGCGTAGTTAGTGCTGCTGGCCGGCTGTCTCAAGATCTCGGGGCTCAGGGCAAAGGCGAACTGGTCCACCCAGCCGGCATCCAGGCCGCTGCTATAGATGGAGTTCTTGTAGTAATGCCACATCAGCACGTTGGTGCCCGCCGCCACGGGTAAATTGACCTGCTGCCAGTCCACGTTCCCGGAGATGTCCGCCTGCACGATGCCGTTGAGGCGAAACTCGAGGACATCAAGATCCGGTTCCGAAGACACTTTCCACCAGAACGTGCAGTTGCCCGGCGCGTTGGTGACCAAGGTGGTTTGCAGGATGGTGTCCTGGAAGGGGCCGATATCGCCGCTTTGGGCGGCCGCCACTCCATCGTGGGTGACGTTGGTCTCACCAAACCATTTGCCATCGCCCGTGGTCGTCCAGTTCAAATTGGTCGCGTTCAACGCCACCCCCAGTGGAATCACCACCGCCAGTTGAGCGTAATGGCTGGCCAGGACCCCGTAGGCATTGCTAGCCACCAATTGGTACACGCCCGAGGCGAGCGGCTGCGGGGTTTTGCGCTGGAACTGGTTGGTGACCGTGGCATTCACGATGAGCGTCTCGTTGGTGGCGCCCGGGAGACTTGCGCCATTGAACATCCACTGGTAATGGATCGGCTGGGCGCCGGCGCATTTGGCGGCAAACCAGACGCTGGTGGCCGTGTTGGCAATGGTCCGGTCCCACGGCTGCACCGTGAACGCCGGCGCGCGCGTGCCAAACAAACCCAGATCCCGGTCGCCGTTGGCGGCAATGGCCACGAGGTTGGACAGGTTGGCCGGCACATAGTTGGAGAACGAGCCATAGGCGGTGCCACCCACAACCATTACCGAACCATCGCCACGCAACGCCGTGCTGTGGGTGCCCCCGGCGGCAATGGCCACGATGTTCGTCCAATTCGTTGGAATGCTGATCTGGCCGGCGGAGTTGACCCCCCAACCAATCACCGTGCCGTTCCTGCCCAAGGCCAGAAAATGCTCCTCCCCGGCCGCCACCGCCACGATGTTGGTCGCTTGCACCGGCACTGCGTATTCGTGATTGGCACCGTACATGCCCCAGGTGGTCACCGTGCCGTCCGCCCGCAACGCAATGCTGTCCTGGCCGCCGGCGGCAATGGCCACCACATTCGTCGCGGCCGCACTGGCGGTCTGGCCATTCAGATTCTGCCCCCACCCGACCACCGTGCCGTCATACCGCAGCGCGAGGTCGTGATAATCACCGCAGGCGATGGCGGTGATGCCATTGGCCCCGGCCGGCACATTGGTCAGGCTGTACGCGGAGGTTAATTGATAGCTTCCACCCAGGGCCACCACGGTGCCGTCGGATTTCAACATCAGGGTATCCTCGTCCCCCGCCGCGATGGCCGTCACGATCGAATTGCTCAGCCTGGCAAAATTGGTTTCGCCGTATTGCGAGAATCCGCTTGTCCAACTGACCACTTTGCCGGCCGACGAGAGGGCCAGGTAATCGGCGGTGATCGCCGTCTCTCCAAAATTTCCCAGGGCCACGGCGATGGCGTTGGTCAGCACAAATGGCGCATCCACCGCCCCGTAGCCCCAGGCCTTCTCAAAGAAGACCTGTAGGCCGATGGGTTGGCTGATGACGCCGCCATAGTGGTTGCTTACCGCTACGTAATAGTTGCCGGTATGTATGGCTAGTGCCGGATCAAACGTCAACGTGTCATTCGTGGCCCCGGAAATCGCATGGTAACTACTCGGAGGATAAAAGACCTCCTGCCCCACCGAATTCGACGGTGCAAAATACCATTGGTAAGTCAGGGGCCCGTTGCCCAAAACCGCACCGCTGTAGATTTTCAGCTGTTCGCCCTGATACACGCGCGCCGCCGAAGCCGATACCCGGCTCAGGAAAATCGGCGCACTGCCGCTCAGCACCGCCACCGGGGCCGGCAGGGTCAATGCCGTGCCGAGCGAATTGCTGACCAGCAGTTGATAATTGCCCGCCTGGGACAACTCGACCGCGGGAATGAACAGGCTGGCATTGGTGGCCCCGGCGAGATTCGTTCCGTTCAATGACCATTGATAACTCAAGGGCGTCGCGCCGGCCGCCAGCGCTGGCAGCGTCAGGCTGCGCCCGGCGTAGGTGGTGAGCCCAACGGGCGGACGCAGAATTTGCGGGTGCCCGTCATTGACCAGTGCCAGGCTGCGATAAGGCGCCGCCGCACCGGCCACGGTGTTTAGCTTGCCCAAGGCGGCCGGCACATTGGTTTCCCCGAAATAATCGTCGCCCCAGGCGACCACGGTGCCATCCGCCCGCAAAGCCAGGCTCAGGCTTTGGTTCTGGATAGTGGCGCTGGAGGAATAGCCGCTGGCATAGATGGCCACCACGTTGGTCAAACCCGCCGGCACATTGGTGCCCGGTCCGCTGCCCCACGCCACCACCGTGCCATCGGATATCAATGCCAGGCTGTGCTCAAAGCCGACCGCCACCGCCGTCACGGTCCCCAATCCTGGTGGGACATTGGTACCAGGCCCAGCGCCCCACGCCACCACCGTGCCGTCGTCCCGCAACGCCAGCCCCTGCGCATAATTGATGGCCACCGCCGTGATGTGGCTCAGACCGCCGGGCAGCCAATTGGCCGCCACCGAGCCCCACGTGACCAGCGAGCCTTCCGCGCGCAAGCCCACCCCAAATTCGTTGCCCGCCGAGACGGCCACCAAGTTGCTCACCGCCGGCGTCACCGCGCCGTTCCACCCCGCCAGGGTACCATCCGACCGCAACGCATAGACATCCCCCTCTTCGCCGGCGGCCAGGGCTACGACGTTGGTTGCGCCGCGCAGAGAATTCGTTCCCGGCCCTCCGCCCCACGCCGCAATCGAGCCATCAAGCAACACGGCGAAACTGTCATTATCGTCCCCCGCCACGCTGACCACGTTGCTCAAGCCGGGCGGCGGCAGGCAGGCATTATAGGTGTTATTTCCCCATGCGGCCACCGGCCCAAAGGTCAGTTCCGCCGGCGCGCCAACCGTAACTCCCATGAGATTGCTCGCCACCAGCGTGTACCAGCCCAGCTCATTCGAGCCCACGGCGGCCACGGTGTAAGTCAGGTTGGTGGCACCGGGCAGGCTCCGGCCGTTCAGTTGCCACTGGCAGGTCGGTGCGGGCGCACCGGAAACAGAGCCTCTGAAGGTGGTCGGCAGGCCCGGCGGAACGGAGCGCCCGAGGTCCGATGTGGCGACCGGTGGCGTGAGCACGTTCAGGGTCGCGGCGGCACTTGTGGCGCCCGACACATTGGTCACGGTCAGACTGTAGCTGCCGCCGTTGGCCGTCGTCACGTTGGAGAGGGTCAGGCTACTGGTGAGGGACCCGACGACGCGGACTCCGTCATCCGCCAGTGGCGTGCCATGGAAGTACCATTGATAATTAAACGGCGGCGTGCCGCCCGCTACGGCCGTGAACACCGCATTCGAACCTTCGCCCACCGCCAGGTCGGCCGGCGGCTGGAGGAAGGACGGCGGTAAAATGACCGGCGTCAACACCGCCACCGAACTGGTCGCCACTCCCAGGCTGTTCGAAGCCACCAACTGGTAATTGCCCGCATCATTGGTGGTGACGCCGGCAATGGTCAGGCTCGCACTGGCCGACCCGCTGACGCGCCCGCCGTCGGTCAGGGGCGCGTTGTCGAAGTACCACTGGAAACTGATGGGCGCCGCGCCGGATACCAGCGGGCTAAAGACGGCGTTGCTGCTGACAATTACCAGCAAATTGGTGGGCTCCACGTCAAAGACGGGCGGGGTCAGATAATTCACATGCAATACGAGATTGCCGGCATCGGAAGCATAGCCGCCGGCCAGGATGAAATAGGTGGTGTCGGCCGTGGTGGGCACCATGATTTGCGAAGTCTGGCCGCCGGCGGCATCATCGTTGCAGGCCAATTCCGTCAAGGCGTCGCAAGTGCCGGTGTACAGTCCCAGCCCCGTGTCGAAATCGCTCCCGAACGTGTCCACTTCCAGCTCGCCGGCCACCGGCGAATAGAGCTGGTACCAGACGCCGTGGCCGAAGCCCTCCACGCAATCCGGCACGGGATTGCCCGGCGAATCCGCTTTCAGCGTGGATTGGGAGTTGGTGGAACTCGCGGTGGTGATTACCACCGCTCCGTCGCACGCTCCATTGGCCACCGTGTCAAAGACCTTGAGGTAAGCGTTGCTGCTCGTGGCCGTGCCGTACGCATTGGTCACCAGGCAGGCAAACCAACTTCCGCTGTCGCTCAATTGCACCGCCGGCAAGGAATAGGTGGCCGCGGTTGCATTCGTGATCAAGGTGCCGTTCCGGCTCCAGAAATAGCTCAGGGGCGGCGTGCCGGCGGCCACCACCGTGAACACCGCCGTACTCTCCACCGCCACCGTGACATTGGTCGGCTCCAGCACCACCGTGGGAGCCAGGCCCGAGTCGTCGGGATACTGACTGGTTGCGCCAGCCGTATCCCTGGGATTTATTTCCGCCCTGACCAGCGGCGCCTTTGCCAGCGGGGCCGCCGGCCCGCCCTGACCAGGGAAGGTCGCGGTGAAGATGGCGAGGGTTGATACGATGAATGCCCGCCTAACCGACTTGGATGTTTTCATGGAGTTCACGGATTCGGTTTGGATTGTTGTTTGACCTGAATTGCCTGATAAAAAATCGTCAAGGTTGTGTGGTTATCTGTTTGAGTTGGATCCAGTCGGTGTTCGCCGCCTGAATTTTCGCGCCGGGAATGCTGGCCGGGTCCCGCAGCTTGAACACCGCGGCATGGCCATCGGCAAAAATCATGCCGCTGCCATGGCGATGGCGAATGCCGGGAAAGCTGGCAAAGGGCTGGGAGTCGTTCATGGTCACCAGAAACCAACCGTCGTCCAAGGTGTACGGGTCCTCATCCGTCAGCACCCACAGCCGCGCGGCCCCGCCGTTCGCCGAAATTTCCGATTCACGCATGAACGTCCGATAGCCGGATCCGTTGTCGCCCTCGCTATAGACGCTCGGGCCCGCTCCGCTCATCGTGCGGCTGCCCATCCACCCGTTCATGGCATAACTCAATACCACCGGCGCGCCGTTGGTCGCCGAGGTATCCGCCGGGCAACGGTAAACCGCCGGGTTGCGCACGTAGGGAAAGATCACACCCTGGCGAATAATGGCCTGGTTGGTGGCGTTTCCCTGGGTGGAGAAATCCCCGGCGATCCACGCAGGCTTGGTGCCCGGCGTCGGTATGTTCACCGCCAGCACGCTGTTGTTTTCATCCGCGTACAACTTCCAACCCAGCATGAGTTGGTGCAGGTTGCTCAGGCAACCCGCCGTTTTCGCGCTGCTCTTGGCCTGGCTCAAGGACGGCAGCAACAAGGCCGCCACTATGCCGATGATGGCAATGACCACCAGTAATTCCACCAGCGTAAATCCGCGCCGTCGGCAAGGAGGGTTGGCAAACACGATTTTCACGCCACCGCCAGTGTACGGGCCGCCGCTCCCCCCGGCCACTGTGCGTCTCGCCGCACACCTGTGCTTTTCATTGCACACCGACCGGGGCCTGTTGAATACTCAAAGACGGATGAACCCATGGGTCCTAACGCTCGTGGCTGCCACGCTGGCGGTCTGGCCGGCGTGTGCCGAGCTGCCGCCGGCGAAAATCTGGCAGCCAGCACCCAGCCAGCCGGCAGCGCCCCCGTCTCCGGCGCCCACCATCCTGCCCCCGCCGGCCCAGACCGGCCCGTTGCATTGGACCGTCGCTTTTACCACGCGCACGGGAGATCAGTGGCTCGGCAGCGGCCAGGTGCTCGCCCGCCTGCACCGCGACCGCTGGACTATTTTTGCCTCCACAAACCACCTCGGCCCGGAGCAACCGGTTGCCTTTGCCGAAACCACTGACGGCCGCCTTTGGTGCGCCACCCCGGAATGCGTCTGGCAGTTTGACGGCCGCGGATGGTTGGCCGCCCGGCCGGGACTCGACCACGTCCACCGCCTGCTCGCCGCCCGCGACGGCACCTTGTGGGTGGCCACCGCCCATGGCTTGTACCGGTTCTGCCACGGTGCCTGGATACCCAACGAGGTCGTCGATGGGCTCCCCGCCAGCGCTATTCTCACGGTCCAGGAAGATGAACACGGCCTTGTCTACGCCCAAACCACCAACGGCTGGAGCCGCTACGAGCCCGATGCCGACACCGATGCCCCCGAGACCGAGATGCTCACCACCGCGCTCAGCCACGCCAATATTCGGGAAGACGCCGTCAGCGTCCTGCATTTCCGGGGGCGCGACAAATGGGATCAAACGCCGCCGGACAGCCTGCTTTTTTCGTGGCGGCTGGATGAACATGAATGGTCGTCGTTTCAGCCGGAAACGGCCGTGGTCTTGTCCGGCCTGGGGCTGGGCCGACATGTGTTCCAGGTCCGCGGGATCGATCACAATGGCAACCTGGAAGTGGCTCCCGCGGAACTCGAATTCAACATCGTGGTGCCCTGGTACCGGGAAGGGCGCATGGTCATGGTGCTGGCGCTGGCCTTGCTGGTCTCCGTCTTTTTTGCCGCGCTCGCGCTCAACCGGCATCGGCGCCTCCGGCACAGCTTTGCCCTGGTGGAGCAATTGGTGGCCGAGCGCACCCGCCAGCTCGAACTGGCCAATCGCGAACTGTTGCACAGCCAGAAAATGACCGCCCTGGGCACCCTCGCCGCCGGCATCGCCCACGACTTCAACAACATCCTCTCCATCATCAAGGGTTCCGCACAGATTATTGAAGACAACCCCGGCGACCCGGAGAAAATCCGCACCCGCACCGCGCGCATCCAGACCGTGGTGCAGCAGGGCGCGGAGGTGGTGGACGCCATGCTGGGTTTCAGCCGCGCCGACGGCGCGGCGGCCACGCCCTGCGACATCAACGCGGTGGTGGCCGACACCCGCCGCCTGCTGGGCGACCGCTTCCTGCACGAGACAGAGGTAAGCTTTGAGCCGGCGGCGCCGCTGCCGGAAACCGCCGTGCCGCGGGATTTCGTGCAGCAGATCCTGCTGAACTTCATCTTCAATGCCAACGAGGCCATGAGCGGGCGCAAGCGCATTGAGCTCGCCACCCGGCTCACCCCGGAGCTGCCCACCGAGATTTACCTGGCCCCCGCTGCGGCCGCCCCGTTTATCCTCGTCTCCGTCCGCGATCACGGCGCCGGCATCCCCCCGGAAATCCGCTCCCGGATTTTTGAGCCCTTTTTCACCACCAAGAACTTCTCCGCCCGCCGGGGCACCGGCCTCGGCCTGTCCATGGCCTATGAACTCGCCCGGAAAATGGACGCCGGCATCGCCGTGCAATCCGCTCCCGGTGCCGGCAGCACCTTCACCCTGATCCTCCCCCTCCGCTCATGAACCACCGCCCCCATTTGCTCATTATCGAGGACGACGATCTCCAATACGAAATCTATGAGGACACCCTGTCGGCGTACCAGCTCACGCGCACCAAGACCGGCAGCGCCGCGTTGGCGCTGCTGCCGCGCCTGCAACCGGACCTGCTGGTGCTCGATCACGTGCTCGACCAGGGCGAGCGCGGACTGGATTTTCTGCCCGAGTTCAAGGAGCTCCTGCCGCATGTGCCGATCATCATCGTCTCCGGCGCCCTCGAAGTCCGCCAGCAAGTGGCCGCCCTCCAAGGTCCGCGGCGCGCCCATTATTGCCTGCCCAAACCGGTGGATATCCATGAACTCAAACGAACAGTGGAGATCGCGCTGAGCGAATGCTCCTCCCGTGAAATCATTCGCCAATTTGAATCACTGGAACGCGCGCACCGGATCGATGCGGCCGAATTGCTCAGCCGCTCCACGGATCGGCTGGCCCGACAGAACGAAATACTGGCCCGCCTCCAACACTCCGCCGAACGCCCCAACATCTCGGCGCTCGCCCGCGATTTCAAGGTCGCCCGGCGCACCATCATCCGCGACCTGCAGGACCTGATCCGCCGCGGCCAATTGCCGGAAAATGTCTATCCTGAGTGGCAAAACCCAAAGGAGGAACCATGAAAAAAGACAATCGCTCTCCCGCGACGGAATCCAACCCGTTCACGCAGCCCACGCGACGGTTTCGCTGCGCCAGCCGGCGGTGGCCCGCGCGCATAAGAGAAAAATTCCATGGCATACGAATTGCGAGTAATTCATACGTGGCCAGAAAATTTCATGCTTCAGGTATCAGCACGCGCAGCATTGCGGAGAACGCAGTAACGAATTTGCGGATGGCGACCATGCAATTAGTGGGATTGCGCATGGCCTCGCGCGTCCGGACCATTCCGAATGTCCGGCGCCGGATCCCGGTCACGATCGTCAATGAACCGCCTGAAGTTGTGACTTTGAGACATGCTGTCCACAATGTGGACACGCCACTTGAAAAGCCCCGGACGGTCCAAGCCCAGCGGCCTCCGGGGGTGACTTCCTAAAGTCCCCGCACGCAGCGTAAGCCATTATGATCCGAGGCCGTGCTCGGGAAGTCATACCCGCGATTGGCGCATCGCGCATAGTTGGCATAGTAGTACCAATCGCCCCCGCGCAGGCACCGGAAGATCCCGGTGGCCGGTCCGTGTGGATCGGTGCCGCCCAAGTACGCGCAGCCGGTCGGGTAGGGCGGCACGCCGCGCCAATCCCAACACCACTCCCACATATTCCCCGCCATGTCGTGCAAACCATAGCCATTCGCCGCAAAGGATCCCACCGGACTGGTATAGGGATACGGGCCCGTGGCGTAGGTTGCGTTGAAGCCGTCCGGTCCCAGGTCGTAGGCGAAGCTGCTGGTGTCGCCATCGTAGTTGGCCTGGTTTTCAGAAATCGTGTTCCCCCAGGGAAACCGCTGTCCCCGTAAGCCTCCCCGCGCCGCCTTTTCCCACTCCGCCTCCGTCGGCAACCGGTAACCATTGGCCGTCCACTTCACATAGACCGTATTCAGATCGCCATTCGTGTAAACCAACGTCAACGCGGCATCCGTATAGTACATCGGCGTCAGTCCCTCCACTTGCGACCGGGCATTGCTCCATTTCACGGCATCATACCAACTCACCGTGTGCACCGGATGATTCGTCGCCTTGCCCGTACCGGCATCCACCAAGCCATAGCCGTTGCTGGCCGCCCAGGTGTAGACTGCTTGCCATTGGCTGTAACTCACCAGATTGACGTCCATGTAAACCCCGGACACCGTGACACTGGCCGGCACGGCATCCGTCTCGCCATCCAAGTTGTCCCCGAGGGTGAACATGCCGGCCGGAATCAGGGTCATCCCAGCGGGCGGATTAAACGATACGATCTGGTTGGTGTGGGTGCGCGTGGTGACGGGCAACTCGATATAATCCACCCAATTGGTCCCGCCCGGCAGGACGGCGACGGTCTGGACCCAATAATTCGTTCCGGTGCGGGCATTCGTCCAAACCAAGGAACCATCGGCGTCAAACGCCGTGATCTTGGTGGCGGCCGGCCCGGCCAGACGGAAGTACTGCGCCCCTCGGGCAAACGGGTGAATACCTGCCAACATGGCCAGCGTGAGGGACCAAGAGCAAAGGATGGTTTTCATAATCTTTGAATTTAGTTGTCCTTAATCTGATTAAATCCCGGTACAGAAAACATTCTTCTCTCTCCTTCCATCGAACGGCAAGCAAAATATGCGGTCTTGAGACCGCGGCCCGGAGGGGGAGCTAAAATCATGCACGTCTTTGTGGTTAGCCCCATTCCCGCTGCCCGTGCCGGTCGGTCTGGGGCCGGGGAGGGCGGAGCCTTGCGGCCCTCCTCCGTCTGGCAAAGGACAAGCCCAGCATCGCTTTGGGGTCTTTGGTCATGATTATTTAACCACTCAGGACCAGACCTGCGAATAACCCAGGCTGGACAAATCAGCGACTCCACGACAATTTTGCAGCGCAAAAAAACACCAACCACGGCGGCGGAAGCGAAAAACAATAAAGTAGTCCAGGTTTGGCTAAAGCCTTCTGATGCGTTTTACCTCACGACCCACTCAATTTGCGCTTGGCGAAGCGGTGGCTCGCGCCACGGCGGTGGTGCGGGCCGATTGGGGAGCCAAAGTCCCCGGGCTTGGCATAGCGGTGGCTGTGGACGGCGCGTTGGTCTGGGCCCAGGCGTTTGGCTATGCCGATTTGGCCACCCGGCTGCCGGTTTGTCTGACCACGCGCTTTCGGATCGGAAGCGTTTCCAAACCATTGACGGCGGCCGGACTGGCGCTGTTGGTCGAACGGGGCCAATTGAATCTCGATGCGCCCGTGCAGACCTATCTTCCGGACTTTCCAGAAAAGGGCGCCGTCATTACCACCCGATTGTTGGCCGGGCATTTATCCGGCATTCGTAACTACCGCGGGCGGGAAATTCTCTCGACCAAACCATTTAATAGTCTGCGGGCGGGGCTCAAGCTTTTTGAAGATGATCCTTTGGAGAGCCCGCCGGGGACCAAATTCAGCTACTGCTCTTACAATTACAATGTGATTGGCGCCATCATGGAAGCGGTGACACAACAGAGTTTTTTGGATTTCATGGAGAAAAACGTGATTGGCCCGGCCAACCTGGCCCATACTTGTGCGGATCATGGTGGTGACCCGGACGCCTCGGTGGCCCGTTTTTATGAGACGCAGGCCACCGGCAAGTACCTGATGGCCCCGTCCGTGGATCATAGTTATAAATGGCCCGCCGGCGGCTTTCTATCCACGGCGGAAGATTTGGCGCGTTTTGGCTCCGCCCTCCTGCAGGCGGGTTTGCTGAAGCCGGCGTCGCGGCAATTGCTTTTTACACCCCAAGGGACGAAGGACGGGACGCCGACCGGCTACGGGATCGGCTGGTTCGTGGAACCGGAGTTTGTGCATCACGGAGGCGATTCAGTTGGGGGTGCCTCCATTCTATTACTGCACCCGGGGTCACGCACCGTGGTGGCCATCACCAGCAATGGCAGTCAGTTGCTGTTGCGCACGTTAATCCGTCAGGGAAAAGTATCCAGACAAGCGAGGCAATCGTTATTGGACAAGACGGCGGTTGCCAAGCGCGTTGCCCGGATCTTCGCATCGCTCTCACTCTCTCCGGCTGCCCAGCAAGCAAATGGAAATCGCGACAGGCGTTGATCGACGGTTGGATTTGGCGTGGGCGCCAGGTGGGGTTTTATGTTAAATATGTCTATGGCCTAACGAGTTGTGAAAGTGTTTTAAATTGGGGCTTGAATTCGGCGGGAACCTGCACAGAATCGCGCAAACATTCCCCTCCAATCATGATCGAACTCAAAGTCCATTGCGACTGTGGTCAGAAATACAAGTTCGACGTGGAGCCGGTCGATAACCGGATGCCATTCACCGTGACTTGTCCCATTTGCCAACGAGATGGCACGGCCAAGGCAAATGCGATGCTGCAGCAGATGACGGTGTTCCAGCCGGTGGCCGCCGTCCCGCCGCCGGCGCCAGCGGCGGCGACTCCGCCGCCGTTCAAGGGAGCCGTCGCCGATCCGCCGCCGATCGCGGTGGCGGCCGCGGCTCCGGCGCGGTTGCGGGTGAATTTGTCCACCCCGGCTCAGGCGCCCGCGGTGGCAGTGTCTGAGGGCGCGCCCCCGCCCATCGCGCCAGTGGGCGTGGTGTTGCCGCCGACCAGCGGGCGTTCGCGGGCCGCGGCGGCCGCGGCGGCAGAAGTGGACCCGGCCAGGAAACCGAATTTTGCCATGGGGCTGCTCGGCGGTTTCTTGGGCGCGCTGGTGGGGGCGATCATCTTCTATTTAATCTTCCGCTTTACGGGCTTTCGCATCGGGCTGGCGCTGGGCGTGGGGGCGCTGGCTGGGTGGGCCGCCAATTTTTTCAGCAAGGGCGAAGGCAGCAAGGAACTGGGCGGCATCACCGTGGTCTTTGTCATTGTGGGCATCATCTTTGCCCAGTACTTCGTGGCCTTGGAAAAATGGCATAAGGTGGTTCACAGCTATGAGGACGCGGGTTATTCCGAGAGCGTCAAGGAGGCCACGGCCGCGGTCAAGGCGGTCCCCACCGGTTCCGATGGCGAGATCCGGTTGTATCTGGCCAAGCAAGACGTGGAGGACGGCGAAGCCATCAAACCCAGTGCGGTGAGCGACCGTGAGGTGAAGGAATTTCGCGAGAAAACGTTGCCGGAATATCAAAATCTCGCCAGCGGCAAGCTGACCAAGGAGCAATATCTGGCGCAGTTTGGGCTGGATACTGCCAAGCTGAAAAAATTCGAGGACGAGAGTGAGGGCACGTTCAAGGGCGTGTTCATGTTGATCATGCTCAGCCGGGTGGGGCTGATCTCCATGGTGGTCGGCGCCGGGGTGGCGTATAAGATGTGCACGAATGCGTGAGCAACTGGACTACGGCCGCGAACCGAGGCGCAGGCACTCCTTTGGCGGCCTCGCTGCGGCAGTCTTAAGCGACCTGCCCAAAAAAGATGCGCTGGATGGCTCAACCTGACATGGCTGAGCTTTTGTCGTTAGCGGCCCAAAAATCAACACATGACCGCCTCATTGGCAAAATTCATTGATTGGTCAGCTCTTCAGATGGCCTACGTCGCTGCCGGGTTGAGACACGCGCCCAGGCCAAAATGGAAATTGGAGGAAACGCTTGAATTTTTAAATGGGCCGGACTTTATCCCCGCCGCCAGCGACCCGGCGCGGCTTGAATTTGCTGGGTCGCGGCATTTCAAATTTCCCACGCCGCTCCCGGGCAAAGTCGAGGAGAACAACAGCGTTTATGGCCGGCTCTATCGGTGCGCGGAAGGCTGGCAGGAACGACCGGTGATCATTCTCTTGGATGGCAGTCCGGCCCTCGGTTATCATTCCGTGTTTCCATGGCTGGCCCGCCGATTCAATCGGGCCGGATTCAACGTGGCCACATTGGTTGCTCCCTACCATCTTCAACGTCGTCCGCGCCGACCCCTTGATTGGGATTGTTTGGCGTTTGCGCGGGCTATGGCCCAGAACGTCGCCGAGATTCGCGCGCTGACGGGCTGGCTGCTGGCTGAAGGTTGCCCATCCGTGGGGCTGCTGGGTGTTTCCTTTGGGGGATGGACTGCGGGATTGACTGCGTGCAGCGATGCACGCATCGCCTGTGCCGTTCTGAGTGTGCCCGGTGTGCGTATGAGATGCTCCCAACCGGTCGTCTGGCGGCGGGTTCGGGAAGCGCTTCAGGTGCTAAGGCCGGCCCAGGAAGCAATGGATACGACCCGGCTGAATCTGATTTTGTCCACGCCCGTCATCCCGAACGAGAATATTCTATTGATTGAGGGCATCCATGATTTGTTCGCCGAGAGGCAGCCGATCGAGGAGCTTTGGCAAAAATGGCAGCAGCCGGAAATCTGGCGACTGCCTCAGGGCCACATTAGTGGGGTGTTCGCGCCGGGCTTGACGGGCCGCGTGCTTCGCTGGCTGGAACCACGGCTGCAGGCTGATAAATCTGCCAGAACCCCGCTTTAGCGGATATGAACCAAACAAGCCTGCCATCACAAAAGGCGAAAGCGTTGTGGCGATGGATGCTCACGGCGCTGACGGTGTTGATTGGCTCGCTGCTGGCATATGGCGCTTACACGTTTTTTACAGCGCCAGCTTTTGCACTATCGTGAGCGGCGAGGCTTATTGCTCCGGGCAGCTCCGGCTGGCATCCGGAAATCCTTTTGCCCAGCGATCAGGATTTTCCTGGAGAATTGCCGCCATGAAACCGTCCAAACAAACGCGCCGATAACAAGCCGGTCAAAAACACTCCCGTCCCCAACGCCACCACTTGTTCCGGGTCCTGCCAATCGAAATGTCCCACCTTGCACGTGAGCACATACCCGAGCGCCAAATTGAAGAATCCCCAAACGAAGTTGGTGGTGGAGGAGGAGAGTCCCTGGCCGGGCGGGTGGGCGAACGGGGTTTGAAACGGGCGGCCCAACAAGCCGCTGACCAAATGGGGAACCCCGTTGGTGAGAAAGCACCCGGCCAAAAAATACGATCCATCGTGAAGCCAGTTCATGGTAAATTTCTCCAAAGCATCACAATTCAGAGCCCTTGAGTTTTGATTGATCGGCGTGCGCTTATTTGAGTGAATGCTCGCATAAATGTAAATTAGAGTGGTGACTCAAATAATGCAAGGCCCAAAAGGCAGGAAATCATGCAAAGAAAACGAACCGAACCAAAGCCTGGCCCCATACATGATCCCATACACGGAAGAGACGGCCCTTGAATTGGGGGGGAAATGGTGTATCGGTTCTTTTACCATGAGGTTGCTCATCATCGGCGCCACCGGCGCCACCGGCCGGGAACTCGTTCGCCAAGCGTTGACACAAGGGCAGGCCGTCACCGCCTTGGTGCGGGGTGCTGGTAAGGTGAGCTTCACTGGCTCCGTTGAAAAGAAGGTGGGCGATGTGCTTAAGCCGGACAGTCTGGATAAAGCACTGGCGGGTCAGGAAGCCGTGATCTGCTCCTTGGGGTCGGCAGTCTCGGGCCCCTTCAAGGATATCACCCTGCTCTCGGAAGGCACAGGCAACCTGGTTGCCGCCATGAAGACCCAGGGCATCAAACGTTTGATTTGTATCACCGGTATCGGCGCGGGCGATAGCAAGGGGCACGGACCCTGGTATTATAACTGGCTTTTCCAACCATTGATGCTGCGGGGAGTTTACCAGGACAAAACCCGCCAGGAAGAGATTGTGCGTACCAGCGGACTCGACTGGACGCTGGTGCGTCCGGCGATCCTGACGAACGGCCCCGCCAAAGGAGTGCACGCTGTCAAAGCCTTCACCCAGTTGGCCGGGATACACGTCGGTACCATCAGCCGCTCGGACGTCGCCGCCTTTTGCCTGCGAGAGTTGGTGGACAATCGTTATCAAGGTCAGGCTCCAGTTATTGCCAGTTGAACCCGGCAGCCTGGAAAGTCGCATAAAATTACTACCATGAACCCCAATTCAAGCACGGTGCCGCCCCCCTCGCTGATTCCAGCGGACAACCTCCAACGACATCTCGTGGTCGCGGACCCTCAGCATGACCGGAACCTGCGCCACGTTGGCGTCGTGGGGGATACCTATACTATTCTGCTCAGTGGCGAGGATACGCAGGGTCGTTATTGTCTCGTGGACATGCACGTTCCGCCGGGCGGCGGGCCGCCGCCGCATCGCCACGACTTCGAGGAATCGTTTACCGTGCTCGCCGGCGAAATCGAAGCCACCTTTCGGGGCGAGAAATCAATTGTGCGAACCGGGCAGACGATCCACATCCCGGCTAACGCGCCGCATTCCTTCAGCAACGCCTCCCAGCAGCCGGCGCGGTTGCTTTGCATTTGCTCGCCCGCGGGACAAGAGGAATTCTTTGTCGCGATCGGGGTCCCCTTGGCGGACCGGACGACGCCGGCCCCCACGCCCGACCCTGCAACCCAGGCCGCCATGATGGCCAAAGTCAGGGCCATCCTCCCAAAGTATCGGACGGAGATGATGGAGGCAGGACTGAGCAAGTAACTTGCCGGTCTGGACCAGAGCCAGCGCCCAACCCCAACGGAGAAAAGTTCTCCGGATTAGACTGGGACATGGTGGGCACCTGGATGACCGCGCCATCTGACAGGTGGAAGTGCCCGGGCTGGGTGTACTCCGCTGAAAAGCTGTTCAACCAAGGGGCTTTTAGATAAATGGCATTCAGCACCACCAGTCGGGAATACTCGTCCAAGGCGCCAGCGGGAATCAGACTCTTGATTCGGTCATGGGTCTGGTTTTGCACCCAGGAGTTGATTTGCGTAATGATGCTGGACGCATGGTGGATAAAATCCACCGATTCAAAGGACGCCTGCCAGTTGTCCTCTAATAATTTCAGGTATTCTGGGCGAAAATCATAGCCGCGCTGTCCATACAGGCGATTGACCGTAGTCAGGGTGAGCAGGCTGTTGGTGAGGCTGGGTTGTAGCTCAGAAAGACGTTTGGATACCCCCAAGAGTACA
>CAYTJG010000096.1:0-19523 GCA_964437865.1 uncultured Bifidobacteriaceae bacterium | reverse complement strand
GCTTTGCCCTGGGCTATCCTATTTTGCCCTTTCAGGGCAGAGGAAGAAATTTGTCCCGCGCCTAGCGAGCCGGCGCCGATGAATCCGCCTTGCGGTGTCCGTGCGGTCGCCGTAGTTTGGCGGCATGAACAAACTGACCGATTTGCTGTCCCGTCCGAGGCACCGCAAAGGTGTGAGCTGCGAACTCGGACCGGAGGCGCTTCGTTAAACCCGATGCCTGTCCTTGTCTGTTTTGCGCTGAAAGAGGAAGCCGGACCGTTTCAAAAAATTGCGGCGGGAAAACCGGACATTGTTGTTTGCATTGTGGGTATCGGCCGGGAGAACGCGCAAAAATCCGTGCGCGATTTTCTGAAGGTGAACTCCGCGGAACTGGTGCTCACCTGCGGCTTTGCGGGCGGACTTGACCCCGAACTGAAGTTGGGCGACGTGGTGTTTGACCCCCAAGGCAGCGATCAGCAATCGAATCCCGGCAAGCAAAAGGCGTCTGCTTGGGCCGACTGGCAACGGCGATTGGTGGGCACGGGCGCGAAGCCCGCAAAGTTCCTCTGCGTGGACCACATTGCCACCACGGCGGCCGAAAAGAAAAAGCTGCGCGCAGCAACGGGTGCCGATGCGGTGGAAATGGAATCGGCGGCCATTCAGGCAGTCTGCCGCGAGCGCGGCATTCCCTGCGTGACGGTGCGCGTGATTTCAGACACTGCCGAGGAGGATCTGCCGCTGGATTTCAACGCGCTGGCCAAGCCGGACAAGAGCCTGGATTTGGCCAAGCTGGCCTGGACCGTGGCCCGGTCACCGGGAAAAATCGGCGCCCTGCTGGAATTGCAAAAGAAGACCAGCCAGGCGGCCCGTCAACTGGCAGGCGTCCTGGAAAAGGTTATTTCTGCGTGACCTGTACCGGGGTTGACACCGGGGGCGCGGGTTTGGTTTTGATCTGCTCGCTCCAAGCCACCAGCCCCGCGCCAATGACAATGATCAGGACGCCCGTCCAGCGCAAGGCACTGACTTCCTCGTGCCGGACCATGCGGGCCGATAGCGCGGTGATCACAAAGCCCAGTGAGGTGAGCGGCCAGATCAGACTGACGTCCTTTTGCGAGAGCAGATAGAGCAGGACGCCAAAAAAGCAGGCTTCGAGAAAAGTGCCCAGGAGGATGTGGCGATTGACCGCGCCGCGCACGACGATGCGGCTGATTTCCCCGAACGAGATGGTCTTGACCTCGCCAATTTCGTGCAGGCCCTGGCTTATAAACACCACACCCACCGCCTCGAACAGGAGGCCCACCAGAAGAATGGAAATCAGCTTGATCATGCTACAGGTCTTGGTAACGGATTAGTTCAATGCCCAGCCGGCGTACTTCGTCCCGCACTCGCGGGCTGACGAGGGCGTTGAATTCATGCTTAAATTCATCCAGCGACGGATGAGAGTAAAGCTCCGAATCGCCGGCCGGCAGCTCGGGCAGCAATTTCAGCACATAATCCTCATCCACCCGCGCATTTTGCAGCAGGCCGAAAGTGATCTGCGCGTGCTTGATGCCGTGGCGGGCCAGCGGCCCGCGCGCCCGGCGGGACAGCCATTCGTAAATGACCGCGTGGGACAGGCGATAAATCCAAAAACCTCGTGCCATCCGCCGGCTGCGCGAAAAACAGTCGCGGGTGAGCCGGAGCTGCCGGATGCCCAGCCGGTCCTGATCCGCCATCAAAATGCTGAACACGGTGGGATGCAAATGCAGATGCAAATGACCATTCACATGATCCAAGGGCAGGCCGGTGGCCCGGAAGCGATTGAACTGGGCGTGAATTTCAGCGCGCAATTGGGAGCGGAGCCGGCGGTTGAAAAAATAAGCCACGCCGACACCGACCGGACGGTTGGAGAATTCGCCCCGGGCGTTCACCAACCCGGGGATTTCCGCCGGCGGCAGCGCCGCGTGCCCCATCAGCAGGGTGAGGTGCAAACCCACGCCCAGCCGGGGATTCTCCCGGGCCAGCGCCACGGCTTCCGCCACGCCGGGCTCATTCACCATCAAGCTGGTCGAGGTGAGAATGCCCTCGCGGTGCGCCCGGATGATCGCCTCATTGATGGAGGACGAGCGGCCAAAATCGTCGGCATTGACAATCAGGCGGCGGCCGGGCCGGGTCGGGCCGGCAGACTGGGAGACAGGGGCAGGCATTCAGGGAATCCCGTAATTGGGGGACTTGGCGCCCACCGCCTGCCGCGCCCACGAGCGGGCGATCAGGGCCAGCTTGTGGGGGGTGCTGAGCCGGAGCGGCCGGGGGCCAAACACGTTGAAGTGGCTGCTTTCGAGCTTCAGCAGGAGCCGCCAATAGACGGTGCCCATGAGTTCGGCGGCGACCATGGCGCGGCGATCCGCCGCCGGCAAGGTCGTGCGTGCCAGCCGGTAAAACTCCCGGGCGCGCGCCGCCACGCTTTCCGCCAACGCGCGGTAACGCTCCGAATACTCCCCGCGAAGAATTTCCGCTTCGGTCACCCGGAATTTATCCAGTTCGCTCCGGGGCAGATAGATGCGCCCCCGGGCGGCGTCATTTTTCACATCGCGCAGGATATTGGTGAGTTGCAGGGCCTTGCCCAGATACACCGCGTAGTCCCGGGTGGCGGGAGCCTGGTAACCAAATATCTCGATGCTCAGCAGCCCCACGACCGAGGCCACGCGATAGCAATAGAGTTCGAGGTCGGCCGTCGTATCGTAGCGGAGCGTGTGCAGGTCCATTTCGCAACCCTGGATGAGTTCGTCGAACAGGCCGAAAGGCAGGCGAAATTGCCGGATGATGGGCTGGAGCTCCTGATTGAGGACAAACTCGGGCGGCTGGTTCCCGCAGGCCCGGCGGATATCCTCGCGCCAGGCCGCCAGCTCGGCGCGGCGCTCGGCCACCGGCGCGGCATCCTCATCCGCCACGTCGTCCACGGCCCGACAAAACGCGTACAAGGCCGCCATGGCGTCCCGCTTTTCGCGGGGCAGCAGGATGAAGGCGGGCGCCAGGTTGGACGCGCTTTTTTTGGTCAGCGCGCGACTGTGCTGGAGATTCACGGTCCGGGCGGAGGCTGGTTCGGGTCGCGGCGCGGCGGCAGCCCGCCGGTTTCAGCCAGGGTGGGATTCGCCGGCCGGCGATGCCGGCGGTGCCGTTTGCGTTTGCCGTGGTGCTTGTGCCCCACTTGCAGCCAGACGATCAAGCCGCCCAGACACACGCACACCAGCAGTAAAAAGAGGAGGAAGCCCAGCCATTGGATTACTGGACTATCGGCGGTAGGCATGAACCAGTTTTTCATCAGTCAGACACACCCGTAGACTCACCGTCACTCGCGGACGTTTTCATGTTTAATCGCTGCATCCGGTAACGCAATGAGTGACGCGAAAGTCTAAGTCGTTCCGCCGCCCGTGTCAGGTTGAAATTATTCTGTTCGAGGACGGTTTGGATCAGCTCCCGCTCCAGCCGCTCGAGAGCCAGATCGAGCGACTCATCGGGCGCCACGGCCACCGGGGCGCCCTTTTGGAGGCGCAATTCAACGCTGAAATCAGGCAGGCTGGCCGCCTGAACTTCGTGGCTGGTTTCCAGGATCAAGGCGCGCTCCACCACATTGCGCAGTTCCCGCACATTGCCCGGCCAGCGGTGGGTCTGGAACTTTTGCCGGGCGGCGAGGGAAAACCCCGTAATGTTCTTCCCCAGAACCGCCCGAAACTGCTTCAAAAAATGTTCCGCCAGCAAAAGGATGTCATCGCCGCGCTCGCGCAGCGGCGGCAGGTTGAACTGCACCACGTTGAGCCGGTGGAAAAGGTCCTCGCGGAAATCGCCGGCCGCAATCGCCCTGACAATATCACGGTTGGTGGCGGCGATCAAACGCACGTCCACCCGCAATTCCTCGGTGCCCCCGACCCGCGTAAAGCTGCCGTCCTCGAGAAAGCGCAGCAATTTGGCCTGCAGCGACTTGCCCATGTCGGCAATTTCATCGAGAAAAATGGTGCCGCCATTGGCTTCCTCCACGCGGCCGGCTTTCTGGCGGATGGCACCGGTAAAGGCGCCCTTTTCATGGCCAAACAATTCGCTTTCCAGCAGGGTCTCGGGAATCGCCGCGCAATTGATCCGCACGTAACTGCGGGTATGGCGCCGGCTCAGGGTATGGACCGCCCCAGCCACGAGTTCCTTGCCCGTGCCGCTCTCGCCGAGGACCAGCACCCGGGCATCGGTGACCGCCACCGTCTGGATCAACTGCCGCAGTTCGCGCATTTTGGGCGATTCGCCCACGATTTGCTCCAGGCTGAAGGATTCACCGGCCCGGGACCGCAGGGTGGCATTTTCGCGGAGCAACTGGTGGCGCTCCGCGCACCGGGAAACGGCCAGGATCAATTCCTCGGGCGCGAACGGCTTGGCCAGGTAATCCATGGCGCCGGCCTTGATGGCCTCCACCGCCAGCCGCGGCGTGGCATAGGCGGTGATCATCAACGCCGGCAAATCCGGCCATTGGGTGTGAATCCGCGCCAGCAGTTCATAGCCGCTCATGCCGCCCAGCCGGGCGTCCGTGATGACCATGAAAAAAGGCTCATGCCCCAGCAACCTCAGGGCCTCCTCGGCGGACTCGGCGGCGCGCACGGCGTAGCCTTCATCCGTCAGCATGGTTTCGAGCGAGCGACGCATGTTCTTTTCGTCGTCCACAATCAGCACCGGAGGCAGTAGGTCGGTCATTTGGCAAAGGGCTTGGGTTGTGATTTTGCCGGCAAGGTTACCGTGAATTTTGCGCCTTTTCCAAGTACGGATTCCAAGCGCACGGTTCCGCCGTAAAGTTCCGCGTTATGTTTGACAATGGTGAGCCCCAGGCCGGTGCCTTTTTCCTTGGTGGTGAAGTAAGGCTCAAAAATGCGTTCCACCTTGTCCGGGGGAATGCCCGGACCGTCGTCCGCCACGATGATTTCCACGGCGTGGTCGCGAGTACAGACGGCGGTCAACTGCACGGTACCCGAGGCGGCCAGCGCCTGGCGGGCATTCAGCAGGAGGTTCATCAGGATATCCGCAAAATGCCCCCGCTGCATCAGCAACACCGGAAAAGGACCCTTGAGATGTTTGACCAATTTGGTGCCGGCCGCATCCGGCTCCGGGAACACCTGCTCCACCGCCCGGTCGATCTCCTCGACCACCTTGAGGCGCTCGACGCGGCCCTCGCTTAATTGGGCATAGCCCATGATCTGGGTGACCACCTTGTCCGCCCGCGCCACCTCTTCCTGGATGATCTCGATCTGTTGGGTGGCGGTGCGGTTATCGCGCAGGGCCCGCTGGAGCGAATAGGCGGTATTGTTGATGATGGACAGGGGATTTTTGATCTGGTGGGCGAATTCCGCCGCCAACCGGCCGGCGGAGTGCAACTGGCCTTCGCGCGAGGCAAATTCGGCCGCCTCCTGAAGCGCTTCGCGCTGGCGCTCGGAAAGCACTTGGGCGCCATAGCAACAGAGCGTCAGCAGCCACAGCATCGAGGCCCGGATCAGCAACTGGCCGGGAGCGATTTCCTCGACCGGGGGACCGTCGGGGCCCGTGGGCACCGACACCACCCGGTTGGTGCGGCCACCCCGGGCGGCCGCCAGCGCCGCCGGGTCGGTGCGCGAAATCTCGGCGGACGGATTGCCGTTGGAGCCGGCATTGACCTGGCCAATACGCGCCATCTGGTTGGTGCCGTGGAGGGCGGACACAGCATGGCGCGGCGAGATGGTGATTGAGATCTCCTCCCGGGTGAGCGCCGGCGTCGCCAGTACCGCCACCATATACAGCAGACTCAGCAGGAGGTTCAGGACGATCTGCGGCATGGCCAGCGGAATGCTCAAGGCATTCAAAATGATCAAGGGAGGAAACACCCAGAAGGCGATGCTATCGAAACCGCCGGTGACCACCACCAAGCTGGCCATAAACAGGCCATCCAACAAACCCAGCACAAAGGCCACCCATTGAAACAACTCCACCGGCAGCCGGCGCCAAACCACAAAAAACAGGGCGCCCAAAATCGTACAGCCCAGATAGATTTCGAAGAAGTACTTCAGCGTCCTGAGCACCACGCCCCGCGTGGATGGTTCCTCGAGCCAGCCGGAAAAAAACAGGTATCCCAGCACCACCAGGCAGACCCCCGCCTTGGCCGGCAGCACCACGTCGCGCTGGACCGTGATGATGCGCCGCGCCTGCTCCACCGGCTCCGGACGATCCGTGGCCAGCAGCCTAAGCAGCTTCTTGAGGCGTACCCAATCGAAGATTCTCATGGCACAGCTTCGCCGCCGCCGGCGGCTTTTCCCGACTTACAATTCCAGCGCCCGTTCGGCAATCTGATCCACCGGCCAAAGCCGGCCGATGCCTTCGTAGCCACAGGACAGCATCCCCTCATCCGGTCCGATGAAGCTGACGCCGCGCTTTTTCAAGGTGGCCACGTTTTCCTGGGTGGCCGCGTGCAGCCACATTTTGCCGTTCATGGCGGGCGCAATCAGGATCTTGGCCGCCGGATTCAAGGCCAGGGCAATGCAGGTGAGGGCGTCATCGGCAATGCCGTGCGCCAGCCGGGCGATCACGTTGGCGGTGGCGGGCGCAATGATCAGCAGGTCGGCCGCGTCGGCCAGTTCAATATGCGTGGGCTGCCACCCCTGATCCTCGTCATACAGGCCGGTCACCACCGGGTGCCGCGTCAGCGTCTTGAACGGAAGCGGGGTTATAAACCGTTGCGCGTCGGCCGTCATGACCACGCGCACGACCGCACCGGCTTTGGTCAGCAGGCTGGCCAGGTCCGCCGCCTTGTGGGCGGCGATGGACCCGGTGACCCCGAGGACGATATTCTTGTTTTTCATGGCAGTCGGCAACGATCAACGGTCAACGGCAGCCACCCGGCTCAAAGCTCCGGCGAGGGCGAGCGGCTGGACCGCATTTTCTCCGCTTCGATGATCGCCAAGGCCCGGCGCAAATCTTCCTGTTTGCTGCCGCTAATCACAAGATAGTCGAAATTTCGCCATTGGGAAACTTCATGGCGTGCCACCGCCAGCCGCTTCTGCATGACCGCCTCGGCATCCGCCCCCCGCTTCTTCAGGCGCTGAGCCAACACGGCTATGGACGTGGTGGTGAGGAAAATGGTTACCAGGGCCCGGCGCAGTTCCGGCTCTTTGGCCGCCTGGGCGCGGATGGTGGCGGCACCCTGCACATCCACATTCAGCAGCACATCACGGCCCGCGCGCAACGGGTCCAGGAGGTCCGCTTTCAAGATGCCGTAGCTATGGCCAAAGACCGTGGCGTGCTCGATGAAGTTGCCCGCGTGCACCCGCGTGAGGAAATCCTCCGCGGTGAGAAAATGGTAATCCACATCCTTCTTCTCGCCGGGACGGGGCGCCCGCGTGGTGCAGGTGATGACCCGGCTCATCCGGGGCTGCGCCTTCAACAGCAGGTTCACCAGCGTGGTTTTGCCCGCGCCCGACGGCGCGGAAACCACAATCAATAGCGCTGCGGACGGGCGGGCGGGCGCCGACGGGGACGGTTTGGACTTTGGCTTTTTCACGGCCAGCGATGGGCGTTGCGCTCTCATTCCACGTTTTGGGCCTGTTCGCGGAAACGCTCCAGCTCCGCCTTGAGCGTGACCACTTCGTGCGAGATCACCGCATCGTTGGCTTTGGAGCCGATGGTATTGATTTCGCGGTTCATCTCCTGGGCGAGGAAGTCCAGCGTGCGCCCGACGGGTTCCTTGGACTTGCAGCAGTCGGCAAACTGCGTGAAATGGCTTTGCAGGCGCGTGAGTTCCTCGGTGATATCCGCCCGGTCGGCGAAGAGCACGATCTCCTTCAGCAGCCGCTCATCGTCCGGTTGAATATTTTCCAAGCCGGCGGCCTTGATGCGGTCGAGGAGGTTGCGCCGGTAATTCTCCGCGGTGACGGGCGCCTGTTTTTGGACGAGTGCGACCGCCTTTTGCATGACGCTGATGCGCAGGGCAAGGTCCCGCGCCAGATGGGCGCCTTCGCGGCTGCGCATTTTCAATAGGGCGGCCAGGGCGTGATTCAGGGCCTGCTCCACCGCCGGCCACAGATTTTCCGACCCGGCCAGTTCCTCATCGGTCTGAAACACGCCGGGGGCGCGCAGGACCTGATCGAGCGTCACCTCGCCGGAAAGCTTCAACTGCTTGGCCAGCTTCACCAACTCTTCGGTATAAGCCTTGGCCAAAGCCACATCGATATGTTTGCGGGCGCCGCGGCCGCCGCCGACGGCATGCAGCGAAACGCGCACGTTCACCCGCCCGCGCGCCACCGCCCGGTGAATCACCTCGCGCAAGGGTGCTTCGAGCAGTTCCAATTCGCGCGGCATGGCCACCGAGATTTCAGCCTGTTTGCGGTTCACGGAACTCAGCTCCACCGTGATCTTGAAGCCGTCCTGGGCAGACTCGCCCCGGCCATAACCCGTCATGGATTTCATCCGGCGCAGGATGCCGAATTTCGCCGGCCGGGGCGAACAAATTCTGGCCGGCGGCCGGCTCAGAGCTTTGGCAGTTGGCGCATGACGCGCGCCATCGTGAGGGCGGTTTGCGCCGCCTCCATGCCGCGGTTGTGCGTGCGGCTCAGGCAGCGTTCCTTGGCCTGCTGCTCATTTTCCAGCAGCAGCACTTCATGGATCACCGGCACGCCGTGGGTCACCTGGATTTGCGCCAGCGCCGCACTCACCGTCTCGCCAATGTGCTGCGCATGCGTGGTGGCGCCCCGCAAAACGACCCCCAGACAGAGGATGGCGGAGGGCTGCGGACGGCCCTCGACCGGCCGCGCCAACTGCGCCGCGACCACGGGAATTTCGAACGCGCCCGGCACCCGGACGACTCGCAGGTCGCCGCCGGCCCGCCGGAATTCGGCCTTGGCGGCGCGCACCATGGCATCCACATACCGCGCATTATACGTTGAGGCCACCAGGTAAAAGCGACCCCCGCCGGCCGCGAGCTTCTTGCGGGTGATTTTTTGCAACATGAGAAAATTTGGGCGTCTCCCCCATCACCGGCTGCGCATCTTGGAGAGGAGCCGGAGGATTTCCAGATAGAGCCAGACCAGGGTCACCAGCAAAGCCATGCCGCAATACCATTCCATGTAGCGCGGGCTCTGGCTGTTAATCCGATCTTCGATCACCTTGAAATCAACCAGCAGGTTAAAGGCCGCAATGCCGACAATCACGAGGCTCAGGCCAATACCCACCAGACCGGATTCATGGATGTAGGGCACGCGCATCCCAAACAGGTTCAGGACCAGGTCCACCAGATAGACCAAGCCCACCGCAGCTGTGGCCGCAAAGATCCCCTTGACCATGCCGTCCGTGACACGAATGATCCGGAAGGCGTAAAGTGCAAGCATGAATCCCAATACGCCCAAGGTGAGCAAGATCGCATTCCCCACGATTCCGGGCCAGCGAACTTCGGTCATCTGTGAAATAGCGCCGAGGCACAAGCCTTCGAGCAACGCATAAAGAGGTGCCGTGAAAGGGGTTGTGCTGGGCTTGAATGTTCCCACGAGGCAGGCAATCAACCCACCGATCAGCCCGATCAAAATGAGCGGTCCGTGCAGGGCGGGATGGGTCCAGGAATAAGCGCCCGCGCCGGCGCACAGCAACAAAAGGATGCCCGTCTTGTTAATGACGCCTTCCAGCCGCATGGTCTCTTCGCCATACCCGGTCCGGAAAAAGGCATCATCACGTTTGAGCAGCGGGTTCGATGTATCCACGGCGTTGGAATCTGCCTAGGAGATTTTTTGATTCAAGCAAATTCCGCCTTGGTGAGAGGTGGCGAATTGAAGCGCTGGAAGGGACCTTCAAATCGCAGGCCCGGGCCGAGCAATGTTCGGCGCTCCGGGTGAACGGCGCCTTGCCCTCAGCTTACTCTCTTGCGCTGCTGGCGCCTCTGGGCCGCCCACCGTTTTCTGTAAAAAACCGCTCAATCGTTTTTTGAATCTCGCCGATTAACAAGCGGAACGTTTCTACCACGAGATTTGCTGGTGGTGTCGGTCACCTCGCCGTGGCGGGTTCCAAGCAGATCAGCAACGTAAAATCGAGACACGATGGCATGGACCATAAAATCCCGAATCCGCCGATAAGAAATTTATGAGCAGCGACGCCAAATCCGCCACCCGTCTCAACGGGAAATACCTGACTTTTAACCTCCAGGGCGAATCCTACGGCATTGATGTGTTGAAGGTCCGCGAAATCATCCGCCTGACCACCATTACCGCCGTCCCCCAAATGCCCCGCCACATCCGCGGCGTGATCAACCTCCGCGGCAAGATCATTCCGGTCATGGACTTGCGCATCCGCTTTGAATTCGAAAAGGCGGACAAGACCGACCAAACCTGCATTATCGTGGTTCAGGTCAAGCTCCCCGAAGGCAAGCCCACGCAAATGGGTCTGGTGGTGGATGGAGTCGAGGAAGTCATCAATCTCAACGACAGCGACATCGAGGAAACCCCCAATTTCGGCGGTCAGATCTGCACTGATTACATTATCGGCATTGCCAAGGTCAAAGGTCAGGTCAAGACCCTGCTGGACATCGATGGCATTGTGGGCGCCGATACGCTGAAGACCCTTCGCGCCATGCCGGCCACCGCGCTAACCGCCCCCGCCACCACTCAAAACGCATGAGTATTAGGATTTCCCTGGCCTTGGTCATCCTGACCTTGTGCCTCGACTCCCGCCACGTCTGGGGTGCGGATGCACTTGATCCCGCCCTGCAAGCCAAGGTGGATGACCAGATCAAGGCCATTCAAGGCTGGGCGGGCGATCCGGTGATCCTCGACGCCGTCAAGGCGCAGAACGCCAATCTGGCCGGTGACTACACCGCCATGACCCAGGACCAATGGAAGGATCTGAGCAAGCTCGATCCCTTGGTGCGATATTTCGACAAGAATCCGGCCGGCACATTTCTCAAGGGCAAGCGCAGCGATACGGTCATTCGCGCTTTTCTTTCCGATGCCTCCGGCCGCAAGGTGGCCTTCACCACCAAGACATTGTCCTGGTCGCATAAGGGGGATCCCAAGCACGAAGTGCCCATGACGGGCAAAACGTGGCAGGGTCCCGTGGAACAAGACAAAGCCAGCGGCTACGAACAGATCCAAATTGGGGTGCCAATCATGGATGGTGACAAGGCCATCGGCTCCCTGGTCGTGGCACTGAACGTTTCAAAACTATGACGGTCGAGCCAGCCAACCAGGCGATGAGCGTTCCGCGACAACTGATTCTGCTGATCGCGTTTGCGGCCGCCGCCATCGCCGCGGCCGCGGCGCTCTGTTACTACGCCTCCCGCACCACCTTTAAAACGTCGAGCGCCCTGACCACCACGACGGTGGCCGGGCTGAATGGCAGTTACGATTTATTGGAGCGCATTTCCGCGGATATGAATGGCTTGCAGCAGTTGCTGCGGCTGGACGACCCGGATGCCATCGAAAAGGCGGTCCAGGACCTGGCGGCCAGTCAAAAACAGTCGCTCAATTTGCTGACGGCGGGCGGTGATGCCGTGGCGGGCGTGAAAACGAATTTCGACACGCTGGCGGCGGAGGAACAGACGGTGATCGACCAGTTCATGAAAGGCAAGAATGCCGCGGCTTATGATGCCCTGCTCCACAAGGTGACGCCGCAATGCAGCCGGGTGCTGGAGGAAATCCGCAAATATCATTTGAGCGTTCAAAATACCGCCAGCGACCAACTGGCCGTCAGCGAAAGTCGGATGCAATTCCGACTGCGCTGGCAGACGGGTGTGTTGGCAGCCCTCTTGGCGCTGGTGCTCTACGGGGGCCTGCGCCTGAGAAAGCGGATCACTTCCGAGCTGCTGGAGATTGCCTCGCAACTGGGAAAAGTGAGCCAGATTACCGCGGACTCCGCGGGTCAGGTATCGGCGGCCAGCCAGCAACTGGCCGAAGGTTCCAGCCAGCAGGCCGCGGCGATCGAGGAGACCAGCGCCTCCCTGGAGGAAATGTCCAGCGTCACCAAACGCAACGCCGACAGCGCCCAAAAGGCCAACCAACTGACCAAACGCGCCCGCGAAGCCGCCGACCTGGGGGCTGGCCAGATGCAATCCATGAACTCCGCCATGGAGGCCATCAAGAGTTCCAGCGATGATATCGCCAAAATCATCCGCACCATCGACGAAATCGCGTTCCAGACCAATATCCTCGCCCTTAACGCGGCTGTGGAAGCCGCCCGCGCCGGTGAAGCCGGCATGGGTTTCGCCGTCGTCGCCGAGGAAGTCCGCAACCTTGCCCTTCGGAGCGCCCAAGCCGCCAAGGAAACCGCCTCCAAAATCGAGGGTGCCATCGCCCGCTCTGGTCAGGGCGTGGAAATCACGGGCAAGGTCGCCGCCGTCCTGGACGACATTCTCGTCCAAATCCGCCAAGTGGACGACCTGGTCGCCGAGGTGGCCACCGCCTCCCGCGAGCAGACCCAAGGCATCGCCCAGATCAATTCCGCCGTCGGGCACGTGGATACCGTGACCCAGTCGAATGCGGCCAGTGCCGAGGAAGCCGCCAGCGCTGCTCAGGAACTCAATGCCCAGGCCACTGCCATGAAACAGTCCGTGGCCGAACTTGTGGCCCTGGTCGGCAGCCAGAGCACCAACCCCGCGCCGACCGCTGCTGATTCCAACCCCAGCTCCTTGGCCCCCACCGCCCCGCTTCGCAAAGTCCGTCCCGCGCCCCAGCGGACGGGCCAGGCTACCCCGATATTAGAAAAGATCGCCACCGCGCGCCGTAAGGAAATCCCTCTGGCCGGCGATTTTAAGGATTTTTGACCCCACCACCCCCAAATTCCTTTTCAAGTCCCCCCAACAACCCGCCGATAGCAAGCTTATGAGCAGCGACACCAAATCCGCCTCCCGCCTCAACGGGAAATACCTGACTTTTAATTTGCAGGGCGAATCCTACGGCATCGATGTCTTGAAGGTCCGCGAAATCATCCGCCTGACCACCATCACCGCCGTCCCCCAAATGCCCCGCCACATCCGCGGCGTGATCAACCTGCGGGGCAAGATCATTCCGGTTATGGATTTACGCATCCGCTTTGAGTTTGAACAAGCCGCCAAGACCGAGCAAACCTGCATCATTGTGGTTCAGGTGAAGCTCCCCGACGGCAAACCCACGCAAATGGGTCTGGTCGTGGACGGTGTCGAGGAAGTGATCAATATCAACGACAGCGACATCGAAGAAACTCCCAATTTCGGCGGTCAGATCTGCACCGATTACATCATCGGCATAGCCAAGGTCAAAGGCTTGGTGAAAACCCTCTTGGACATCGATGGCATTGTGGGCGCTGATACGCTTAAGACCCTTCGCGCCATACCGGCCACCGAGCCAGTCGAGCGCCCGGCGAACGCTTAATCCCAGACTGAGAGCCGCGTGAGCAAGACTCCAACAGTTTTTTGCCTTCTGGCCCTGCTCCTGGCGCTCACGCCCAGACTGGGGGCGGCCGACGATCCGGGCGCCGCGTTGGCGGCTGACAGTGAGAGCTATTGCGCCAGCACACTGGTGAAGGATCGGCCCACGGCCCCGGAAACCATCGTGGCCAAGGTCAATGAAGCGTGTACCCTCCTGGAAAAAGAAGGCCAGGCCGCCTTCCCGAAATTTTCCGGCAAGGGCAGCCCCTTTCTTTACGAAGGCACGTACGTCTGGATTCATTCACTGGGCGACAGCAAGATGCTGGTGCATCCCATCAAATACAAAATGGTGGGCCACAGCTTGGTGAGCGTGAAGGATATCAAAGGCAAACGGCTGTTTATCGTGATGAACGACCTCGTGCGGGAAAAAGGCGAGGGTTGGGTGGAATACTTCTGGCCCAAACCCGGCAGCGACGATTCCGTACACAAGATCTCCTTTGTAAAAAAATGCCGGTTACCGGACGGCTCGGACGTGGTGGTGGGTTCCGGGTTGGTCAATTTCCACGACGCCGACGTGGCGAAGCTCGAGTTGCACTAGCTAATCGATCACCCTTGGCGACAGCTCGACCGCGAAACGGTCGCGCCCATTAGAATTTAGTTTATGTCCCATGCACCTGAACTTTTTATCCCAAACCAGCATCCGCGGCCGCCTGCTCTGGCTGGGCACGGCGTCGGTGGCCATGGTGGTGGCGTTGTTCGGGATCACCCGCTGGTCCGATTGGCGCATTGCCCAAGCCAATCACGCCATTGAGTCGGCCGAACAGGTCATTCAGCAAGCTGACACTGCCATCGATGGCTCCAGCCAACTCAAGGACAAGATCAACCAGGTTCAACAGGGAGTCATGCAGATGCGCCTGCTCGAAAAGCGCTTTCTGCAAACCCACCAGCCCGAGCTGGCCGACCGGCTCCAAGAGCAGGCCCGGCAGGTCTCCACCAGCCTCACGGAGCTGAAACTGCCGGAGATGGCAACGCAGGTGGGCCGCTACACCAGCGCGTTTACCGAGCGGGCGAAATTGGCGTCCGAACATGACGCCCTGAACGTCAAAGCCGCCGAGCCGCTGCGGATTTCGGAAGCCCATCTCACCAAAATCCTGAACGTGGTGGAGGCCCGGCAATCGCAGATGCAGTTGGATGGCGCCAAGCTGAGCGACGACGAATTGGAGATGATGAACGTGGTCCGCGACTGCCGGATTGTCTTGCTCCGGTTGCAGACCCTGCAGGAGCAGTTCGTTCGGAGCGGGGACAAAAAGTACGTGGACCAATACCAGCTTGTGGCCAAGGATGACGCCCAAGCGGCGCTGCGCGCACTGCGGGAATTTTCGCTGGTCCTCAACGACACCAATTTCATCTCCGCCACGCGGGAGATTTCCACCTCGCTCAACGAATTTGTGGCGACCACCGGCCGGTCGCTCGAACTGAACGCCCGGGAACGGGAACTGGAAATCCAGTTGGAATCCCAGGGTGACGCCATGCTGGCTGCGGCCAGCCAGCAGCTGGCCGACGCCGACGCCAAGGTGGGTCAATTCAAGACCAACGCCGTGGCCGCCGGACAGCAGATGGAAACGGCGCGGACCTCCGCCACCGCCACCCGGACCTCCGCCACCACCGCCATGGTGTTGATTGTCCTGACAGGTCTGGTCCTGAGCATTTTGCTAAGCGTGGTGATCATTGGCTCCATCAATCGGGCGCTGTATGGGATGATTGGCCGCTTGCGCGGGTCGGTGAACCAGACGGTGGGCGCGGCCGCCCAGGTGTCCGCGGCCAGCAAATCACTGGCGGACGGCGCCAGCGAGCAGGCTGCCTCCCTGGAACAGACCAACGCCGCCCTCGGGGAACTCTCCGACCGGACGCTACGCAACGCGGACAACGCCCAAAAAAGCAACGAACTCGCCCAGCAGGCCCGGGCCGCCGCCGACCGCGGGGCGGAAGACGTGCGAGCAATGGACTCGGCCATGACCGCGCTCAAGGCCAGCAGCAGCGATATTTCCAAGATCATTAGGACCATTGACGAGATTGCTTTTCAAACGAACATTCTGGCGCTAAACGCCGCGGTGGAAGCCGCCCGCGCTGGGGAGGCGGGGATGGGTTTCGCCGTGGTGGCCGAGGAAGTGAGAAACCTGGCGCAGCGGAGCAGCCAAGCCGCGCGCGAAACGGCGGTGAAGATTGAAGGGGCCATCCGCAATTCGGCGCAGGGAACGGAAATCAGCGTGAAGGTGGCCGAGGCGTTGCGTGAAATCGTGGTCAAAACGCGCCAGGCGGATGAACTGGTGGCTGAAGTGGCCCATGCCTCGCGCGAACAAACCCGCGGCATTCAACAAATCAGCCAAGCAATGGCCGAGGTGGACCGGGTCACGCAAGGCAACGCCGCCAATTCCGAGGAAAGCTCCTCGTCAGCGGCGGAACTAAAGTCCCTGGCCACGCTCATGGGGGAGACCATCGACGACCTGATGGTGTTGGTGGGAGGCAATGGCGGGACGATATCGACGGAAGCACTGGAAGCCGGCGGGGATACATCGTTGCGAGCCGCTCCGGCGCGGGCCCACGGCGCGGTGATCAGCTGGGATGAAGACCGCATGGCCACCGGGGTGACGACCGTGGACCGCCAACACCAGGAGCTGATCCGTCTGATCAATCAATTGCACGCCGCCTGCCTGCGCGGCACGGCCGCCGAGGAGCTTACGAAAGACCTGGAAGCCTTGGGCCAATATGCGGCCTCACACTTTGCCCACGAAGAAACGGTGATGGACCAGCAGCATTGCCCGGTGGCCGGTAAAAACAAAGCGGCCCACCAAGCATTCCTGAAGGACTACGAGCAATTGGTTACCGAAGCCCGCACGCAGGGCGCGTCCTCGCGCCTGGCCCTCCAGTTGAAAAAGATGCTGGCCAACTGGCTGGCGGTGCACATTTGCAACATCGACCGCAATCTGCGCGACTGCCAGCCGGCCCAACCCTACCGAACCTCGATCACCAAGGCGCAGGCGCGCGAGCGGCAGGACCAACCGCTCACTTTCTGACGGTCAACGGCTCGCGCCGATCTTTTTCAGGAACGGCTGCAGTGAGCGCGGCCGGCCGAGGAATTTCTCGATGGACACGTTCACATCCCGCGAATCCCCCACCGCGTAAATCTCATCCCGCATCCGCCGGCCCGCGGTCCGGTCGAAATAACCGTCCGGCGAACTCTCAAAGACGGTGGCCATGTCCGCCGCGATGGAATCGGCCCAGGCATAGCCGTAATAGCCCGCGCCGTAACCCACAATGTGGCCGAAGTAAGCCACAAACGCCGTGTCCGCCGGCACCGGCAGCGACACATCACTCAAGATTTGGTTGGAAAGTGGCACCAAGTCGTCCGCGTTGGTCGCATGAATCTGGGTATGCAGCGTGAGATCCATCAAGGCAAAGGACAACTGGCGGCGATAATACATGCCCATGGAGGCCAGGCGGGAAGCCTTGAGCTGGTCCAGGATCTCCGGGGGTATTTTCTTGGAGGGATCCCGATAGTCGGCCGCAAAGGTGTCCAGGACTGATTTGTCCCAGGCCCAGTTTTCCAGCATCTGCGAGGGCGCCTCCACAAAATCCTGCGGCACGCTGGTGCCGGAGAAGCGCGAGTAATTCGCCCGCGTCAGGATGGTATGCATGGCGTGCCCAAATTCGTGAAACACGATCTCGACCTCGTCATGGGAGAGCAGCGAGGGCTTGTTCTCGTCCGGCTGCGGCGGCGGAAAATTGCAGACCAGCGAACAGACCGGGCGTTGGTAGCGCCCGTCGGGCAACCGCTTGCCCTCGATGATGCCAAATTGCGCGAAATGGTTGTATTTGCCGTCCCGCGGGAACAAGTCCAAATAGAAGAGCCCCAGCGGCTCGCCAGTCTGGCGATCGGACACCGTGTAGAGTTGCAGATCGTCGGTCCACTTGTACGGCGCCTCCACGCGCTCGAATTTCAAGTCGAAGATGCGTTGGTAAATGGCGAACATGCCCTCGAGCACCCGTTGCGAAGGGAAATAAACGCGCAACTGCTCGGTATCCACATTGTACTTCGTCTTCCGGACCTGATTCGCGTAATAGCGCCAGTCCCAGATGTTGATCCGGGCGTTGGCGTCGCCGGTATCCTGGATTTTGAGCTGGCGGAACTCTTCCGATTCGGCGTCAAATTTGGGCTGCAAGCCGCGCTTCAAATTCTCCAGAAAGGTGATGGCGGTGGCGGCGTTTTTCACCATGCGCACCTCGGTGGCATAATCGGCGAAGCTGGCATAACCGAGGCGATGCGCGATTTCATCGCGATGCACGAGGATTTTTTGCAGCAGCGGAATATTCTCCGCGCGCGCCAGATTGAATTGGGCCTCCAGCATGCGCCGGCGCGTCGCCTCCCGGCGCGCATTGTCCTCAATCATGAGGTAGTGAAACGTGATGTTGGCCTTGACGGTGTACTCATCCTCCCCCGTCTTGATGCCTTTCTGCGCGAGAAAATCCCCGGGCACGCCTTCCAGTTCGGCCTTGGTAAACGTCAGCGACTTGGTGGCTTTGGTCACATTGTCTTCGAAATCGGTCTCCAGCGCCGTCAACTCCTTGCGCAACTTCTCCACCACCTCCCGCTGTTCTGGCGGCAGGTTCAGCCCCGCGCGGCGATAGTCGCGCAACGTCTCCGCCAGGAGCTTTTGATCCTCGCCGACGAGCGCCGGCTGGGTATCGGCAAACGCCTTCACCGCCGCGTAAACATCGGTCCGGTAATCCGTGCCCACCTGCCAGTCGGACAGTTGCTTGTTGGCGTCGGTCGCCGCTTCACGCACGGCCGCATTGGTGCTGGTCTGTTCGATCAGTCCCAGTCGATCGGCAGCGCCTTGGACCAGATAGGCGAGGTCATCCAGCGCCCGGATCGTGTTCTGGAAGTTCACGTCGCCGGGGCGAAGCTGCCCGATGGCGTCCAGCGCCGCGTTGCCCTGGGCAATGGTCTGTTCAACCGTGGCCTGCACGGCCTCCGGCGTGGTCTCAAACGTCGGAATCGTGATCACGGAATTATATCGGGCCGCCCGGGCTTGGAAGGCGGCGAGCGGATCCGCCGGCGGGCGGGAGGTGGATCGGTCCGCGGTGCAGCCCACGAGGGTCGCCAGCAGCACGGTCAGGGAAGAATATCTCCAGAGCATGGGCGCAGGCTAATGGGCGGCAACGAACATTCAAGCCGAATCGAACCCGCTCGGGTAACAGTTACTTTTGGCAGAAGGCGCTCGCTGGCCCGGCCCGAACCGGGACGGTGGTGGCCCAAAAAATGACAATCGCGGCCGGCGACGTGCTGGTTTCCCCGCGTTTTTCCCATCCGGCCGCCGGGTTCGCCCCGGCCCAACGGCCGGCCCGCCGGAATATTGGCGCTTGGCAAGAGTTTTGCTTGAGATTAGCCCACAATTCAATAAGATGATGTCCTGTTGTGACAAAGAATAAAGTGGGCGAATTATTGCTATGAATGCAAACCCAACCGGGGTGCCTGCCAAAAAGATCTTAGTGGTGGATGACAACGCCGTGGTCATCAAGACCATCACCTTGAAATTGCAGGGTGCTGGCTATCAGGTCATTGCCGCCATGGACGGAGCCGAGGCAGTGGCCCTGGCCCGCACGGAGAATCCCGATCTGATTCTTTTGGACATCAGTTTCCCCACCGACGTGGGCGGCGTGCCGTGGGACGGCTTCCGGATCATGGAATGGTTTCACCGCCTGGATTCCGCCCGCAAAATACCCGTGATCGTGATCACCGGCAGCGAGGAGCCCAAGACGAAGGAACGGGCCACGGCAGCCGGGGCGGTGGCCTTTTTCCAAAAGCCGCTCGAGCATGATTATCTTTTGAAAGTCGTCCGCGCTACCTTGGGTGATTCCGTGCCGCGGTGACGGCCAAACGCCGCGGCCCTTGTGCATCGAACGTGCCGCGACATTGCGGCCTTTCGTTTTGAGAAATTCAGGGCAGGTGGCGCTGGGTGCACGATCGCAGCTCAGCGGCCGCGGATCAGCACGCGTCGGCGGGGAAAATTGGACCAAAATTCGGCTTGCCAGCGGAGCGGTTTCGCGTATTATTTCAAAACTTTCGGATGCGAGCGTAGCTCAGTTGGTAGAGCATCACCTTGCCAAGGTGAACGTCGGGAGT
>CAYTJG010000095.1:17935-19606 GCA_964437865.1 uncultured Bifidobacteriaceae bacterium | reverse complement strand
TACACCCGCACGCCGCTGCGCCCGGGACGGGCGCACTCCGGGCTGCGGCCGTCCCGGCCGCTGCGACGCGATTTTGGACGAGACGCCGCCCCGGCAAGCCGCCTCGCAGCGAAAGGCCGCATCACTGTCCCATCCCTACAGGCGAATGGCGTATTTGGCCTCGTCGGCCGGGCGCAGGAAGAGGAGCAGCTTTTTGCCATTGGGCAGGGTGGCCAAGGCGACCGGCGTATTGGGAAACAGGGCTAACAATTGTTCGTCGGTGAGTTCCTGCACCGTTGCGGCGGCGGCTGACTTGGCGGTGGGGGGCGAAACCCGGGCGAGGGTGAGGGAACGGTGGTTTTGCCCCACGAACAGGGCCAAGGTGGCCGCGAGGAGTGAAAGCAAGGCGGTCTGCCGGGCGGTGCGCCAGTGCCGGCGCCGGCGTAGAATGCCGCCGGCCGCCAGCAGCGTGGCTTCGCGCCGGGATTCGGTCGCCGTCAAATCGTGCCACAAATTCTCTTTCTCAGGTTTCATGGGAGAGCTGATGGGCGATGGCCGATCGCAGTCTGGCCCGCGCGCGTTCCAGCCGGCTGGAGACGGCTTTGGGCGTGGCACCGAGCCGTTCGGCGATATCCTTGTGGCTCAAACGGTCAGAATAGAACCAGGCGATCACCTCCCGATCGTCCGGGGGCAGGGTGAGCAGGGCGGCGTCCAGACATTCCTCGAGGGCGGAATCTGGCGGGGCATCCGCTGCGCAATCCGCCAGGGGTGTGACCTCAACGACGTCGGCCCCGGGCCGGCGCTGTTTCCAGATTTTGGCCACCTGTTGGCGGGTGACGCGGGCGAGCCAGTTCCACAGGTGATCCGCGCTTTCGGCGCCGTGCAGTTTCCGCGCGGCAATGATAAACGCGGCCTGGACCGCGTCCTGGGCGAGGGTCTCCTCGCCGCGCGCCAGCACCAAGGCCAGCCGGAACAGCCGGGCTTGGTAGCCGTCGTAGAGTTCGCGGAATGCCGTTTCATCGCCTTGTGCAATCGCCGCCGCCAGCCGGCGCGCGCGAGCATCGGCCAGCGCCGCGCCGGCCGGCGGCGCGGCGGTCTCCACGACTGGGCTGGGCGGTTGACCGCCGACGGGCAGCGACATGGACAGGGTGGCAACGGTCATTGGTTCACTGCAGTTTCATTTGGTTTGATTCCCGTAGCGGGCGGAATTAGGCGGATTCGGAGCCTTGTCCGCATCGGTCTTGGGGCGCGTGTCTGCCGCTTTCTCCTGCAGGGCTTTCAAGGTCTGATGGATGAACGCTATTTGGTCGCCCGTGCCGTTGACCACCAACAACTGGGCGTCCTTGTGAAATTGGATGACGCCATCGGAACTGCCGAAATCGGTGGGCCAGATGCTTAAGATCGTCTTGGTCAGTTCGTCCATGGTGAGGCCGCCCGATTTTTCATCGCCGATCAGGTTGCCGACGTAGTACACCATGCGTTCCTTGGGCGGGGGCGGGGTGGCGGCGACCTCGCCGGGGGCGTGCCATTGAGCGGCTTGCGGCAACACGCGGAGTTGGACGTAGGGGAGCCCGCCGAAGGACGAGTTCTTGAGTTGCCAGCGGAGGGGGGTCCGGTCATTTTCGAAAATGAGGTTCATGGCGTTGAAAATCTCGTTGGCTTTAACGTGTTTGAGCTGGAGTTTGATGGTGA
>CAYTJG010000095.1:0-17835 GCA_964437865.1 uncultured Bifidobacteriaceae bacterium | reverse complement strand
CCAATTGGCATCGATCCACTCGGGTTCGGGCGGCAGGCCGGTGGCGGGATCAATCTCCGGGGTGACGGGTAACCCGGTGTTGGGATCCACGGCGGGAGCGATGGGGAAGCCGGTGCGGGAGGCAACTTCGGCGACTGGTGCCGGCGACGGTTTGGGAGCGGACGCGGCGGCGGGCGTGGTTTGCGCCGAGGCCGGCGAGGTGACGAGCAACAGGCTGGCGATCGTGACAAGCAGCAGCGATTTGGCGTTCATAATTTTGCGTTTGGAGATGGTCTTCATCCCGCATTAGCCCCGCCGGTCCAGAATGCCTCGAAATATTTTCTGCCCGCTCAATATTTCAGCGGCGTGAAATAGATGGAGCGGATTTCAATGTCGCCCCCTTCGCTCTGGAAGCCGATGTAGCCGTCGTTGAGCGTGGTCTCGGTGGTTTCATTCACGCAATAGCCGTTGATGAAGGAAACCACGGTGTTATGGATGCAGATGGTCTCGGCGGTGTTCCACTCGCCCACGGGTTTCTCCCGCGATTGTCCGCGAAAGGGCAGGGGCGTGTCCTCACCCATGCCCAAATGTTCCTTGGACTCGGCGCCGCCCATCAGGAACAAATCCCCGACGTGATCGTGTTTGCCTTGTACTTGAATGCAGCGGGGCCAGACCTTGTCCGGCAACTGCATGTGGAGGAGAATGCCGGTATTGTCCGCGCCGGGCGCCACCTTGACAAAGCGCCATTCCACGGTGAGCCAGTAATTGCTGTAGCTCTGGGTGGTACGCAGGTAGCCGTCGGGAGTGCCGGTGCAATGGATCAGGCCGTTGGTCACGGTCCAGGTTTGCGCGGGATCGGCGCCGTTCAACATGCAAAAGGTGAAGCCTGTAAAATCCTTGCGGTTGAACAAGGCCACTTGGGTGTCCCGGGTGGAAGGCGGCGGCAGAGTGGGGAGCGGTTCGTCCTGGGCGGCGGCGGAGACCGCCAGAGTCAGAGCCAGCGAAACCCGGTAAAGAGAGCTTCTCATGCCAGCAAGCTGGTGTGAATGCCGCCCGTTGGCAAGTGGATTTACTGCGGGAGGGAATGGCCGCGGACTCGGTCTTGCCAGTGCGTCCTATGCTTCCGTGGTATGGCCCAACAGTTCAGCCTGCCAGGTTTCGTATTGGGTTTCGAGGCCCACGAACTTGACATAATCCTTGTCCAGCGGGACCAGCTCCGGGTCGATCTGGCCGGCGGTGGCGTATTGCAGGGCGTTGGCGATATGGACGATGCCCGCCAGGCAGAATTCCTGGGTGCCGCAACGGCGTGGGCAATGGTGGTTGGCCACGGCTTCCACCAGCGGAATGGGCAAACCCCAGATGGCCAGGAGATAGGCGCCAATTTCCGCGTGGGTGGCCTCAAACAGCTTGCGCTCCGCGTCCCGCAACGGCACCTGCTGCTCGCGTGCCTCCTTGAGGACGCTGTCATATTCCATGGGCAGATTATCGGCCAAAATGATCTTGCCCAAATCATGCATGAGACCGGCGCAAAACGCCTCTTCGGCCAGGAGCGCATCGCCCAAATGATCGCAGGCAATCCGCCGGCTGATGATCCCGGTTTGCAGCGAGTGTTCCCAAATCTGGTCGAGCGGAAAGTTCGGACACTTCTGGCGCGAGAAGGAATTGAAGATGGGCACGGCCATGGCCAGCGACTGGACGATGCCCACGCCGAGTAATTGCACGGCTTCCTCGATGGAGAATACCTTGCGGCTGAAACCAAAAAACGCGGAGTTGGAAAGATGCAGGAGCTTGGCGGCAATCGCCGGATCCTGGGAGGCAATTTCCGCAACGCGTTGGGCCGAGCAGTTGGGCGATTGGAGCGCGTCGGTGATCTCCAAGTACAGCTCCGGCAGGCTCGGGAGATTCTTCAGGCTGCCCACGACCACGCGGACTCGATCGTTGGTGATGCGGGCGTTGACCTGGCTGACGCGGATGAGACAGCTTTTTAGATCGTCCAGGCTGCAGGGCTTCTCCAGAAATTGGTGGGTGAGGCCGATACAGCCGAGCACTTCGCTCAGGTCCGAGTAGCCCGAGAGCACGATGCGGATGGTCTGGGGACTCAGGCGCAATATGTGATTCAGCAATTGCGCGCCATTGATGCCCGACATGCGCATATCCGTCACCACCACGTCGAACGGACGCTGTTTGCACAAATTCAATGCTTCCTCGCCGCTGTTGGCAAACTCCATGTCCCAGGCGCCGATCATCGAACGCATCCCCATTTTCAATACCCGCAACATCGACGGCTCGTCGTCCACGAAGAGAATTCGCGTTTTGACGGGCGGCGTCAGATTAGATCCGACTTCGGGCGAGGCGTTGGCCTCGCACCGTTCGCAACAACTGTTGTTGGCGTCTGATCGCATTCTATCGTTAAATCGGCCGAAACAGCCGATGGCTTAAGTGTAAGTTAAGGTGATGATATTGTAAAGTGTTTAAAACAAGTCCGATCACCTTCTTGTTTCAAACGTGGCGGCAATCCCCACATCTGGAGGCTCTTAGCTCAGCCGGGCCAGGACCTGCCGGGGGGAGAGGGCGCGGAGGCATTCTTCCGGCCGTTCAAAACGGCAGCGCGGCTTCATGCAGGGCGAACAGGGGAGATCGATCCGGAGGACCTGCTCGACTTGACCGTAGGGACCGGTGCGCCGGGGTTCCGTGGGGCCGAACAGGGCGATCAACCGCTTCTTCAACGCGGCGGCGGCGTGCATGGGGCCGGTGTCGTTGGTGACCATCAGATCGCACCGGCGAATCCACTCGACCATTTCGGGCAGGGTGGTTTCGCCGCACAGGTTCAGGCAACGCTCCGGCGCGCCTTCGGCGATGATGGCCCCCAGCAGGTGGTCGCTCTTGGCTCCGAGAATGACAAACTGGGCGGCGGGGTGTTGCTGGGCCAGCAGGCGGACCAGTTCGGTGTAGTGTTCCACCGGCCATCGCTTATTGGCCCAGCGGGCTCCAGGCTGAATGACAATCCAGCCCGGCGAATGCAGCGCGTTTTTTGAACCTTGGACGCGAGCCGGCGGTGGGGCGGCCACGGGGCCATCCGGCCATTTTTGGCGGATGGCGGCGGCTACCGCGGGCCGGACCGGCAGCCATTCGAATTGATTATGGACCGGGACATCGAGCAGCGGCAGGACTGATAAATACCAGTCCACCGCATGGGTATGGAAGGAGCCGCGCGGCACCACGAAATCATAAAAGGCCCGGGCGCCTTCACGAACTTCATCCAAGCCCACCAGTTTCCGGCCATTGGCCAGCCAGGCAAAAATCGCGCTGCGGGCCAGGCATTGGAGGTCGATCACCAGATCGAAATTCATTTGCCGCAGGCCGTGGATGCTGCGGACCATCTCGGGCCAATAGCGGGGATGGCCCCAGCGCCGGCGCTCAAAGCGAACCACGCCAGCAAGGTCCGGATCGCCCTCCAGCAGCGGAGCCAGGGCGGAATCCACCCACCAGTGGATTTGGGCGCGGGGCCAGCGGAGTTTCAACAAACGCAGAACCGGCAACGCTTGGATGACGTCACCCAGCGAACTGGGTTTGAGAATGAGAATTTTCAAGGATGGCTTCCCTCTGGTCTGGCGGCTCAGGCCCCGTGGGACCCGAGGAGGGGGCCGCGGGCAAAGGTTTCCGCGCGGAGTAGCCCGGGTTGGGTGGCCGGCTCCCGACCGGGTTCATCGTCCAAACGCCAGGCGTTCAGCCAGGCGCTCGGGCAGGCCCGCCGCCAGAATCTTTTTCTGGGCCGAGGCAATGTCGTATTCCAGCCGGCGCAGTTCAATCGTTTGCAGGTCCATGTCGTAAATGACATAGGCGCATTTGGGATTGTTGTCGCGGGGTTGGCCGACGGCGCCCACGTTGATGAAGTACTTCTTGGACGGATCGACCTTGAATTTGGAATAGGTGCCGCCCCGGACCACCGTGTCGCGCATGAAGGCGACGGGCACATGGGTATGGCCAAAAAAACACATCTGGGTGTTCTGGTACGGGAAACTGGCGGCGGCGGCGAGCTTGTCGAAGACGTAGCCCCAGCGCTCCGGCGCGTCCAGCGTGGCGTGGACCATGGTGAAGTTGGCGGCCATGCGCGAATACTTCAGCTCGCGCAACCACTGCTTGTCCTCGGGCGAGAGTTGCTCCCGCGTCCAATGCACCGCCTCGGCGGCGTGCGGATTGAAGCCGTCGAGATGATTCTCAGTCGAGCAGTAATCGTCGTGATTGCCCTTGACGCAGGGGATGTTCATCTGCCGGATGATGTCGAGGCATTCCTTCGGTTGGGCATTGTAACCCACCACGTCTCCCAGACAGACGATGTGAGTGGCTTTTTGGGCGCGAATGTCCTCCAGCACCACCTGGAACGCATCCAGGTTGCCGTGAATATCAGCGATGATGGCGTATTTCATTGACTAACGAACGATTTCAAATCCCCGGAACTCGTTTTTCGCATCCGCCCAATCTACCTTCTCGTCCCGAATAAATCCAGCAAGACCTGCATCGCGAATGGCCCGGCGAAAGGCCTCCAACTCCTCGCGCGCGCCTTCGGCCAGCAGCTCCACGCTGCCGTCCGGCCGGTTGCGGATGAGGCCGGTAATCTCAAAGCCGGTGGCCACGGTCTTGGCGGTGTAGCGGAAGCCGACCCCCTGCACATGGCCCGAGTAAAGCACAATGATGCGGTGGCGCGATGGGTGGCTGGCGGCATTCGACACGAGGGGGATAAAGCCAAAGGGAGGCAGGGGATGCAACTCTTTTCGGTAAAAAATCGAAAATGGCAAATTAAATATTTTTTGATTTTGGTTTGACCCGTGCGAGATTTTGCCCTAATCAACAGGCCTGTCCATTTTGGGTGCGCGAATGTTGCAGGGTTGGTAATGGGACAAACCTAACAGCGATGCTTAACACTAAGTCATTCTTGACCGTTGATTTCGGGGCCGGAAGTTTGAAGCTGGCGGAGTTCGAGATCAATGAGCAGGGCGGGTTGCGACTTGAGAACTTTGCCATCAAGCCGCTCGGCTTGGAAGGGGCGCAAGACGCCACGCGCGAGAAGTTGATTCTCACGTCGTTGCAGACGCTCATTGCCGAAAAGGGGTTCAAAGCCAAGGACGTGAATGTTTGCGCCCCGGGTTTCCACGTTTTTTCCAAGTTCGTCAAGCTGCCCCCGGTGGACTCCGGCAAGGTGGACCAGATCGTCCAGTATGAGGCCCAGCAAAACGTCCCGTTCCCCCTCGCTGAGGTGGTGTGGGACTACCAAATTTTGGGTACGGCCCCGGGTGGCGAATTGGAAGTATTGCTGGTGGCCGTCAAGTCGGACATCGTCGAAGGCCTGTTCCGCGTGGCGGCGGAGGCCAAGCTGAATTTGCAACTGTGTGACGCCTCCCCGGCCGCCCTGTGCAACGCCTTCCGCTACAATTACGGTGAGCTGGATGACTGCACGATGTTGCTCGATATCGGGGCGAAAACCAGCAATCTCCTCTTTTTTGAGAAGGGCAAGGTCTTCTCCCGCAGCATTAATCTCGGTGCCAATGCCATCACGCAGGACTTCGCCAACGAGAGCAAACTCAAGTTTGACGATGCGGAACGGATCAAGATCGCCGAGGGTTTCGTGAGCTTGGGTGGCGCCTACGAGGAGCCCGAAAACCCCTATCAGGCGGCCATCTCCAAGATCGCCCGCCAGTTCATGACCAAGCTGCACATCCAGGTCAACCAGACCCTGCAGTTTTACCGCGGTCAGCAGGGCGGGTCGGCCCCGCAGCGCCTCTTCCTTTCGGGCGGCGCGTCCATCATGCCCTATACGGCCCAGTTCTTCGCCGAAAAACTGAACGTCCCCGTCGAGTATTTCAACCCCTTCCGCAACATCCAGATTTCGCCCGCCGTCAATCTGGAGGAGTTGTCGCGCGTCGCCCATTCGCTGGGCGAAGTCGTGGGTTTGGGCTTGCGCAACCTGGCCACCTGCCCCGTGGAAATGAACCTGATGCCGGATAGCACCCTGCGCTGGCAGTCGTTCAACCAAAAGAAGCCTTATTTGATCGCCACCGTGGCCAGCATTGTGCTGGTGACGTTCGCCGTCGGTTTTCTGTTCCAGAAACTGGCGGATAACAAAGGTCGGGAAATCGATCGGTTGACGCCGGAGCAGGCCGCGGCGACAGCGCGGATGCAGACCTTCAAGACCGCCTATGCCAACATGCAAACCGCCAAGCGGAATGCCGAAGGCATTGCGGAATTGATTCAAGACCGGTATTATTGGGGTGATTTTCTGTTGGAACTCCGGGGCGCGCTCGTGCGGTCCGAAGACGCTGTGCGCAAACAATATGCGAACCAAAAGCCAGGCTTGGACGTGGGCATTTGGATCGATCAATTGAGCATCCCCGGGGAGGCCGCTGCACAGAATCCAGCCAATGGGCCGGCGGCTCCGCCTACCATGGGTTATCGCGGCGGTTCGGCCCGCTATCGCATGGAGGCCGCTCCGGCGCCGACCCCCACTCCGGACCAGGGGGCCGCCGCCACGACCAATACGAACGGCCTGACTTTGGTTTGCCGGGCGGTGAGCCTGAAGCGGACGGTGAATGACTCGGCCAACAACAAGGATATCGCCTACGCGGTGCGGGACCAGATTGCGGCATCCCCGATGGTCAATCCGGGGGCGACGGCCACCCAGTTGGAAGGGGAGATTACCGCCGATGATGCCGATGGAACCTTTACCTTTACCGTGACGGTAACGCCCGCGAAACCTCTGAAATTCTGATATGGGCTGGATCAAACGCAATTTGTTTTTTGTGGTGTTTGGCCTTGTCGCCTTGGGCGCTCTTGGCGGAGCCGGCTTCTATATTTACCGAGGCTTCTCAAATAACACCCAGCAGGCGCAACAGTTGCAGGGAATTTACTCGGATCTGGGGCAAATGAACCAAGCGCCGCTGCAGCCGGGCAACGATAAGATCAATAATACCGAGCTCGCCAAAGAGCAGGAGAAGGAACTGCGGGCTTGGATTGCTCGGGCCGCCGTCCGGTTTCATCCCATCGCCCCCATTCCGGCGGGGGACGTGACGAGCAAGACATTTGCGACGGCGCTCGGGACCACGATTTACGAGTTGACGCAGGAGGCCAAGGAAAGCAGCGTGGCTCTGCCGCCCCAGCCGCCTTATTGTTTTTCGTTCCAAGTGCAAAACAACATTCTGTCCATTTCCTCCGGACTGGGGCCACTGGCCCAGCAACTGGGGGAGGTCAAGGCGATTTCCGAGGTCTTGTTTGCTGCCGGGGTGAACAACTTGGACAGCATCCAGCGGGTGCGCGTGTCCGAGGACGATGTGACCAAGGGGGTGGCCACGGATTATACGGACAAGGTCCCCATTACCAACAGCTTGGCGGTAATGACGCCTTACGTGCTCACCTTCCGTGGTTTTACCCCGGAGCTGGCGCGAACCGTCGCTGGATTCGCCAATTCCACCAACCTATTTATTGTAAAATCGATTTCCGTCCAAAAAGCTGGCACCGAAACGGAAATTTCGACTGATGCCGGGAATGGGATGCAGCCAGCACCGTACGATGCCGGGGCAAACCGGTATCGGGGGGCCGCTCGGTATGGCCGAGTCCAACAGCCAGTCGAACAGCCCGCGGCCAATGGGTTCCAGCCCGGCAAGGGGGGGTTGCAAACCGCCCTCAAGGAACAATTGCTTCGGGTGACGATCGAGGTGGATGTGGTGAAACTCGAGCTCAAGAGTTAAAATGGATTTTCTCAAGAAACATTACGAAAAGGTCCTGCTCGGTGTGATGCTGGCCGGCCTGATTGGCGGTCTCGTGTTCATGCTGTTCTATATCGCGAGCGACCAGCAGGGAATGACCGACACCCGCCTCACCCTGACCAATCCGAAAGTGGTGCAGCTTACCAACCTGGATATGGCACTTTTCGAGGGCACCATCGCCCGCGCCCAGGCACCGTATGACTTTGATTTGGAGAACACTAATAAACTGTTTAATCCAATGGAATGGCAAAAGACGTTGGATGGACAGGGCTTGATTCTGAAGACCACGCGGACGGGGCCGCAGGTGGTGGTGGTGACTAACATCTTTCCGTTATACACCGTGATCTGGCTGGATTCAGTCATCACCAACGAGCTCGGCGTGCGGTATGATATCAAAGTGGAGCGGCAGGCGGCGCCCATCAAGGCCAAGCGCAAGGCCGTTCCCCATTACGTGTCCAAGGACGACAAGCCCAATGCTGACTTTGGGCTGCTCGAAGTCAAAGGCGCCCCCGAGAATCCCGACGCCTTGGTGCTGAAGTTGGCGGATAGTGGCAAGACGGTGACGGTAACCAAGGATAAGCCGTACGAGCAAATCGATGCTTACGCGGCGGATTTTCGTTATGATCCTGAGAGAAAAGTCTTCCAGGGCAAACGCGCCGGTGATAAAGTGCCCTTCGGCGGAGGGGATTATATCGTGGTGGAAGTCAATCAAAACGAACTAATTTTAGAGGACCAGTCGAACCATAAAAAAACATCTTTGCCATTTGTTCCGTGACTGATAAGTTTGTAAATTGCAATGCCCCACTTGAGAAGAAATTGATTCTGCCATGACCAAAGCTGCATTTATTTTCCTTGGATTTGCCGCCCTTGTATTCAACCCGGGTTCTGCCCCCGCGCAGGACAACGCCGCCATTGGCGCGGCGGACACCGAAGCGGTTCGGCGACAGGCCGACACCCTGGTGCTCCGCCAGAAGTTGGTGGACGCCGGCAATGAGGCGCAGCGGGGCGATACGGTTGGTGCCGCCAAGCTTTTCCAGGATGCGTGCATCCTGGCCGAGAACATCGGCTCGGGCATACCGGAGGAGACCACCCGGGCGGTGGCCGGTTTGACGGCCACGCGGCTGGCGCTGGCGCGGGTGGCCCAAAACCGCGGCGACCTCCGGGAGGCCGACACGCAACTGAAACAGATTTTGAACGAGGAGAAAAAACTGAAGGTGGCTCCGGACCTGAATGAGGTTCAGGCTTTCAAGAAGCACAACGATGAGTTGCTGGTGGCTTATCGGGGGCGCATTCCGGATGCGGAAACGGTGGATAAGATTCCCCAGGTGGTCTCGGACAAGGTGGCCGCCAGCACGCTCGTGCAGGACGGAAAAGTTTTCTACGAAATGGGCAAATTTGACGAGGCGGAAATCAAGCTCACCCAGGCCCTCCAGATGGATCCGGATAACCGCCCGGCCACCTATTATCTGGACCTGATCAAACAGGCCAAAATCCACCGCGATATCATCAACCACAATACCGATACCCAGGATCGCATGGAGCATGTCGAGAAACAATGGACCTTGCCCAAGGTCACCGCGAATATTCCCGCCCCCAACGCCTATGCCACCAACACGTTGGTGTGGACCGGGCCGGGGCGGCAGATCATCATGTCCAAGCTTCAGCATATTCATCTGGACAGCGTTTCATTCGACGGTCTGCCGTTGTCGGAAGTGTTGAAGCAGCTTCAGGCGCAGTGCAAAATTCGCGATCCCGAACGCAAGGGCATCAATTTCTTGATCAACAATAATCCGGACAATTCCGGCCAGGATCTGGCGGCACCCACGGCGGGAGGGTTCGGGTTGGGCGGCGGTGTTGGCGGCGGTGGTTTTGGCGGGGGCATCGGTGGCGGCGTGGGGGCTGGCCGTTATGGTAACGGCGGTGGCGTCGCTGGGGGGGCGCCCAATATCGATCCCAATACTGGTTTGCCCGTGGCGCCGGCCGCGGAGGGTGGTGCCAGCGACCAACCGGACGTGGGCACGTTTACCATCAAGATCCCCAGCTTGGATGATGTAACCCTTCAGCAGGTGTTGGATGCCATTATTACCGTGTCTGACCATCCGCTTAAATATTCCATTCAGGACTTTGCGGTGATATTTCAAGCCAAGGGAGCGGAAACCCCGCAACTGATCACGCGCACCTTCAAGGTGGATCCCAACACATTCTATTCCGGTTTGACCAGCGTTAGTTCTTATCCGCTGGGTTTTAACTCCGGTTCCAGCAGCGGCGGCAGCGGCGGCGGTGGCGGTGGCAGTTCCGGTGGAAACAATTTCAGCACGCCGGTTGGTGTGGTCAATGCGTTTGCCGGCTCCGGTCAAAACCGTAGCTCCGGTACGACCGGCGGCAGTGGCGGCGGCGGCGGCGGCGGTAGCCAGACCGGTGCGGGCAGCTTGTTGAACAGCACCACGGGTGGCGGCGGCCAGGGCGGCGCGGGTGGCGGTTCGGCGTTGGGTAGCGGCGGCGGCGGCCAAAATCAAGGCGGCTTGGACTATATTACCGTCCAAACCTCGGCGGCCACGCCGAGTCAGGTGGCGGCCCGCTTCTTTATCTCCCTCGGCGTCAACTTGGCCTACCCGAACGGTAAAGCCGTCTTCTTCAACGATCGCTTGGGCTATCTGTTTGTGAAGGCCACCGAAACCGATTTGGATACCATCGAACAGGCGTTGCAGGTGCTTAACCAAGTGCCGCCCCAGGTCCACATCAAGGCGCGTTTCATCGAGGTAAGCCAATCCGATGATAAACAGTTGGGTTTTGATTGGTACCTTGGGCAGTTCAATCTCGGCGACAACAAAAACATCGTGGCGCAGGGCGGCAATGCCGGCTCGCTCACCACTTCCAGTGGCGGCGCATTCCCGACAACTTCTTCCGGCGGTGCCATTGCCACCACCGGCAACCAATTGTTTAACAGCGGCTTGTCTTCCGGTACCGGATCCTCCACCGCCACGATCACCGGTATTATGACTGATCCCAATTTTCAGGTGGTCCTGCATGCGTTGGAAACGCGGTCCGGCGTGGAGAACCTGGGCGAGCCCGAAATCACGGTCCTGAGCGGACGACAGACCCAGATGCGCGCCACCACCGTGAAGTCGATCATTGTGGGGGTCAGCTTCACCCAAGGTCAAAGTGCCACCACCACCACCGGTACCAGTTCCACCCCGTAATTTTGAGCCACCGAGGCAACCATGAAAAAGTCACTCTTCAATTCATCGTATAAACTCGCGCTGCCCGCGGCGGCGGTCGCCGGCCTGATCGGCGCCACCCAGGCCACGGCGCAAAATAATACCTTTTCCCCGGGCACTTCGGCCATCACACCCCAAACGCAGTCGATTGAACTGGGGCCCGTGCTGGACGTGGTCCCTTATGTCTTGGCCGACGGGTACACGATCAATTTGGCGCTCTTGCCCTCAGACACTGAATTCAGCGGCTACGACACGCAGAGCGCGGCCGAAGTCGGGCTCGCGCTGGGCGCGGTGGGGAACCTGAACGTGGTGGAGCTCCCCACGGTGCTCCCCATCTTTACCGTCCGGCAGTTGGTGACCACGGTGAACGTCTGGGATAACCAGACCGTCGTCTTGGGCGGCTTGATTACCTCGTCAATGAGTGAGACCAAGAACTCGGTCCCCGTCATCGGGGATATTCCGGTTCTCGGGCGGCTGTTCCAAAGCCAGAGCAAGACGACCTCGCGGGACAACTTGATGATTTTCGTAACGGCGACGATTGTGGATCCGGCCGGCCAACGGGTGCATTCAGATGATGATTTGCCGTTTGCCATCAATTCGTTCCCGGTGCAGACGCCGGGTAACGTGGCGCCGACCTTGTCGACGAATACCATCCGGTTCTCGGGCACAGTCCAGGGCACGGCGCCGTGACGCGCCTGTTGATCGTCGATGGTCATGCGTATGCTTACCGGGCGTTTCATGCAATCCGGAATCTGCGCGGGCCGGAAGGGCAGCCAACCAATGCCATTTACGGGTTCATCAAGATGCTCGAAAAATTGCTTGGGGCGCTGGCGCCGGCGGGGGCGATGGTGGTTTGGGATGGCGGACTGAGCGCCGAACGGGCGGCCATCCATCCCGAGTATAAGCAGCAGCGGCCGGAGATGCCGTCGGATTTGCGGTTGCAGTTGGATGGGTTGGTCGAGTATTTGGCGGCCGCCGGGCTGGCCAGTTATTGCGGCGAAGGCATTGAGGCCGATGATTACATCGGCTGTTTGGCGCGCCGGGCGGCGGCGGCGGGTTGGCACGTGGTGATTGCCAGCTCGGATAAGGATTTTATGCAGTTGGTTTCACCCCAAATCGGGTTGTGGAATCCGGGCGATAAGACGGCGGGCGTGGTCTGGACGCGTGCGCAGGTGCTCGCGAAGACCGGGGTGGAGCCGGGGCAGGTGGCCGACTGGTTGGCCCTGATGGGCGATGCGGTGGATAATATCCCCGGGGTGCCGGGCGTGGGGCCCAAAACAGCCACCGATTTGTTAAAACAATTTGGCTCGGCAACCGTTCTGTTGACGCGGTTGGCCGAGGTGAAATCGGAGAAATTGCGGGTGGCTCTGCAGGAGTCAGGGGAGATCGTCAGGCGCAACCTGCGGCTGGTGCAGTTGCACGAAGTGGCCTGTGAATTTGTGCCGGAACAACTGGCAGTCCGGCCGGCGAACCGGGAACAGTTGCGTGAGCTGTTCCGGCGCTGGGGTTTTAAGGGCATGCTTGAGAGCTTGGATCGGACCCTGTCCGGCCAGCAGGCGGAGTTGATATAACATGAATTTGCAAAGCTGGAATTCAAATGTGGCCGGTGCCAAGCTGGGCACCGCGATGGCAGGATTTTTTCGACAAATCCGGCGCGATGGTTTATCGTGCACCCGTTGTTTTATGTTGTCTTTCGTCCGCGTGAGAAGTGTTGCCGCGTCCTGCGCCGGCATCCTGGCCTTGGCGCTTGTTTCCCAGGCTCCGGCCCAAACCAACTACTATGCGTCCAACGGCACGGAGTATTCCGTCGTCGGCTCCTTGTTGGGCGACCAGATGTTTCCTGACGTGGCAATTTCGCCGACCAACGGCATGATTGTGTGGCAGGATAATGTGACGGACGGCGACGGTTGGGGCGTCAGCGCCCGGCGGCTGGATGGCACTTTGTCGGGCACCTTGAGTTCGTTCCGGGTGAATGTCCTCGGCGTCGGCGACCAGGAAAACCCCCGCGTGGCGTTGCTGCAGAACGGCGGAGCTGCATTTGTCTGGCAGGGCGGCAAGCAGGGCGCGCAGCATATCTATGCCCGCTTTTTGACGGCCAGCAATACCTTCCTCAGCACCAACGACATTCTGGTGAACACGTTCACCAAGGATTTTCAGAATAATCCTGCCTTGGCCGTTTTGACCAACGGCAACGTGGTGGTGGTTTGGTCCAGCTTTGACCAAGTGGGCTCGAATTCCCTGCTGGACGTCTATGGCCAGATTTTATCTCCCAGCGGCGTGACGGTGGGAACGAATTTCCTGGTCAACCAATTTACCAATTACAACCAGCGTACGCCCGCTGTGGCCGCCCTCCCCAATGGCGGCTTTGTGGTGAGTTGGGTGTCCGAACAGGAGCGGTTGCTGGCCCCGGATTTGGGTTCCAATACCGTTTATAGTTCCGCCTCCGGCATCACGCAGCCCAGTGTGGATATTTATGCGCGCCTTTTTGGCGCTTCTGGCTCCGCCAGCTCAGGCGAATTCCTGGTGGATACCGACGCCAATCCGTGCGCGAATCCGGCCCTGGCCGTCGCCTCGGACGGCAGCTTCCTGGTGGCTTGGAGTGAGAAAGACCTCTCGAATCACACCAACAGTTGGGATATTCACGCCCGCCCCTTCTCCAGTGCTGCCGTCGGCGGCAATTCCCTGACCGTCAATACCGACCTCATCGGCGACCAATACGTCCCCCATGTCAAGTCCATCGGTTTGGATTATCTGGTCACTTGGACGAGCCTCGGCCAGGATGGATCACGCGAGGGTGTCTTTGGCCAGTTCGTCCACCGGGATGGCAGCAAGGTCGGCGGGGAATTCCAGGTCAACACCACGTGGATCGGCTCACAAATGCAACCGGCGATTGCGTCCGATGGAACGAGCCAATATTTGGTGGTTTGGACCAGCTTTACGGGTTCGCCGTACGGTTTCGATCTGTTCGGCCAGCGCTACCTCAATGTATCGTCGATTCTCCTGGCCATGTCCGCCCCTTATGTGTGGGCGCCGTTTGTGGTGAGCAATAACGTCTATCAGCCGCAGTTGGTGGTTTCCTGGTCGCCGGTGCTGGGCTTGTCGGTCAGCAACTACGAAGTGTACGTTGATGGCAGCAGCACGCCCACGGGGTTGATCAACTCGAACAACTGGACCATGACGGCGGCCAACGGCCTGACCGCCAGCAGCACGAATACTTTTGCCGTGGATTATGTCACCACCGACGGGCGGCGTTCTCCGCTTTCGCCCTCGGCGAGCGGCGCCACTTGGTCTGGTTACAGTTGGTACGGCATCCCGTTTGAATGGATGGCCCAATATTACGGTGCGAGCATCGGCTCGTGGCCGGGCAGTGTGACCAAACCCTTGGTGACGGGTGGTCCGTCGCTTTACCAGGTGTTTTTGAGCGGCGGCATCCCAACGAACTCCGCCACGTGGCTGAGCGAACAGGTGACCACGACCGCGGAAGGCCCGTTCCTGAATTGGAACACGCAAGCGGGCGCCACCTACCAAGTGCAGAGCACGGCGGATTTTAACAACTGGACCAACGTGGGCTCGCCGAGGTTCGCCGCCGGCGCCTCCGATTCCATTTATATTGGCGGCGGAGCCAACCAATACTTCCGTGTGGTTCTTCTGCGCCAATAAAATCTCGTATGCAGCAAATAATTAAACGCTATTTTTGGATTGCCTTGCTGGCCGCCAGTGTGCGGTCCGGGTTCGGGTTTTCGCTGTTGGGACCGATGCTACCAGATGCGGGCGGTGAGCCTTGGCAGGTGGTTACCATCGGTTACGAAATGGCGTATAATGAAGAAGACATTCCCGGAGAACCCGAATGGCTTGGGGATATCGGCGGGCCCCACAATATCGGCGAAGGCTATCGCCGCAATGTTCCAATCCTTTATTACGCCTACGACCCGAGCTTTGACGCTGGCGATTTCTTTGGGGACGAGGGTAAGGTCGCCATTGACGGCGCCTTCAACATCCTGAATGCCATCACGAACGTGGACAAGTATAGCGCCGGACTTACGGAATTTCCGCTGACGGGGGAGCATTATAATTACACGGCTGAGTCATTGTATCTCACCGATATTAAATCCGTCACCTTGCATCTGTTGGTGGAGCAGCTTGGGTTGGCGGATCCGGCCCGGTTCTCTTGGACCTTGCATGACCGCGATCCAGGCACCGCCTGCCCGCTGACCGCCACTTATCTTGTGGTCCAAAGAAACTTCGACGGCGTCTCTGATCCCTCCCTGCAGAATCTGGTGTACACGCCGTACGTGAACAACGCGTTATTGTCTTACTATATCACGGAACATTGTTCGGGCCCGCCGCCGGATCTGGCCATCACCGTTGTTTTCGCGACTGATCCTGCCGGTTTGCAGAACATTCCGGTGGCGGCGAACACCGCTCAGAATTTTGAACAATATGCCAGTCTGGAGGAATGGCACCTGCCTACGGTTTATGGCTTGGAGCTCGGCGGTTACTACAACGGGTTGACTCGCGATGACGTGGCCGGTTTGCGCTATTTGATGACCACCAACAACGCCGCCGTGGAACCGCTTTCCACGAATAGTTTTTTGTTCGCCATTTCCACAAACGCACCGGGTTCGGAGGTGTTGTTTCCCAGCGCCACAGCCACGAACAATTTTTCAGGAACCAACGGAGGTTTCTACGCCTTTGACGGGACCTACGGCTATGGGGATTACGGCTGGCTGATCGCCTCCTCCATTACCAACAGTCCGGCGGCGCTGGAGGCGATCTACCCCGGGCTCGTGATTTCCAGCTCCACCAACTATTACGTGCTGGCCACGAACTGGGTTTACAGCCAGTACTATACCAATGGCGGTGTCGGGAGCACGTATTCCAGCAACCTGTTCCTGGTGACCGTGAGCAACCGCGTGCCCTATTTGTTGGAGAAGTTCGTGACTACCTTTGCCAACGTTGTGCCCGACAAGGTGTATCCCACTACCAAGGTTCATCGGCAAACCACCACCGTTGGCCCGGACGTCGGGGCTCCTTACGGTTCACCGCCGGTCACCAATGTCACCACCCACGTGCTCACGCTGAATATTCCCTCGGGTGATTTCTTTGTGCTGCCGATCTTCGGCACCAATCTCTGTCCCTTGGACCTGTTGCGGCCGGGATTGACGAACGTGTTCGCCTATACCAACGTTCTGGCGGCGGCCAATACGAACGTCGTGACGGCCACCAATACCACCGGCTATTCTAGCTCGCTCGCGGACGTGACCTATTTCACGAACTACACTTGGGTGGCCAATCCCGTGAGTTGCACGGTGGAAACCAATGCGGTGGAAAAATACCGGGGTATCGGCGGCGTTCGTTTCGTCCGCAATGACACCTACGATTATCTGACCGGTCAGTTCATACCGCCGATCACCAACTACACCACGATGGTGTTCTACAACTTTACCAATCACTTGTGGGAGTCGCATCCGGTGGTGCGTCTTATTAACCAGCCGGATATTTTGCTGGCGGCGCAGGATTACGCCGATGGCCCCGGGGGCATCAACTATGTCGGCACCGTCCTCCGGAATCTCACCTTCAATTCCTCCCAGGAGATTACGGGACTGCATGGCCCGGGAATCATCGATTCACCCTCGGTTATCACCTATCAACGCGTCGGTTCGGTCTTCGAGAACGGGCCGTTTACGGACAAGAATTCCTACCTCAATCCTACGGAGGTGAATGAGACCACCCAGTATCCGCTGTTGCAGTGGGCGTCCTTTGATGGCAGCACGAATGCGCCCGTGGTTTTCCCGAATACCACCAGCTTGGAAAATCTGGAGAACCAGGTGACGGTTCAATTGATTACCTCGCCCAGCGGGGCGATCGACAGCAGCGGGGCGTTGACGGCGGGTTCTGTAAATTATGGCTATAGCGTTCAATTCAGTGCGGTCGGCGGCGGGTTCACGGCCCCGTTCACGTGGTCGGCCACGGGCGTATCCGGGGTGGCCGATAGCGGGCTTCCGCCGGGGTTGTCGCTTTCCAGCACGGGGTTGCTCTCCGGCACCCCCGCGGCGTCCGGCACCTACGATTTTGTGCTGGTCTTGACGGATGGCGAACCCCGCACCGTGAAGTGGACACTTTCAATTACGATTAACTGACAGGCATGAAACCTCTACGCCGTTTAAATCAAAATTTCGCCGAGTGCCGGTGGCTGCTGGCGCTCTTGGGTGTATTTCTGGCCCCGGCCGTCTGGGCCACCATCCCGCTCTACGTCAACGGGGCAAATTCAATCTACACGATTCCCGGCACGCCGCCGCCCCAAATCGATGCCCGGGGCTTTTTAAACCAATCCGGCTACACGTTTCAGGTCGGTTACGAAACGTATGAGGCCGGCGCACCGCTCTACGAGACCCTGAACACGCTCTTCTACACCAACGCGGGCACGATGATCGCGAATGGAGCGAGTTTGACCAACAGTTACTCTGTTTTCTACGGCGCACTGCTGGCTGGGTTGAACACTACCTTTGCCGTTGGTTATCAATTTGACCAGCAAACCTCTTCCCAAAACCTGTGGGCGGGGACGTTTTTCAATTCCGGAAGCATCCGTTGCGGCGCCGAAGCCGACGGGAATGACTTCTACTACGTCGATGAATATTTCGGAACTCAACAGTCGTACTACATTCCGGACACGATTGGCAATTGCGTGGTGGCGGCCACGAACATCATCAACCCCGGAACCATCGACGTGAGCTATCTTGGGTCCATTTCGTTGACGGGCGCCAACGTTGATTTGTCGCAGGGGGAATTGACTCAGGATCCCTTGTTGAGTTTAACCGGTTATGCGGGCGAGGCACCGATCAATGCCCAGGGTGCCACGGGTATCAATACCAACGTTTTCT
>CAYTJG010000094.1:0-19675 GCA_964437865.1 uncultured Bifidobacteriaceae bacterium | reverse complement strand
TGCTCAAGCTTTCTCAACGCGTCGCACCGCAATAATCCTCCGCCCAGTCCGCTACGCGTCATCAACGCCGCCATTCACTCGTGATCGCGTAGGCCTGAGAGCCGCCGCGCCACGCTCGCGGCGCGCACGGAGTGACGCGCCCCACCGCCCCGCATTCCGCATTCCGCACCCCGCACTCAATTGGCTCCGCACTCAGTTATCCGACACTACCTGATAAAACCGGCGCCCCGACGTCAACGTTGAATCCGTCAAATAACCCCGATTCCCCACGATCGTAATCGCGCCGGCTAGCGGGAGCCAAGCGGGATCGGACAAGTCATCCTTGTACTCCACACGATAGGTTTGGCCGGCCGAGGCCGGCCAGTTGATCGTGGGCGTGCCGTTGCTTCCCGCAATCGCGGCATACAGAAAGGCATAGGCAAATACGCCGTTAAACGGGTTGAAATCGTCCGCCACCAAATCGTTGGCCCAACTGCCAAAGACCACCGTGTGCCCATCGCCGCTGAACAGCGGCGCCTGTGAACGGTCGTTTGCGAAGCCCTGGCCGTAGATCCCCGTACTCAGGATGGTGCTGGTGCCCGTCGTCGGATCGTAAAGAAAATCGCTGGGCACCCTATTGGTCACGCCGGCCACCAGGTCGCTGGCGGCGCTGCGATAGATGATGAACCGGCCATCGGCGCTGATATCCGGTCCATCCGAAGTCCCGTCACCGGCGGCCACCGAATTGGCGGCGTGACTCACCAGCAAGTTGCTCTGGGTCTGAAAATCGTAAAGATACACCTGGTTGATGCCCGTGGCCGCGGAACTCATAGCGTAGGTCAGGAACCGCCCATCGGCGCTGAAGCGCAGCCCCGGGTGTGAATAAATGAAGTAGCCGGAGCTGACGGCAGAGACTGTGTTCGCCGCGCGATCCCAAATCGAAAGCGTCAGCGAACTTGAGCCGGCAAGGCTCGCAATGCGGTTGCCATCCGGGCTGATGGCCACCAACTGCACGGCCCCTGACGAGCCCGGAAGGCTGGAGACTACTTCGGCCTGTTGCGCATCCCACACATAGATCGTGGCCGTCGAACTCGCATTGGCGAATGCCACGAAGTGGCCGTCGGGGGTCATGGCCGCGCAAACCTGGCCGAGAGTCGTCAACGCGTAATTCGTGCCCACTTGTTCGTCACGCAGAAAGAGGTTGTCGGTGCCACTAACCGAATCGGAAGTCAAATTGCTGGCTTTGCTGACATACAAAATGAACCGTCCGTCAGCACTGATCATGGGAGAATAGGAGTTCTTATTGCCTTCCCCGGTGCCGTCGGCATTCACACTCACCAAGGTCGTCGTCTGCGCCTGAAGATCGCGGAGGAAAACGTCGGTGGCATGGTTGGTATCCATGGCAATCAGATTGGTCGCCGCGCTGGTGAAGGCCACGTAACGGCCATTGCCACTGATCGCCGGCTCGATGGAAACCCCGGAAGCCGCGCTGCCCAGCGTCCCCATGCTCACGATTTGATTGGTCCCCGCGTACAAGTCGCCCACATACACGTCGAAGCCGGCGAGGCTGGTATTGCCCGGCGCCAGTCCGTCGGCGTCACTGGCGAACGTCACGTACCGTCCATTCTGGCTGATGGGTTGACTCGATAACTGGGAGGAACCGACGCTGCTGAGCGACGGCAGGCTGGGTTGCCGGACAGAAATCAGTTCGGCAAACCCGTTGGTAACATTGCGCAGAAATACGTCGGAGCCGCGATTATCGTCATCCATCACCAAACTCGGCAGCGCGCTCTCAAACGCCACACATTGCCCATCCGCACTCAATTCCAGCGACAGCATGGAATCGTCGCCGGCGCTCGCACCATTGGTGTCGGCGTTGATGAGCAGGGTGGTTCCCGCCGCCATGTCACGAAGATAGGCGTAGGTGCCGCTGCCCGACGCGTTGGTGGCCAACTCGGGGCTGTCGCTGAAGAAAGCCACATATTGTCCATTGGAAGAGATGACCGGCAGGTCACAGAAATTCGCCGCCGGCAAAACCTCATTGGTGTTGGCGCTAACGAGCACGTTCGTGCCGCTGTCGGCATCCCAGAGATAAACCGCCGTATTCGTGCCGGCGCTGCCATTCAGATTGGCCACAAAAGCAACGAACCGGCCGTCAGGCGTCATGTCCAGGTCTTGAATACTCTCGAACGGTCCCCACGGCATATAGGCATTCGTATGGATCAAATCCGTCAGGCCACTCGCCAGATCGTAGCGGAGAATAATTCCGCGTCCGCCCGTCATGTAGGTCGGCGCCGGCGCGTTGGTGAAGGTCTCGAAGGCAATGTAATTGCCATCGTCACTCATCCGCAGATTGCTGGAAACCACGTTGCTCGTCCCCGCGACAGATTTATACAAACTTCGCGCGTCGACGCTGATCCACGTCGTGGTTCCCGCGACCAGGTCCCGTTGAAAAATTTCCCCGCCGAATACCTGCCGCGGGACGAGGTTGGTGGTTGCCCAACTGTAAAAGGCCACGTAGCGCCCGTCCGGCGTGATCGCCGGCGTGTCGGAGCGTGCATTGTTTCCGCTGCTCACCACCTTGGCACCCGCGCTGACCAGGGTGGTCGTCCCGCCCAGCAAGTCGCGCACAAACACGTCCGGAATGCCATTCGTGTCACCATATACCAAGTCCGTCGCCGCACTCGCGAACGCCACATAACGCCCATCGGGCGTCATCGCCGAGCTGTAAGAGGCGCCATTGGCATAAACGCCGTTGGTGTTGACGCTCACAAGAATCGTGGTGCCATTGAGCACATCGCGCACAAAAACCTGGGCCGTCACGTTGCTGAGGCCATAGGGCAAATAACGAGTGACCGCCCTTTCAAACAGCACAAATTGTCCGTTGGTCGAAACGGCCACCGGCAGCGCGTCCTGATCGCCGCTGGCGGTCCCCGGTAAATTCACGCTCACCAGCACGGTGGTGTTGCTGGCGCGATCACGGAGATACACCTCCAAAGGGGTCGGGCTCAATTTCTGGATCGGCGTGTTGCTGGCCGTCAACGCGAGATTGTTGGCGGTACTGGCAAACGCCACGTAGCGACCGTTGCCGCCCAACACCGGCATAAACGAGTTGCCGCCAGCGCTGACGGACGGCGCATCGGCGCCATTCCTTTCGGTCACCCATTGCAGGGGAACGGCCGTGGCCGCCAGGGCTAACAGCAAAAAAGCAAAAACGACAATGGTTTTCATATGCCCCCTGTATTCACGGAATGTTACCGGTGCTCAATTTGCGCGACGCATGCCAAGCCAGCCAGAACCAGTCCTTGTACTTGGGACTGCCAACCGAAGTAATGGTCTGATTATACCCAGCCTGATTGAGATAAAAGACGTTACTCTTCCACTTGTGGAGCTCGGTATGCCCGTCGCAAAACCCAAAACCGGCCGCGTTCTGATGCCGCGTGGTGGGATAATCAATGACCTCTGGTGAGGCGGCGATGACCTCCATGGCGGCGTCATTGACACTCAACGGGTCTTCATCCGCGTAAATCCAGATATCCGAAGGGCTACAATTCTTAAAATCAGCAGTTGTACCAAAGGTGGCATAGGTCGTCTGCAACTCGCCACCGCCCCCCGTGAGCCAACTCCCCCCCACAGGCGAACGGGGAATCCCGGAATGGCTCCCGCCATTCAACCAAGAAATATCCGCCGTGCCCACCCCGGCATTGGCCGAGACGCTGCGAACGACCGGCACGATCTGGCCCTTGTACACGCAAGTGCGCCAATCCGCTGGACATTTAAAGGGCACCGCGCTGCTGGCTAGATATGGCGCCAGCAAACTATATCTCGGATTCGTCAGATAGTCTGCATCGCCCGCCTCCGCGTTTCCCCCCGCAGCCAGGGTTTCCCATCCCTCCACCTCGCCGGCGCACCATTCATAGCCAGCAGTGGTGCCGCCGTCATCCGGGTTGGGCGGATAAAACCCCTGGTTGTCGCCCGTATACATGGCGCAGGCCTTGGCCAACTGGTTGAAGTTGTTCAGGCACCACACCGCCTGCGGCTTGGCCTTGGAAAAACCCAACGTCGGCAGCACCATCACGATCAGGATGCCGGTCATGGCGATGACCACCAACAACTCCATCAACGTAAATCCGTCAAGGTCTGTCTGCCGGGAAGCAGAAGCGGTGAATACCCTGCCATTCATTTTTGAATCCATAGGCGATCCCATAAGCAACCGGTTGATTTTAGAAAACCCATCCGCACTCTAGGCCTTCGACGATTTTGTGTCAAGTGCCTGCCTTATTGCACTTTCCCAGTCTATTAGCGAATTGGGATTTTTACGGTGACCGGTTGTTCCGATCGGGTGGCGACCAAAAATGGAATGGGAGTTGCCTCCCCGGGAGACGAAAGGTAGATTGCTGGTGGCTCAAGCATGAACACCTTTCAGATTATTTTCACGCCCACCAGCGCGGCGGAACTGGCACGCATGCCCAAGGAACTGCAATTGCAGATCCTGGGCGACTTCCGCGGCCTGCCGCAACATGTCATCGGCAGCGAGTTGGAGGACTTCGGCAAACTGGAAAGCGATGGCCACACGCTGCACCGCTTCCGGGTGGGTGACTACCGGATCTACTTTGAACGCCACCAACTGGGCGTCCTGGTGCACCGCATCCTCAGCCGCCACACCCTCAAGGATTTCCTGTTCCGGTCCGGCATCAAGGTGGAGGAGGACCAGGCGCTGCAGGAGAATCCCAAGTTCTGGGAATTGATCGAAACTGCCAAAAGTTCGGATAATTAAGCTTTATTCTGCGCCGAGTTGCATTTTCACAAGTTACTTATTAAAAGCAATTTAAGCCATAACCAACCAGCTAAAGCGACGATTGGCGAAAAAAGTCTGCTCTATTTTGAACATATTTCCAGCCCCTTGGTCTGAATATATGTAGGTGATTGGGATAGGGTTTAAGAGCCTGACTTTTTTTGTGGTTTTTTAGTCAGGCTCTTTTCCTTTTCCCGGAGGCGCTTCCCCACGGCGGCTGATTCCACAAATCCCGTCTTGCACCGCGGGGCTTTGGGCTTAGAATTCCTGCCGCTCATTATGAATTACAAAATATCTCAACGCGCCGCCTCCCTGACGCCATCCCTGACCCTGGCCATTGACGCCAAGGCCAAGGCGATGAAAGCTGCGGGCGAAGATGTCGTTGGTTTTGGTGCCGGGGAACCGGATTTTGCCACGCCGCAACACATTGTGGACGCCGCGGCCAAGGCCCTGGCGGCCGGCTTCACCAAATATACCCCGAGCAGCGGCATCCTGGAATTACGTGAAGCCATCGCCGCCAAATTCAAGCGCGAGAACGGCCTCACCTACAAGCCTTCGCAGATCATCGTCTCCTGCGGCGGCAAGCATTCCTGCTTCAATACCATCATGGCCACCTGCGAACCGGGCGATGAAGTCATCATCCCCTCCCCCTACTGGCTCAGCTATCCGGAAATGGTGAAACTGGCGGGCGCCAAACCCGTCATCGTGCCGACCAGCGACCGGACGGAATTCAAGCTGACGCCGGAAATGTTGCGGCGGGCCATCACCCCCCAGACCCGGTTGTTTATCCTCAATTCGCCCAGCAACCCCACCGGCAGCGTCTATACGCCCGAGGAAACCAAGGCGCTCGGCGATGTCTGCGTGGAAAAGAACGTCCTCATCATGAGCGACGAAATCTACGAGCACCTGCTTTACGACGGAGTGCAAGTCAAGAGCGTGGCGAGCTTCTCGCCGGCGCATTTTGAACACACCATCATCGTGCATGGGCTGGCCAAGGCCTGGAGCATGACCGGCTGGCGCCTGGGTTTCCTGGCTGCGCCGGAACCCATTGCCAAGGCCATTGACGCCATCCAGAGCCACAGCACCAGCAATCCCACCTCCTTTGCCCAAAAGGGCGGCGTGGCCGCGCTGACCGGTCCCCAGGATCACCTGCCCATCTGGCTCGCGGAATTCGACCGCCGCCGGCGCTATGCGTACAAGAAATTGAATTCCATTCCCGGCCTCTCCTGCGTGAATGCCAAGGGCGCCTTCTACCTCTTCCCGAACATCGCGGGCACCGGCCTCAAGTCCACCGACTTCTGCGCCCGCCTGCTCGAAGCGGAGAAAGTCGCCGCCGTGCCCGGCATCGCCTTCGGCGCCGATGATTATATCCGGCTCAGCTACGCCACCAGCATGGCCAATATCGAGAAAGGCCTCGACCGCCTCGATAAATTCTGCCGCACGCTGGTGAAATAATTCCGGCCAGCCGCCCCCTTCAAGACCGCGAGCCAGCGCGGTCTTTTTTTATTAACGCGACTTCCGAAATGGATTTCGCCCGTCCTCGCTCAACCGCCCAGCAGCCGCAACGCCCGCACGGCTCAGCGCGGGGCGACCGAAGGGGCGATCGTGACACGCGCCAGCGTCCTGGAGTGCTCCAGTCCTCTGGAGCTTTGGCCCAAGGCGAATCTTGCCAACCTGCGGGCAAATGGATTTTCCCTTGGCGCGGCTATGAGCGGACGTCTCATGGCTCGCGCAAAGATGCGGCCCGAGTGAACAAACCTTGGTTGCTCGGATTAAAAACAAGGACGTGTGCCAAAGCGGTGGAGGGCCACCGCACTCCGATGACGCTGGTGCGTTCGCCCTCCGCCTCGCCATTGCGCCGGGCCTTGGTCCGCGGCCGTCTCGGGCGCTGACGCGCACGTGCGGCGCGGCGGGTTGGAATTCGAGCGGCGCGTCGTAGCGCGACCGTTCGTCGTGAAAATCGTTGGCAGGTCATGGCCTGCTCAAAATCCTGTCCCCGCGGCCGAGAACGGCCGCGCTCCTGCCCGCGGACCGGTCCTGGGCGGGCCATCAAGAGCCGGCGGCCGGATGGTTGACAATGCCCAGGAACAAAACGGAGCCGGTGCCCGTATCCGAAATCACGAAGAAAAACGGACGGTCCAGGATCATGGAAAATCGGTTCGGCGGAGGCCGCCGCATCGCCAGAGACGTCATCTGCACGGTCGTCACGGCGGCGGCCTCGGTCCCCTCCTCGTCCACGTCCACGTAGCTTTTCTGGCAGACCTGGCTGATGCACGTTTTCTCGTCCGCAATCCCGGAAAAATTCGCGCCGTCCCCAAAGGCACTGCGCAGGCCCAACGCCTTCAACGGCTCGTTGAGCAACACCTGGTAGTTCATTTTGAACTTCGGCAAAACCACCATGCCCTCTCGCGACGCAAAACTGCTGGCGAACTTTCGCCGATCCGCCCATTCACCCAGGAGCTGACGAGGAGAGGAACCCGCCGCCGGCAAATACAGTTCCATCTCCAAGCCGCCCCGATACGGCAGCCGAACCGCTTGAAAATCCGCCGCTTCCTGATACTGGAAACTGCCCCCCTGCTTCATCATCGGCGTGTCTTGCGACTGGCCATCCGCCAGATGAAACGCCCGCGGCTGCGTGAGGTTCTTTTTGAAGGGATCCACCCATTGCCCCTTGAAGTAGATCGCATTGGCCAAAACCAACCGCGTGCGCGGCGGAAACGGATACGAAACCACCTGCTGGATCTTCCCGTGCGTCTGGCGATCGGCCCAGTTGTTGATAACGTCAGCCGCGCCCGGCGTGCCAAAATCCACCCCCTCCAGCGCCGCCTGAAAAAACTGTCGGTTGCAGTCCACAAACGCGGGCTTTAAGTGAAATCCTTTTTCAAACCAAAGCCCGTTGGCCAGGTTCAGCGTCACCTCCTTGCGACCAGCCAGTTCCCGGTCCAAATCCCGAACCGCCGCCGGCAGCGCCGTCGCGTCCAGGCCTCCCGTTTTCAACACCTGCTGCAGCTCCACCCGGGTCTGGCCGGCGGCGCCGGCCGCGGTCATCTGCAGGGCGCTCGAAACGCTGTAGGGCGAAATAAAGACATTGGCCGACGGATCCACCGCCGTGATTTGCGTCATCAAACCAAAGGCAAAGCCGCTATTGGCCTCCACCAGTTTATCCCGGTCCGCCGCCACCGGACCGGCGCCGGCCGCCAACACCGGTGCCCCCCAAGCCAACACGCGGAGCAGCCGCCGGGCGGCGGCAACCAAACCCGAAAGGAACGATGATTTCATGGCATGCGCAACGAATACCCAAGCATACGACACCTGGACACCGCGCACATTAGAGAAAAACCGGCAATTTAGCGGCGCCGACTTCGCAACTCAAGGGTCGACTGTTTTCAACGCCCCCAAAGAACGGGCGCAGATGGCGAAGGTGTTCCTGCCACGTGGCTTCCCGCAACGCCAGCAGCCGTTGGGATTCCGCCTCACGATGTTCCCACAAGCCGTCAATGGCCGCCACCAAGCGGTCCACTGTGGCGTCCTTGACATAAAAGACCGGCTGGCCGGTCATTTGGACCATGAAAATCCGCGAGTCGGTGCCCACCGTGATGGCGGGAATGCCCAACCCCGCGAGCGCCATGCTGGCATGGAGGCGATTGCAAACCCCAAACGCGGCGTCGCGCACCAGGTCAAAATAATGGCTGACACTGGTGGCCCGCGCCCGGGGCAGATCCGGCCAAAGCTCGGCTGCCAGCGCCAGTTCCTTCTGGTTATGGGCCAGTAAAAAAGGTTGCCAGCCGGATTGCTGAAGATAGGACACGGTCTTCCGCATCACCGTCTCCCATTGCCGGGCGTCCACCGCCTGGTCCCAATCATAATGGCCGGCGCCGGCCATGTAATTGACCACCACCTTGGTGGTGGGCCGGGCATCGACCACCCAGGCCTGTCCCGCCAGCAATGCCGGGCAGCACAGCACCGGAGCCGCACCACCCACGGATGACAAAAGCCGGCCGGCCAATGGATCACGAACCGTGGTCAGCCGCGCGGTGGAGAGCATCAAGCGCACAAACTCCTCATCCGGATCGTTCACCAGGGTTTCGGGGAGCCGTTCGAGGGGGTAGCATGCGCCGCCGCCCAGGTTGAGCACCGGCTTGCCCCGCCGGGCCAGACGAGCAAAGACATCGCGCCAGATCCGGTCCGCCCATTCGCTGGCGCGGCAGCCCGGCCACAACACCGGCGTGCCGCATTGCACCAGCAGATCGCAATCGTCAAAGGCCGAGAACCCCAACGGCGGCAACCACCGATCCGCCACGAGGCGCAGCGGTTTGGAAAGCCAGCGCGGCTTGAAACGTTTCTTATCAAACACCCGGAGGGGATGCCAGCGCGGGTAGATCTCCTCGGGCCAATGCTTGTTGACCGTCACCAGTTCGAGCCGGACCTCCGGCGCCATAGCGCGCACGCAGCGGAGCAATCCTTCGCGGATGAAGTCATCACCGATGTTGGTGTTGACGGTGGTCAGCAGCCCTAACTTCATGGCACAACGCCGCAGCAGTCAGCCTCCCGGGGCGCCGCCAACGCGTCGGCGGCGGTGGTCTGCTGGAACCGGCGGACCAGCCGTTCAAAATGGGGTTGAAAAAACGCCTCGCCGACATTGGGTCCGGCGGGCACCACATTGGGACATTCCGGGTATACCTCGAGAATGCGGGGCACCTTCAAGGCCTCGGCCAACGAATAGGGGAACGATTGGTTGCCGATGAAAAAGCGGGCCGCTTGAATGATGCGCGCCAGGTGGAGAAAATCGGTGCATTCCGCGTGCCGGAGCTGCGGTATGTGGCCGCGCATTTCCTCGAATTCCGACCGCGTGCCGACAAAATCGATCTCCCCAGCCTCCCGCAGAAAGCCGTAGTCCAGATTCGGATTGCGATAGCGCGAGCTCCGCGCCAGCACAATCCGGCGGCTAGCCGCCTCCGCCGGACGAATTTCCAGCCAGGGACGCGACAGATCCCCATGGACGGCGAACAGCCAGAAATACCAGCGCATGATATCGCCCCGGTCGTGCTTGATATTGGGCACCTCCCGGAACGCATCCAGATCATAATCCACGGTTTCATGCTGATGCACTTGGACGCCGGCCACCCAAGGCTGATGCTCAAGCAAGGGCTTCAGTTTGTTGGCCACGTCCGCCGTGAGCCCCGATCTGCCGAGCGGATGTTGCTGCAACGTCCAGCCATTCACCGGCACATCCATTTTCAGAAACAACCGGGCCGAACGCGCACCGCAAATGGCCTTCATGGCCGGCAAGGCATAGATGAGATCGCCGGCGTTGCCCGAGTGCTTGAAGGTGACCTCGCCACTGGCGAGCGCCGGTCCCGGTTCCTGCGCCTGGTTGCAATAGCGGTCGAAAAGACGCTCGGAGCGGATATTGTCCGCCAGCCGATCCACCTGCCGGGTCGTCTTGCGCGACCACAGATTCGCGCGGAATTTCAATAGTTTGTATTGCACCCGTTCGGCGTAGGAACTCCACCCCTTGTCCCGGTACTTCTGATCCGACTCCAATCCCAAGCGCACCCAGATCCGGGCCAGGAAGGTGGCCGGTAAGCCGGGACGAAATCGGTCTTTGTAAATCACCTGCATAAGCCTGTGTTTGGATCCCGTTGCGGCTTCAGCACGCCGCTCAGTCATTGATTCCTTCTGCTAAAATCCTCCACCATTCCGATGAGGCCGCTCTCGCGAGGAATAATCCCATAATTAACGACAATGTCAATCGTTATTATTGGTGTTACTGCCTGAGGTATTTGCCGTTCGTGGTCGTGGAACGCCGAATTGGGGCCGCGGCATCACCTAATGGAGACCCCCCAGAACCGATGGGCGCCCTGTCATCTCTTGCGCAAATCCCGCACGGCCGCCCTGCCAGCACATCGCGGCGCCTGAGAACAGGCGCGGACCGGCGCGCGGCCGTCCCCGGCCGCTGCGACACGATTCTGCGCCAGCCGCCACCCAACCCTACGCTCCGAAACGAGCGGCCGCCCTACCACCTCTTCCGCAAATTTCGTGCGGCCGCGACGGCCGCACGTCTCACCGCCGGGCGCCAGCCGCGAGCCACCCCCCCATTCCAGTTAAAATATGTTGTGGAAAAATCCCGCTTCTTTGTGGAATATCATTTCATGGCAGAGAACCAGAATGGGGCTGCGCCTATCCCGTCGCTGGAGGAGATCCAGCGCGATTGGCATGACCTGACGTTGCGGATACAACAGTCGGAGACCGAGTGCCGGGCCTTGGAACAGGAAAACAAGGCGCTGCGCGGCTTGGTGGAAAAAGTCGTCGAGCATCGGAAGAAGTCGCACGGCGAACTCGTAAATCTCATCACCACCCTCGTCACCAAGCTGCCCATCAACGATGTCGGGGTGATTGTTTCGCGCCTGGTGGAGCACAGCGCGGCCGTGAACGAGGTGAGCGCCGCGCTGATTCACGGGAAAAACGACGAGAACGTGCTCCAGCCGGCCATTCTCAAGTTGATGGACAAAGTCCGTCGCGACCTGCTCGCCGCCATTCGCCCGCTGGTGGAAGAACTCATCCGGCTGGAGTCGCCGCTGGATCCGGCCATGTTGCTGGGCCTGGTGGAAAAGCCTGATTCCTTCTTCACGCCGGCCAACCTCCGCGCCTGCCGCGCCTTTGTGAAAGGCCAGCTCCCGCGCGAACAGATCCTCCGGGATTTCGGCGAGGAAGCGCTCGTCCTCTTCAAGGACCTGACCACCGATCCCAAACAGAATCCCCGGCCGCGCCCGGAGGAGATCATGCTGGGGATCCGGAGCGATTTCGAAGAACTGCTGCGGCAGGATGCCGGCTTGTCGGACGCCAAGCGCGCCGGCTTGACGGCCCTGTGCCAGCGCGTGCGCCAAAGCCGCGAGTCGCGCCCGCAGAAAATGGCTTTTCTCAAGCTCTCGTTCGTGCTGGAGCTGCTGCATTACTACGACAACCAGAGCACCGAATCACCGGACATCGTGTTTGCCCAGCGGCTGCCACCCCTCGTGGAACAATTGGTGGTCACCGGGGAAAACGACAACCTGGATGAGAACCTCATCAAGCAGGCGGAGCAACTGCTCAGCTACATCCTTAACGCCGATTACCGGCAGGCCGTGGTCAACAATTTCGGCAAGGCCGGCGGCGCCGCCCGTACCCTGCGCTTTGTTTTGACGTTCCGCGCCGCCGTGTTCACCGACAATGACCCCACGACGTTGGATTTTGTAAAGCACCTCCTCGGGGGCCAAAAAAATCCCGCACCCGGCCCCATCGTCGCCACCTTGCGGATGCTCAATCTCGAGGCGCAAAAGCTGGTCGTGCGCACCATCCACAATTCCGACCGGCTGCGCCGCGAGGACGCCGAAACGCTGGCCAAAGACTTGATCCAGCAACTGGGCCTGCCCGAATTGCGGACCACCGCCAGCGGCATGTCGGACAAGACCCAAATCGGGCCCTGGGACATCATCAAGGAGCTCATTGTCCACCACGCCTCGCCCCAGGAAATCACCGACGCCATCCGCAAACAGTTGCATACCAAGTACGACGCCGACGAGGTCAAACATAGCTGGCTGGTGCTGTCGGAATCCGACCCCATGTCGCTCGTGCGCGTGTTCTGCCTGCTACCCTACCTGCCGGATGGGCAGACCGATCCGGTGGCGCGGGCCATCCTGGAGTCCTACGCCAGCCGGCTCACGCACCAGAAGTACGCGGCCACGTATGACAAAGTCATCCACGCGCTCAAGAACCTTTACAAGGTGAAGGCCGACAGCCCGGCGCTCATCAATTTCGTGGCGCTGGTGAAATGGGTGGATCCCGCCTCCGCCGAGAAAGTGTCCCGGGACATTGGCATGCCGCAGTAACGGGGGAGATTATTTCAAGAAATCCCGCTCCAACCGCTGCATCAGTTCATTGACGGCCAGCATCAATTCGCCGCGCTGATCGGCGGCGCCCGGCACCGCCAGATCCACCGGAGCGCGCATGGCCTCGGCATAGCGATGGGTCAGGGCCAGTTGCTCATCCCGCTGGCCGGCGGCGCGCAACAATTGCCGCACCGTCTCGGCCAGCCGTTTGGCTCCCGCAATCCGCTGGAGCGCCGCCGCGGCCGTGAGCCGGCCGTCCTGGACCCGCTGCAACAATCCGCATTCAAACAGCCGGCACCGCTGCGGCCGGTCCGCATAGATGCGGCACAGCTTCCCGTCAAAGCACGCACAGGGTTGCGGCGCGGCCAGCTTGGTCCGCGTCTTCCGCTGCACCTCCAGCCCCAGCGCCGCCAGCCGCCGTGGATCATCGCCCCGGCGCAATTCCACATCCGCAAACAGCGTGCTGTCGCAGCACAGTCCGCATTGGGGGCAGAGTTGATCAATGCCGCTGTTCATCGCCATAAATGTTTCGGGTACTTCCGCGCCAGCTCGGACTTGATCCGGGGATAATGCTCGCGCCAGAAATTCGCCAGGTCCTGGGTCACTTGGATCGGTTTCATGCCGGGCGTCAGAATATGCACCGTCACCGGCACGCGGCCCAGCGCCACCTTGGGCGTCTGGTTTACATCGTAAAGCTCCTGGATGCGCAGCGAAATGAACGGCGCCTTGCCGTTTTCATAACTGACCTTGGGCGTGCGGCCGTTGGGCAAGGTGAGCCGTTCCGGCGCGTGCTGGTCCAGCAATTCCCGTTGCGCCGAGGAAAGCCACGACACCACCACCGGCTTCACTTCCCGCTCCTTGATGTCCTTGTAGCTCACCGCGCCATGGCACAGTTCCGCAATGATATGCTGGCGGTCGTCGTCGGTGATCGGCGGCAGTTGCAAGTCCGGGCACTGCTGGCAGAGCAGATTCAGGCGCGCCAGCCATTGCTCCACGCCGTGATCCCAGTTCGGCAGCAGCAGCCGCCCGGCCATGACTTCCTCCGCCAGCAACCGCGCCGCCGCCTCCGCCGGGGGCGGATCAATCCGCTTGGCGGCCAGCGCCAGATCGCGGAACCGGAGCAGCTCCGCCGCCAGCACCCGCTTTTGCTGGGCGTCATATTGCACTTGCACCTCGCTCCGGAGATCGTCCGGAAACAGCTCGCGCAGCCAGTCGGTCTCGATGGCCGTGGCGAGCGACAGGATGGTGTTCACCTCGCGGTCACGGCCTTCCACCTCGCGAATTTCCGCCACCACCAGCAACGGGCTGTGATGCACCCGGCTCTCGCGCGCCAGCACGCCGCGACGGCCATGCACCAACTCGCACCGCAACGTGCCCTCATCCAGCCGCCGCGCCACCCGATCGCTGAACCCAATCAGGATGCACTTCTGCAACGCCTCGTCCGGGGTGTCATTGGGCCGCGTATCAAGCCCCTCATCCTTGGCGATGCGGAGAAACTGCTCAAACAGCGGCCCCACCTGCCGGGCCGTCACGGCGTGAATGCCCACCTTGCGGCAGGCGTCCAGGCGAAATTGGTTGTTCACCGCCATGCTCCAGGCCCGCATGACCACCCAGAAATCGGAACTGGACTTGTCCCCCAGCAGATCCTCCCGGGCGGCATCCACGTCGCGGCCGGGATTGCGAATGAGCAGATCGCGTCCCTGCGTGAGGGCCGCCACGAGGCACGCCTGGTACACACAATGGTAGTCCTGCGCGGCCAGCAACATGCGCGCATAGCGCGGGTGCAGCGGAAAGGCGAGCATCTTGCGGCCCACCGGCGTGATCTGCAAGGGCGGTGCCGGCCGGACCGCCGGCGACGAGGCCGGCGTGGCGCGTTTCAGGGCGCCCAAATCCTCCAGCAAGGCCTCCGCGTGGGTCAAGGCGATCTCATCCGGCTTTTCCAGCCAGCGAAACTGCCGCAAATCGTCCACGCCCGCCGCCTTCAACGTGAGCACCACCTCGGAGAGATCAAGCCGGCGGATCTCCGGCAACTCGTGCGGCGGGCGCTCATCGTGCTCGGGCCGGGACCAGAGCCGCACGCATTTGCCGGGCGCCGTGCGCCCCGCGCGGCCCGTGCGCTGGTCCGCGTTGGCCTGCGAGATTTTCTCCACCAGCAACGTATTGAGCCCTCGGTTGGCGTCGTACCGGGCCATGCGCGCCAGGCCGGAGTCGATCACCAGCCGCACGCCGTCGATCGTGATGCTGGTTTCGGCCACGTTGGTGGCTACCACCACTTTGGGCTGCTGGTAGCGCGCCACGGCGGCGTCCTGGTCCTTGGGCTGCAATTCGCCGTGCAACGGCAAAATGAGATAGCCCTTGGCCTCGCGCGTGCAGCGGATGGCCTCCATGGTTTGGGCAATTTCGAATCCGCCGGGCATGAACACCAGCACGTCGCCCTCGCCGCCCCCCTGCACGAAACGCGCAAACTCCGCCGCCGCCAGTTCCCACACCGGCGGCCCATTCAACCCCACCCGCCGCGCCAGATACTCCACCTCCACCGGGAAGGTGCGCCCCTCGGACATCACCACGCCACAGCGGAAATCCGCGCCCCGCGCCCCGCCGGGCGCGCCGCTCGAAAGATATTTTTCCAACTCGGCCACGTTCAATGTGGCCGACATCACCGCCAGGGTCAGGTCCGGCCGCTGCTGCTCCTGCAAATCGAGCGCGCGGGCCAGCGTGATGTCGCCGTACAAATGGCGTTCGTGAAATTCGTCGAACAGGATCACCCCCACGCCGCGCAATTGCGGGTCATCAATCAATTGCCGCAACAAAACACCCTCGGTCACGAATCGAATCCGGGTCCGGGCGGAGGTGCAATTCTCGAAGCGAATCTGGTAGCCGACTTCCTCGCCCAATTTGACGCCCAATTCCTGCGCCACGCGCGCCGCCAGCAAGCGGGCGGCCAGCCGGCGGGGTTGCAAAATAACCACCTGGCCGTCCCCGAGCAGGCCGTGTTTCAAAAGCATTTGCGGCACCTGCGTGGATTTGCCGGACCCCGTGGGCGCGGAAAGAATCAGCCGGCGATCCGCGCGCAGCCGGGCGATGATCTCATTCTCAATGTCATAAATGGGCAGTGCCATGAAGCTCCCATGCTACCATTCGACCGCTGCCGGGAAAAGGACGACCCATTCGAATTCGGAGTTCCGGGGCTGTTAGTCTTAGGCCAGCGCTTCTTGAATGGTTCTTACTGGCAGGAATAATTCGAGCTCGTTGGCAGGAAGCGAGACAAAACCGTTGCGCTCATAGAATTCCCTGGCGTTTTGATCTTTGGCATCCACGAACAGGCCAATGCCGCCAGCCGTATGGAAAATCTCCAGGAATTTCCGCATGGCCGCCACCAGCAGAATATCTCCGATACCTTGGCCTTTATATTCCCGGGCCCGGGCCAACCGGCCCAACCTGACCCCGGCAACATCGCGCGGCAGTTTCCGGGCTTCCGTCACCGTCAGGGATTCGGATTTTACCTGGCAGAGATTGAGCGAAAAGAATCCAATGATTGGCTTGGGGATGGGCGCCTCTTCGTCCACCAACACAAACGTTCGCGAAATTCCCCGGTCGGCGTGCTGCCGGGCGGTTTGCTTGAGAAACAGATTCAGCGGCTCACTACCGCAGTCAAATCCATCCCGGTCGTGCGACTTTGCCAGCAGTTCGACTTTACGCACGCACCGTGCCTTTAAACGCTTTCACCGCGTCCTGGAGACGCTTGGCGGGTTTGGGCGGATTGTCCAGCAGGGCCAGCACCTTGCGGGCGTCTTCTTGGGAGAGACGGATGACGGTTTCCCGCTCAATCACCCGTTGCGCTTCCTGATAGGCCGTTTGCACGACAAATTGATTGACGGTTGAGCCTAAAAGCTCCGCCGCCTGCTCCAGCGTCACCCGCACGTTATCCGAAACGCGGGCGGTAATCCGCCTGCGCGGGTCTTCAACGACTCGTTCCATGTTTACATGGTGCCACTTTGGCACCGGTTTGTCAATGCCGCCACCATGCCTCCCGGGTTGGCCAATTGGCGCCCCCCCAAAAAACTCCTGCTTGTCGTGGCGGAATCGTTTGCATAGATTTCATTCTCTCGACCCGTTTATGCCTGCGACCTGTGCCTTGCCTGACGCCCCGCCCAGCGGATGGTCCGCTGCGAGGAGCGCGGCGCAGACACACCCCGGCAAACTTCAGCCAACTAAAATCGTTCGATATTTACCATTATGAGCAACAAACCACTCAACGTAGGACTCGTCGGCGGCGGCAAAGGCGCCTTCATTGTCCATCCCCATCAACGCGCGATTCATTTTGACGGCACCCGGCGGGTCGTTGCCGGCGCGCTGTTTCCCGACCCCAAGGTGGCCCTCGAGGAAGCCGCGAACTGGCCTTATCCGATCCGGGGCTATGGCTCGTACGACGAAATGATTGCAGCCAACGCCACCCTGCCTGAGGACCAGAAGCTGGATTATATCCTGATCGTTACGCCGAACTTCGTTCACTTTGACCCGGCGATGAAGGCGATGAAGGCGGGCATTGCGGTGTTTTGCGAAAAGCCGCTGTGCCTGAATCTCAAGGAAGCCAACGAACTGGTCAAGACCTCGCACAAATTAAACGTGCCGTTTGGCGTGGCCCACACGTACCTGGGCCATTGGACCAGCCGCTTTGCCCGTTACCTGGTCACCGCCGGCCTGCTCGGGGATATCCGCTGGGTGGACAGCTATTATATGCAAGGCTGGCTGGCCACCAAGCTGGAGGCCAGCGGCCAACAGCAGGCCAGTTGGCGGGTGGATCCCAAGCGCGCCGGGGGTTCCGGCTGCGGCGGCGACATCGGCACGCATGCGCTCATGCAGTTGCGCTACGTCACCGGCCTGGAAATCACCGAGCTTTCCGCCCAACTGGAAACCTTCGTCGAAGGCCGGCAGCTCGACGACCATTTCACGGTCTACTGCCACCTCAGCAATGGCGGCCGCGGCCTCGTCCGCGCCTCGCAAATCTGCATCGGCTCCAAGAATGACCTGGGCATCAATGTCCACGGCACCAAGGGATCGCTGGAATGGCGACAGGAAGAGCCGGAGCGCCTGATCGTCCGCCTGGCCAACCAGCCCGACCGCGTTTACTGGCGCGGGGCCGTAACGCCCGGCGACGGCTTCATTCCCCAAGACATGCCGGCCGCGCTGCTCGCCGAGCCAACCATTCCGGCCGGGCATCCCGAGGCGTTCCATGACGCCTTTGCGCGCCTGCACCGCTGTTTTGAGGCCGACGTGCGCCGCTGGAAAGCCGGCGAGAAATTCGCCTGCGACGGTTCCAAGTACGCCAATGTGGAAGATGGCTGGACCGGGCTCGCTTTTATCGAAACCGCCGTCAAGTCCTCGGCGTCCAATGGTAAATGGACCAAGTTCCCCAAACTCTGATTTAACCCCCTCATCATGAACAAACTCATTATCATCACCGCCTTGGCGGCCATTGCCACCAACCTCGCCCTGGCCCAAGACAACAAGCCGCACGAAATCGAGATCGACGGCGTGGCGGGCTTTCAAGACACCCCCTTGCAACCGGACGGCAAATGGCACGTCCACGATCCCGCGCGCCCGCAGCCGCCAGTGGTCGCGTCGGGCACCTTCAGCACGGGGGCCACGGCGCCCAGCGACGCGATCGTGTTATTCAATGGCAAGGATTTGTCAAACTGGCGCCAGCGGAGCGACGGCAGCCCGGCCGTGTGGACGATCCAAGACGGCGCCATGATGGCCGCCAAGGGGGACATTCAATCCACCAACGAATTTGGCGATATGCAACTGCACGTGGAATTCTGCGAGCCGGAGCCGGGCAACCACCAGGGCCAGGACCGTGGTAACAGCGGCGTCTTCCTGATGGGCCGCTACGAAATCCAGGTGCTCGACTGCTATAAAAGCAAAACTTACGCCGACGGCTCCACGGCGGCGATTTACGGCCAGCATCCGCCGCTGGTGAATCCCTGCCGGGCGCCGGGCGAATGGCAGACCTATGACATCGCCTTCACCGCGCCACGCTTTGCCCCCAACGGCGACGTGCAAACGCCCGGTTATGTGACCGTCTTCTTCAACGGCGTGCTGGTGCAGAATCACCAGGCCATCCGCGGCGAAACCAACTGGCGCGTTCCCGGCAAATACGCGGCGCACGGAGCCACCGGTCCCATCGCCCTGCAATTCCACAATCACCCGGTGAAATTCCGCAATATCTGGGTGCGGCCGATCACGGTGGATAACGAGCCCTGACACGCCATTGACACTCCCCCCCCAAGAAAATTATGAACAAACTCTCCGCCGTACTCGCCCTGGCCTTGCTGGCCAGCGTCGCCAGCGCCGAACCCAAGAAGCTCCTCGTGGTCACCACCACCACGGGCTTCCGCCACAGTTCCATTGAAACCGCCGAGAAAGTCATCGAACAGCTCGGCAAAACCAGCGGCGAATTCACCGTGGATTTCGTCCACCAGCCGCCGGGAAAACCGGAAGGCCTGAAGAACGACGCCACCGAGGAGCAGAAGGCAGCTTACCAGACCGCCGAGGATCAGTGGGAAGCCTCCCTGAAGGCGGCGCTGCAAAAGCTCTCGCCCGAGTCGCTGAAGAACTACGACGGCGTGGTGTTTGCCAGCACCACGGGCGACCTGCCCCTCCCCGATCCGCAGGGGTTTCTGGATTGGATCAAGGCCGGGCACGCCTTCATCGGCATGCACGCGGCCGGCGACACCTTTCATCATTGGCCGGGTTACATCGACATGCTGGGTGGCGAGTTTAAACACCATGGCGCACAGGTGAGCGTGGATTGCCTGAATCAAGATTCCGATCACCCCGCCAACGCGTCGTTGCCCAAGACCTGGACGATCTCCCAGGAGGAGATTTACCAGTTCCAAAAGTATGATCCGGCCAAAGTCCATGACCTGCTCATTTTGGACAAGCATCCGGAGAGCGGTGCGGCGGGACATTACGGGGTTTCCTGGTGCAAAATGTACGGCTCCGGCCGCGTGTTTTACACCTCCCTGGGACA
>CAYTJG010000093.1:0-19955 GCA_964437865.1 uncultured Bifidobacteriaceae bacterium | reverse complement strand
GCCGGATCTCGGTGACGGCCGGTTGGCCGTTGGTGAACACGCCGTCGATCTCGGCGGTGCCGCAGCCGGCGCCGGCCACGTCGATGGAGTTGAGTTGGCGGGGCAGGGCCTTGCCGGCCGCCAGTTCCGCGTGGCGGTCGTGGAGCGTGGGGAGGTGATCAAACACGCTGCGCTGCTGGCCCGTGCCCTCGAAGTTGAATTCACAGACGGCATGGAAGGTGCCGTCGTTGGTATGGCAGTGAAACGTATCCACCCGGGCGCATTGGGTGTTGCCCACATTGGTATGCACCGACACGCCTTCGGGGGAAATCAGCGGCACAAAGTACATGAATTTACCCACGGAATTGGACCGGGGCTGGCCGGCGCCGTAATCGAATTGCAGGGTGGGTCCCGTGGGCGCGGCGGGCGCCGGCTGGGCGGCGAACCAGACCAGTGCGAGCAGCAGGAACGGCCGGAGCAGGACTGTGCGCTGGGCGTGGAACAACATCGGCGTATTGTCCACGACGCCGGCCTGATTTCAAGCATTGAGCGGCGGCGCTGATGCGCTATGTTACCGGTCATCGATGCAGCTAAATTTTAAAGAGTATGGCCAGGGGCGGCCGGTGGTCTTGTTGCACGGCCTCTTCGGATCGTTGGATAACTGGCATCCCATCGCGTTGCGGCTGGCGGAGTCATTCCGGGTTTTTGCCCTGGATCACCGCAATCACGGACAATCGCCGCACAGCACGGAAATGGATTATCCGGTGATGGCGGCGGACGTGGACCGTTTTCTCACCGGGCGCGGCTTGGCGAGCGCGATGGTGATCGGGCATTCCATGGGGGGCAAGGCGGCGATGCAGCTGGCGCTCCATTTCCCGGCGCGCGTGGAAAAGCTGGTGGTGGCGGACATGGCGCCGCGCGCCTATGCGGCGGCCCATGACAAGATCTTCGCGGCGTTGCTGGCGCTGGACCTGCCCCGGTATCAGCAGCGGGCGCAGATTGAAGAGGCGCTGGCGCCGGCCATTCCCAATCCGGTGCTGCGGCGGTTTTTGCTGAAGAATCTCGGCCGCAACGAGGCGGGCGGACTGTTCTGGAAGATCAACCTTCCGGACATTGCGCAAAATTATTGGCGGCTGCGCGAGCCGGTGGCCGGCGAGGCGCCCTTCACCGGGCCGGTCCTGTTTCTGCGGGGCGGCAAATCCAAGTTTATCCTGCCGGAAGACGAGCCGCTGATTCGCGAGTGGTTTCCCGCCGCGCAGATCCGGACCATTTCCGAGGCCGGCCACTGGGTGCACTCCGACCAGCCCGGAGAATTTCTGCGGCTGGTGTTGGAATTTCTGTGATCGGCGGGCGCGCCCAGCGCCCCGGAGACCGCCGCAGTCCGCATTTTGAAAACGCAGTTGGCTGAAAGTATTTTATTGACCTTGTATAGACATTTAGACAATAAACAGACCATGCGTTACCGAGTGCCCCCCAGCCGGCGGTCTGCCGGCGGCCGCGAAAATCCGCTTTTTCGCGAAGGACTTTTCATGAACCGACTCAGCCCCAAGCTCTTGCTGCTGCTCGCGCTGCCGCTGCTCGCGGCGTTTTCCACCGTGGGCGCCGACCGCCACCAGCTTTGGCAAATCGGGCAGCCGGACCATAGCGGGGCGGAATTTGCGCTGGCGCCCGCTGGGTGGGCGCAGTTCAAGGACGACGCCTTTTTTGTGGTGGGCAAGTCGGACGCCAAACGCGACTGGCCCTATGTGCAGCCCGGCGTGGACGATGCCTGGGCTGGCGGGCAGGCACACACGTTCCGCATCCTGTTTGGCGTGGCCCAGCCGGCGACGGGCGACTGTAAACTGGAATTTGACCTAGTGGATACCCACAGCCAGTCGGCACCCAAATTGAACATCACCGTCAACGGCCGGACGTTCGAGCGGACGATGCCGGCGGGCGCCGGCGATGCCTCCATCGGCGGCAACCCCGGCGCGGGCAAGCCGTATCATTTTGACGTGGAATTTCCGGCGGACTTGTTGCGGGCAGGGAACAACGAGGTGGACATTGCCAGCGTGGCAGGCAGTTGGCTGCTTTATGACGCCGTGGGGCTGGAGACGCCGGCGGAAGTCACCAGCGCGCCCGTGGCCGACGCGGTGCAATTGCGGTCGGTCGCGGCGCCGCAAGTCTTGGAAGCCAGGGACGGAAAACTCTTTCAGCCGCTGGACGTGGTTGTTGAGTCCACCGGCCAGGGCGGCAACGCCGCCGTGCAACTGGACGGTGCGGAAGTGGCGCAGGTGACGCTCCGCGAAGGCGTCCGGCATGTGACTGTGCTGGCGCCGGAAGTGAGTGCGGCCACGGATTCGCAACTGGCCATCGTGGCGGAGGGCGGCCGGACGCTCGCGCAGCTGGCTGTGAGCCGTCAGCCGGTGCGCAAGTGGGAGGTTTACATCCTCATGCATTCGCACACGGACATTGGCTATACCGATTTGCAGCCGAACATCGAGCAGAAGCAGGCGCACAATGTCCTGCACGCCCTCGAATTGATCCGGCAGAACAAGGATAAACCGGTCGGCGAGCGGTTTAAATGGAACCTGGAGGTGATGTGGACGGCGGACCAGTTTTACCGGATTGCCACGCCGGAGCAGGTTCAGGAGTTTGAGCAGGATGTGCATGATGGCTATATTGGCGTGGACGGCATGTACGGCAATTTGCTGACCGGGCTTTGCCGCTACGAGGAGATGCTCCGGCAGGTGAGCTTTGCCACCCAGTTGGGCCGGCGCTGCGGCCGGCCGGTGGATTCCATGATGATCAGCGATGTGCCCGGGCTGACCTGGGGCATTGTGCCGGTGATGGCGGGGCATGGCGTGAAATATATTTCCGATGGACCCAACGCTTCGCGCACGATGGCGGGCGACCGCATTGGTTATGTGCGCGTGCAGTATGAAAACAACCCGTTCTATTGGGTGTCGCCGGCGGGCGACCAGCGGGTGCTCTACTGGGGATCGCAGGGCGGCTACTCATTTGGGCACCATTTCGCCTCCATCACGGAAGGTTTACCGTTCTTGTTGCAGCGCCTCGATGAACAAAAATACGGCTACAACATCGTGCAATTGCGCTGGACCAAGGGCGACAATGGGCCGCCGGATGAGGGCGTGATGCCGGCCGTGCGGGACTGGAACGCGAAGTATGCGTATCCCAAGCTCGTCATTGCCACCACCAGCGAGGCCTTTCATGCCTTTGAAAAGGGATACGGCGCGCAACTGCCGGTTTATCGCGGCGACATGACGCCTTATTGGGAGGACGGGGCCGGTTCCTCCGCGGCGGAGACGGCGATCAACCGCCACTCGGCGGACCGCCTGGTGCAGGCGGAGACGATGTGGGCCTTGCGCGAGCCGGGGAAGTTCCCGGCCGACACTTTTGGCGTGGCTTGGAAGAACGCCGCGCTGTACAGCGAACACACCTGGGGGGCCTACAACAGCATCAGCCAGCCGGACCTGCCCTTCGTGAAAAGCCAATGGAAGTACAAGCAAGGCTATGCCCTGACCGCCGAGGCCACCTCGCGCACTCTGCTTGCCCAGGCGAGCGGCGGTGCCGTGCCGGCAGATCCCACGCAGGTGGATGTGTACAATACCGCCTCCTGGCCGCGGACAGATCTGGTGACGCTGGGCTCGGAAACCAAGGGCGGGGCCGTGACCGATGAGGCCGGCCACGCGGTGCCTTCGCAGCGGCTCTCCACGGGCGAACTGGTCTTTTTGGCGCGGGACGTGCCGCCGTTTGGCGCGCGGCGTTTCACCATCGCGACGGGCGCGGCGTTTACGGACGGCAAAGCCACCGTTGACGGCACCACCCTCACCACCCCACTCCTGACCGTGCGTCTCGAGGCCGCCTCGGGCGATATCACGAGCCTGCGCCGGGCCGGCTCGGATACCGAACTGGCCGCCGGCAAAATCAATAATTACCTCTATCTGCCGGGCGGAGATATCAAGGACGTGCAGGCCTCCGGGCCGGCCCGGGTGAGCGTCAAGGAAAGCGGGCCGCTGGTGGTCTCGCTCGTGGCCGAATCCGAGGCCCCGGGCTGCAACCGCCTGGTGCGGGAAGTGCGGCTGGTGGATGGCTTGGATCGCGTGGAAATCAGCGACTTGGTGGATAAGAAGGCCGTGCGCACCGTCGAAGGCGTCCACCTCGGATTCAGTTTCAATGTGCCCGATCCCGTGGTGCACGTGAACAGTCCGGGCACGATTGTGGAGCCGGAAAAGGACCAATTGCCGGGCGCGTGCAAGAACTGGTTTTCCGTGGAGCGCTGGGTGGATATTTCCGACCCGGAGCGCGGCGTGACGTGGTCCACGGCGGATGCGCCCTTGATGGAACTGGGCGGATTGACGGCCAACCTGCCGCGCAGCCAGCCCGATCCAAACGCCTACCTGAAAACCATCAAGGCTTCCTCGCAGATTTATTCGTGGGCGATGAACAACCATTGGCACACGAATTATCGCGCCGACCAGGAGGGCCCGGTTTGGTTCCATTATGCCCTTCAGCCGCATGGCGCCTACGACCCGGCGGCCGCGACGCGTTTCGGCGTGGAGAGCACCGAGCCGCTGATCGTGGCGCCGGTGAGCGGGACGTCGCCGTCGCCGGGACGGCTGCGCATTGAGCCGTCCACGGTGGTGGCTTCCGCCTTCAAACCGAGCGACGACGGCCAGGCCCTGGTCTTGCGGTTGTACAATCCCTCGGGCCAGGCGCAGACCGCCCGGCTGGAGTGGAGCCATCCGGTCCGCCACGTTTGGCTCTCGAGCGCCGAAGAAGAGCAGGGACCCGCCGCTCCGGCCGAAATCGCCGTGCCCAGCCTGGGGACGGTGACCTTGCGCGTGGACCAATAACCCACTGGCCAAATGAACCAAGGTGACCCCAACCGAACTGCCGCCGGACGCCGGCGCGGTTGCCGTGGTGGTGTGGGCAGGAGGACCGCGGGTGGGCGGCCAGGTGGTATCTCTGCGCCTGCTCATGGGAACTGACCTGCGAGTTCTGTGGGCGGTACTGGTGTTCCTGGGCACGACGGTATTTCCCGCCGCCGGGCATCTGCCGGTGATGGCCGCGGCCACCGCCACGGTGGAGGCGGACGGCACGTATTCGGTGGATCTCACCTTCGATGTGCCGCCCTTTGTGCTGGACGTGCTGCCGCAGAAGGCCACCGATCCGGCCATGAACGCGTGGCTGGACAGTCCGACCAATGTGCTGGCCGCCGGCTTGGGGCAGGCCAAAGCGCGCTTTCAAAAGGAATTCAACGTGTTGGCGGAGGGCTCATCGGCCACGGTGGAAAGCCTGATTTTTCCCACGGCAGAGGATGTGGTGCGGTACCGGGAAAACGCGCCGTCCGTCCGGCTGCCCGCCATGTTGATGTTGTCCCAGAGCGGGCGGTTGCCACCCGGCGCGCGTTCGATTTCCCTCCAATTTCCCGCCGAGATGGGGGTGGTGGCGGTGAATGTAATCCGCCCCGGCCAGCCCCCGGCGGCGTTGGTGGCAGACTCGGGCAAGGCGACTGATCCGTTGCCCCTGGCCGCTCCGAATGGCGCCGGGGCCGGTGCGGCTGGCGTGGCTGCGGCGCGCGAACCCGGCCGCCTGCAAGTGGCGGCCGAGTATCTCCGGTTGGGGTTCAAGCACATTGTGCCCGAAGGCACGGACCATATTCTTTTTGTGCTGGGCCTGTTCCTGCTGGGCAACCGGCTCCGCCCGCTGCTGTGGCAGGTCACGGCTTTCACCGTCGCGCATTCGATCACTCTCGGTTTATCGTTGTATGGCATCTTCCGCCTCTCGCCGCTCATCGTGGAGCCGCTGATTGCGCTGTCAATCGCGTTCGTGGCGGTGGAGAACATTTGCACGCCCGAATTGAAGCCGTGGCGGCCGTTTGTGGTGTTTGGTTTCGGCCTGATGCACGGCCTGGGTTTTGCCGGCGTGCTGACATCGCTGGGCCTGCCGCGCCAGGATTTTGCCACCGCGTTGGTCACCTTTAATGCGGGGGTGGAGTTGGGCCAGTTATCGGTCATTACGGTGGCCTTTCTCCTGGTGGGCTGGTGGCGGCGCAAACCTTGGTACCGCCGGGCCATTGTCATACCGGCCTCCGTGGCCATTGCCGGCACGGGGATATTTTGGACCGTGCAACGCGTGGCTTTGGCTTTCAAGTGACACAGAACATGAATCCTGGATACGATAACTTTCCTTTTGTGGCGGTGCCGGGCGGTGGTAACGCTTGTGTGTGCGGGTGGGGCGCCATTGCCGAACGATTGGGCCAAGCGGTGGCCGCCCGCGGCGCCGGCCGCACGGTGCTGGTGGTGGAGTGCTATACCGGCGTGCACGAGGCGGAAGTCCTGCAAGAGCTGGCGCGGCGGCTCCGGCCGGCGCTCGCCATCGGTGCCGGGGAAGCCCTGCTGCCGCCCGCGCGGATTGACGCGCTGGTGGCACCGTTTCTGGGCGGGGACGACCCGGTGTTTGGGTTCATGAGTGATTTGACCCTGCCGCAATTCTTTGCCGAGGAAGCGGTGCAGGTCCGCCGGGCGCAAATCGAGCACGTGGCTTCCGGGCTGGTCCTCGTCGTGGGCTGCGGCGCCTCGCTCCTGGCGCCGGGCGATATCCTGGTTTATGCGGACCTTGCGCGGTGGGAGGCGCAAGGACGGTTTCGGCGCCAGGAGACCGGCAATCTCGGTGTAGATAATCGCACGTTGGCGGCCAGCCTGAAATACAAGCGGGCGTTTTTCGTGGATTGGCGCGTGTGCGACCGCTGGAAGCGGCCCTTGATCCGTCGCTGGGATTTTGTTTTGGACACGAACCAGGCGCACGAGCCGAAGCTGGCCGAGGGCGAGTGGGTTCGGCGCGGACTGCGCGTGGCGGCGCAACGGCCGTTTCGCGTGGTGCCGTTTTTTGATCCGGCGCCGTGGGGCGGGCAATGGATGAAGGAGGTTTGCGACCTGGATCGGGGGGCGCGCAATTTCGGCTGGTGTTTCGATTGTGTGCCGGAGGAAAACAGCCTGCTGTTGGGCTTGGGCAACACCCGCTTCGAATTGCCCGCGATCGACCTGGTCTTTGACCAACCGGGCGCCTTGTTGGGGGAGGCGGCTCAGGCACGGTTTGGCGACGAGTTCCCGATCCGATTCGACTTTTTGGACACGATGGGCGGCGGCAATCTATCGTTTCAGGTGCATCCGCTCACCGCGTACATCCAGCGTCAATTCGGCATGGCCTACACGCAGGATGAAAGTTATTACCTGCTCGACGCCGGGCCGGCGGCCAGTGTTTACCTCGGACTGCGGGAGGGAGTGGACGCCGCGGCCATGGTCCGGGATTTGGAACTGGCCCAGGCCGGCGGCCCGCCCTTTCCCGCGGAGCAATACGCCAACCGTTTTCCGGGGCGGAAACACGATCATTTTCTGATTCCCGCCGGCACCGTCCATTGCAGCGGCGCGGATTCCATGGTGCTGGAAATCAGCGCCACACCCTATATTTTTACGTTCAAAATGTGGGACTGGGGGCGGAAGGGGCTGGATGGCCGCCCGCGCCCCATTCATTTGCAACATGGCTTGGCCAATATTCAATGGGATCGCACCACGGATTGGGTCCGGCAGAATCTGGTGAATCGGACGGAGCCGGTGGGCCGGGGCGCTGGCTGGCGCGAGGAGCGCACCGGTTTGCATGAGTTGGAATTCATCGAGACGCGCCGCCATTGGTTCACCCAACCGGTGCCGCACGACACCCGCGCGGGCGTGAACGTCCTCAACTTGGTGGCGGGTGCGGCCGCCGTGGTGGAAAGTCCGGATGGAGCATTTGAACCGTTTCCGGTTCACTATGCGGAGACCTTTATCGTGCCGGCCGCGGTAGGCCGTTATCAGATCCGGCCGGAAACCAAGGGGGCCGGGCAGTTGGCTGGCGCGGAGTACGCCACCATCAAGGCCTTCGTCAGGACCTGAAAACTGGGCGCCCGGCCGTAGCGATCACTTTTCGGCGTCCAAGGCCAGTGGATCCGGTTCGGTTGGCTCGGCGGGTTCGGCTGGTTGGGCCGGGGGAGTGGCGTGGTCTTCGGCCGGCGGGGTGGCCGGTGCATCGGGTGTGTGCAGGCGGACCAGTGCCTGGCGCACCAACCGGCCCTGGTAAGAAATACCCGGCGCGAGCGTTTCGGCCACAAGGGCATCGGCGGGCGGGGTTTCCACCCCATGGGCGCGATGCAGCCGGGCATCAAATTTTTCATCCGGCGCCACGTTGAACAGTACCAGCCCCACGCGCCGGGCGGCTTCCCGGCAGGCGGTCTGAAAACTGCCGATCTGGTCGGCCAGTTCCGGGTTGCCGGCGCGGTGGGCGGCGTTGTGCAACGCAAAGACATGATCCAGGATGCGGGCCACCACCTGCAGCCAGTCGCCCTCGGTGCGCCGGAGTTTATCGACCTCCAGCCGCAAGGCGGCCTTCTCGGTATCGTTGAGTTTGGTCTGAAACTCGTTGAATTCGCGGATTTCGGTGGTCATTCGTTCGGCGATTTCCCGGGCCGCGGTCACAGTTTTCTCGCAATTGCCCTTGGTGGTTTCCTGCACCATGGCCCATTGGTCGGTGGCGCCGGAAATCTGGGCGGCAAATTTTTGCACGTCTTGGAGCTTGTCGGTGACCGAACCCAGGGCATTGGTCTCCAGCAGCCGGCAGGTGGCGCGGTATTCGAGGATATAGGGCAGGCACCCCAGCACGGTGCCGAGCACCACCAGGCCGAAGGCAATACAGACATAGAGCGTTGAAATAGGATGCTCCGCCTTGTAGATCAAGGCCCAAGCGGTGGCCAGCAGCAGCGCGTAGGCGCTCAAAAAAGGCCATTTGGGCACTTTCCAATCCGGGACTTCGTTCATAGGTCGCATTGTCTGAAAAATACCCATTCAGCGCAAGCCGCAGGGGAGGGGGAATCTCCGCGCGGGTATGAGACAAAATTCTTCTTGATTCAACCGCGCAGCGTGCATTTTGCGGAGCGCGAGTTGTCTCAACTCTCAGCGTGCCGCCGGGGCTCGCGGGTGGGGACAAGCCTCGCTCCTGTCCGCGCCCGTCCCCGGGCGCAGAAACGTGAGTTTGAACTGTGCCACCGTCGATCAGAACCCTCTGCAACGGCAACGAACGGCCGCTCTTTTTGCGTCTTGCCATTTGATAATGGTAATGGTATTAAAAAATGGTATGAATGACGTGTTAGTCCCCATCGACAAAGCCGGGCGCGTGGTGCTTCCTAAACAAATTCGGGACGAGCTCGACATCAACGCGGGCGACCGATTCAAAGTCTCCATCCACGGCAACGAGATCACCCTGTGTTTGACCCGGGAAGCATCCGGGTTTATCAAGCGGGGGCGCGCCCTGGTGTTTTCCAGCGGTGAAGCAGGCCTTCTGGATAACAATACGGTGGAGACTATTCGCGTTGACGAACGCGAAAACCGGTTAGACCGCCTGGCCGAAGGAATCCCGTCCCCAACACACAAATGAGAGCCTTGCTGGACACCAGCGTGCTGATTGCCGCCGTCATCAAACAGCACGTTGCCCATGAGCGGGCCTTCGCCGTGCTGGAACGAGTTCATGGCCAGAAAGATGAGGGCATCATTTCTGTTCACAGCCTTGCGGAAATGTATGCGGTCCTGACCAAGCTCCCGCCGCCCTATCGCCATACGCCCGAACAGGCGCTCTTGAGCATCGAGGAAAACGTTGTGAAGCATTGCAAAACCATTGGTTTGGCCGCCGGCGAGTATGTCGCACTCCTACGCGAGGCGGTGGTCGCCAGGATCCAGGGGGGGACGGTTTACGATGCGCTCTTGCTCAAGGCGGCCGTCAAGGCGAACGCGGAAGTGATTTACACTTTGAATCTCAAACACCTTCAGGCCATTGCTCCGGCTACGGCCGTTGGCATGCTGTCTGCGCCCTAAAGTGGTGTTGACAACGGGTCGAAACGGATCCCGCTTACTTGGGAACATTGCCTTCCGGGGCGGAGTTGATACCGCATTGCCTGAAAGATCCGAGGCCAGTGCAAGCCGCAGGGGAGGGGACCGGCGCGCGTCGGGTGTCGTTTTTTCAACTTTCCACTTGCGTTCAACCTGAACCGCATCGAAGGTTTCCACCGTTCCCTAACCAAAGGATGTCTATGACCAAATCTATACCGGATGGATTTACCACGCTCACGCCACATCTCGTCGTCTCGGACGGCGCGCAAGCCGTCGAGTTTTATAAACAGGCCTTCGGGGCCGAGGCCTTGGAGATTCACCGTACGCCCGATGGCAAAGGTGTCATGCACGCCCGGCTGAAAATCGGCAATGCCTTGCTGCTGCTGGCGGGTGAATATCCGCCGGATTGCCTGTCGCCCAAGAGCCGGGGTGGGGCAAGCGCGTTTCTCCACTTATATACCGAGGATGCCGATGCCGCCTTCGAGCGGGCAGTGCAGGCCGGTTGTGTGGTCCGGATGCCGGTGACGGATATGTTCTGGGGCGATCGCTATGGGCAGGTGGAGGATCCGTTTGGGCATCCCTGGTCGATCGCCACGCACCAGCACGATTACACGCCGGAGCAGGTCGATGCCAATGCGCGGGCCTTTTTCGCCCAAGGTTGTCCGGACGCTCATTGAGGGGCGGCGCGGTGGTTTGGCTTGTGCGGGTTGGTTGGTAGGCACGGTGCGCTTGGAGAGACGCTACGGAGTGGCGTCCCTCGTGGCGCTGGCATTCTTGCCTGCGGGTTCACGGGACTTTCGAGTCCCGTGTTTCTTGGCTGGCATGCTCGGACCTGGAACTGGCGACTGGAAAGTCGCCTCTACCCGCCGACAAGAATGTCGGCGTTACGCGGGCGTGCCGGGCGTTGGCAGGGCGCGCTCGGAGGCCGAACGTCGGCTTCGCACGCGCCCTACCCAAAACCAACCGCTGCGCGGTTGAACCAAGAAGCGTTTTGTCTTACGCCCGATCTGACCGTTGGCCGTGCTTGTCATTTGACTTTCCTGCGCCTTCCGACTTAAAGTGTCGCCGCCCGGCCCATTCCGAGAACAATTCGGAGCATTTGATTAAACAAGGATACCAAGTATGATCTCAATTCGGCTCTATGTGATGGTGGTTGCCGCGCTGTTTGGTGCGTTGATGATTCGCCCGGCGGTGGGCGCGGAAGCGCCAGGGCGCAACCCGGTGCCCGGGCACGTGCCAGCGGCCGTGCGTGTCTTAAAGCCGATGGGTTCTTTGCCGGCCACCAACCAACTCCATTTTGCCATCGCGCTGCCGCTGCGGGACCAAACGGGTTTGAACACGCTGTTGCACGAGCTTTACACACCGGGGAACCCGACCTACCGCCAGTTCTTGAAGCCGGCACAGTTCGGCGAGCGGTTTGGGCCGGCGGCGGCGGATTATCAGGCGCTGCTGGATTTCCTCGGGCAAAATGGACTGACGGTGACCCGCACCTATCCGGATCACAGCCTCGTGGAAGTATCCGGCCCCGTGGCCGCCATCGAACAGACCTTCCAAACCCACCTCCGGGTCTATCAGCATCCGAAAGAAGCCAGAACGTTTTATGCCCCGGACAGTGAGTTGACGGTGGCGGCCAGCCTGCCGGTCAAACTATTGAGTGTCAGCGGTCTGGATAATTATGCTCTGCCCAAGCCCGTCAGTTTGCACGTTCGGCCGACCCCGCCGCCGGGGGGCGATCACCCGGATGCCGGCAGTGGTCCCGGAGGCGACCTGATGGGACACGACTTCCGGTTTGCCTATCTGCCCAACAACCACTACAACGGCACCGGTCAGTCGGTGGGATTGTTGGAATATGACGGGTATTATTCCAACGACATTACGGCTTACGAGAATTTGGCCAGCCTGCCGCCGGTCTCGCTGGCCAATGTCGCCGTCAACGGGGGCGTAACGTCGATTGGATCGGGAAACGTGGAGGTGTCGCTGGATATTGAAATGGTGATCGCGGTGGCCACCAATGTTTCCAAGGTCTTGGTGTATGAAGCTCCCAGCGGCACGTCCTGGGAGGTGATTTTGAAGCAGATGGCCGATGACGATGCCGCCAATCAGCTCAGTTCTTCCTGGTACTCCGGCGACACCTCCTCGGACCCCGCCTCGGAGCAGATTTTTCAGCAAATGGCGGCGCAAGGACAATCGTTTTTCGAAGCCTGCGGCGATGACGATGCTTATGTCGACGGGACGTATTTCCCGCAAGACAGCACCAATCTTACCACGGTCGGCGGGACCCTGCTGACGACGTCGAGCCGGAGCGGGGCCCGGGCCACGGAAACCGTATGGAATCGCGGGTACGAGGCGTCGAGCGGCGGGTATGTGGGCACTGGTGGCGGCGTGAGCACCACTTATTCGATTCCCTCGTGGCAACAGGGCATCAATACGTTTCTGACCAATGGCGGGTCGACCAGCATGCGGAATGTGCCGGATGTGGCGATGGCGGCCGAGGATATTTATGTGACCTACAACGACGGTGGAAACACGACCGTGGGGGGAACGAGTTGTGCGGCGCCCTTGTGGGCGGCGGTGATGGCGTTGGCCAACCAGCGCGCCGTGGCGCTCGGCCAGCCCGTGGTGGGGTTCATCAACCCCACGATTTACGAGCTCGCCAACGAGTCAGTTTATAACACGGCCTTTTACGATGTCACCGTGGGGAGCAATGCCTGGCCCAGCAGCCCGAACGCCTATTTTGCGGTGCCCGGCTACGATCTCTGCACCGGCTTGGGCACGCCCAAGGGCACCAACTTGATCAACTTGCTGGTGGCGCCGGATCTGTTGACGGTGGCGCCGGTGGGCGGTTTCCGCGCGGTGGGTGCACCGGCCGGCACCTTCACTAATGTTTCCCAGGCTTTCTTTTTGACCAACGCGGGAACCGCCACGCTGTCCTGGTCCCTGATGTGCACCTCCGCCTGGCTGACCATCTCCAATAGCGGCGGCACGCTCGCCGCCGGCGCCAGCGATTCGGTGGTGGTCAGCCTGAACGGCGTTGCGAGCAATTTGATCGCCGGCACCTACTCCACCAGCTTGTGGTTCTCCAATGTTACCACCCACGTAGGCCATTCGCGCTTCTGCACCCTCCAGACGAGTGATCCCCTCGTGCTCGAGTCGGTCCAGTTCTCCTTCGACGGCCCGCCGGATGGTCCCTTTTCACCGTCGGCCCAGACCGTCGCCTTTACGAATCCTTCACCCAACGCATTCAGTTGGGCCATCAACAACACCTCGGCTTGGTTCACCGTGTCGCCCGGGTCCGGCAGCCTGGCCCCGGGGACCCAGACGAACCTGACTATTGTGCCCGGCCCGGCCGCCACGAATTTATCCGACGGCCTGTACTATGCGGTGATTCAGATCACCAATCTGAATACCACGTATGCCCAACGGATCGTCGGCGAATTCTCGGTGGGCTTGGTGCAAAACGGGGGCTTTGAAACCGGCGATTTCACCGATTGGACGCTGGTGGGCAATACCTATTCGGGCGGCAGTTTGTATAATGGCGTCGTGAACTGGGCCTCGTTGACCGATGGCACGGGGGTGGAATATGTCCACTCTGGCACCTACGGCGCCTTCCTGGGCGACATCACCTTGGCGACCCTCTCCCAGTCCTTTGATACCGTGCCGGGCGAGGAGTATCAATTGTCTTTCTGGGTGGATAACCCCACCAACGGGACCGCACAGGAGTTCTATGCCAATTGGATCACCAACGGCGTCGCCGACACGGTGTTTTCGCTGGTAAATCCGCCGATTCTCGGCTGGTCCAACGTCGTGGTGGTCGTGACCGCCGGCAGTACGAATACCACATTGCAGTTTGCGGCCCAAAACCCGACGGGTGGCTTCGGTCTGGACGACATCACGGTGGATCCGCTCAGTCCTCCGATTTTCACGAGCCAGCCGACCAATTTGACCCTTTATGTTGGCGGGGCGGCGGTGCTGAGCGGCGCCGTCAAGGGACCCGGCACGATGACCTACCAATGGCTGGAGGGCGGGGTGGCCCTGACTGACGGGGGTAATATTTCCGGCTCGGCCAGCCAGACGCTGACGATTTCGCCGGCGTATAATACCAACAGCGGCAGTTATGCACTGGTGGTCACGAATAATTACGGGTCGGCGACCAGCAGCGTGGCGGGGTTGACGGTGTTGATCCCGCCGGCGATCAGCAGTGTCAGCATCAGTCCCGGCGGCGGCTTCAACCTGAGCCTGTCCGGGACGCCGGGGCGCACGTATGTTTTGGAGGCGGCCACGAATCTCGTGGCGCCCATACGCTGGTATCCGGTGGCCACCAATGTCCTGAATACCAACGGCAGTTGGCTGTTCACGGACTCCTCGGCGACCAACCAGCCGTTGCAGTTCTATCGGCTAAGTGCCGAGTAATGCAGACGGTGAAGTTAGGGGGCGGGCAATGCCTTGCTGGGGCTGGCAGAGCATTATTAGACGATTTGTAAAATTCCAGTTACAATTTAGTGAGATTTTTCTAGACAAATTTTGAACGCTATGTTAGACAAAGGGGCATAAGGAGTTCATGAAAACGTGAACGCGGTGGTCGGTGTGTTGAATCGTTGATGATTGCCTATGAGATTTAGAAGGTCTATTAAACGTCATGTCGTGGTGGAAAACAACGACAAGAACGGTCGTTTTTCATTTAACGGGTTTACGCTCATCGAATTGCTGGTGGTGATTGCCATCATTGCCATCTTGGCGGCTATGTTGTTGCCGGTGCTGGGCAAGGCCAAGATGAAAGCCCAAGGCATCAAGTGCATGAACAACCATCGCCAGCTCGCGTTGGCATGGCGTCAGTATTCCGAAGACAATAACGACCGGCTTGTTTATGCGAGCACTGGCGGTTCGAGTGGTAGTGGTCCGCGAAGCGGAGACACTAGCGTGCTCATGACGGCAAACCCGCAAGACCCGAATAATTATGCTTGGTCGGGCATGCATATGAATTTCAATGCGAATAACCGGGCCAATTATGATCCCACTTTGGACATGGAAAAACGGCCACTTTGGAATTATTCGAAAGCGGTGCAAATCTACAAATGCCCCTCGGATACTTCAACGATTTTGGGCTATAACAACACGTTGGTTCCCCGCATTTTGACGATGTCCATGAACTTGTTTGTGGGCGGTTTTGCTCCGGACAGCGGCTTGGGGCCGGGCACTGATGGTGGCTGGACCGTGGCGGATCCGTACATGGTTTTTTCCAAGAGTACACAGTTTATCAATCCAGCCGGTGTATTCGTTTTTGTGGATGAGCGTGAGGACGTGGTCAATTGGAGCAATTTCATGATCTCAATGGCGGGCTTCAACCCGACGAGTCCCAGTTCCTGGACATGGGGCGCTGGGACTGATAGCGATATGCCGGCCTCCTACCACAACCGAGCTGGGGGCTTTTCCTTTGCCGACGGACATTCGGAGATTCATCGGTGGCTGGATCAGCGGACCATGCCGCCGCTGGCTCCACCACAAAAGGAATTGTCGGACACAGCCTTTAATTTTGCCGCGGCGGGTCCCAATAATCAGGACATTTTTTGGATCCAGTTGCATTCCACCTCTCCGAAATGATTTTGCCATCGAGAGACGGTAAGTGAGGTCGTCTCAGTCCGACGGTTGGGGTCGGGCGATTTGACATAAGCTTTTCGGGAGGGGATGGCTGCTGCTGCGACGGGTGATTTAGGGGATTTTAGGGGGAAAAAGGAACGAAAAACCAAATGCAAGGGCCATGGTCGGCCTGCAGGCAAGTGTTTTGCCGGCAGGTGGGACTGTGCTTTGCCACGAAAAAAACCAACCTGGATGACAAGTAATATGAGGCGACTAAAACCAACCACGAATCCAATCCTAACCTGCGGCAGCTTCCTGCTGCTGGCTTTTGGTCTCGGCCAAACAGCCAAGGCGGATTACCAGTCCACTGTGCTGTCCCAAGCACCGGCGGCTTATTACCGCCTAAATGAGACCATCAAGCCGGAGCTCAGTCAGGCCACGAATTCGGGCTCGCTGGGCAGCAGCGCGGACGGCTCCTATGTCAGTTTGCCCTCACTGAACCAGCCGGGGCCTTTCAGTGGCAGCGTATCGGTGGGGGTCGACGGTGCTTCCCAGTATGTGAAAACACCCTGGGTGGACGGCCTCAATACCAGCACTTTCAGTTTTGAGATCTGGGCCGAGCCGGCGGTGGTTCCCGAATTCGCCTATCTGGCCGCGTCGGCCGAATTAACTTCTCCGCGGTCCGGTTGGTATTTCGCCCAGGACAACGGCAACACTTTTGGCTATGGGTCGGCTTGGGTGGTGCGGTTTTTCAACACGAACGCGGCCACGCCCTCCGTGACGTTGCACGCCACCAACGCGACCGCGGGCGTTTGGACTCATTTGGTCATCACTTATGACGGCACCACAGCCAAAATGTACACCAACGGGGTGGTCGCGGATACGGAGTTGACCACGACCAATTTGGCCGGGCTGGGTTATGTTCCCAATGTGAGCGGCCCGTTTACCGTGGGCGTGCGCAGTGACATCGCCTTTGAGTGGCCGGGACAGGTGGCGGAGGCGGCCATCTATCCGGCGGCCCTGTCCGCGACCCGGGTGGCCGCCCATTACACGGCCGGCACCAGTGCTCCCTCAACGTATGCCGCCACGGTTTTGGCGGATAGCCCGCTCCTGTTTGACCAGTATAAGGCGCCGACCCAGCCGGTGGCCGCCAATATCGGAACCCTGGGCGCCAGCGACGACGGTTTGTATTTGGTTGACGCCGCCCCGGGCGCGCCCGGACCGGTGCCGCCGCTGTTTCCGGGTTTTTCATCGACCAACACGGCCACGGCGTTTGACGCCGGTGGCGGTGCGGTGAGACTCCCTCCCTTCAACTTCAACACCAACACCATCACCATCTCGGGTTGGGTGAATGCCACGAACAGCCAGTTGCTCGGAGCCGGCATTGTGGTGTGCGACGCGGGCAGCACCGGGGCTGGTTTGATCATCGACGGCAATTATGGCGGTTTTGATTTGGGCTATTATTGGAATAATGATTCGACTACCTATAATTGGAGTCCTACGGTGGATTCCAGCTTGGAGGAATTGCCCAATTCGCAATGGGCGTATGTGGCTTTGGTGATTCAACCCACCGAGGCGGATATTTACATTGCGCTGACGAACGACCCAACCACGTTCATGGGGGTGACCAACATTTATAACCACGTGCCGGAGCCCTTTGACGGCGTCACCCTCATCGGCACGGATGCGGGCAACCCGACGAATAGTTTTTACGGTGCCATTGACGAAGTGGGTATATGGAATCGTTCCCTAAGTTCCGGTGAACTTTACAGCCAGTTTGCCGGTGCCGTGGGCGGGCTGAAGCCGGTCATCTTCGGTGACCCGCCCAGCCCCAGCCAGCCGATTGTGGTGGGGGATACCCTTGACCTGGAAGCCAACGTCGGTGGCACCTCACCGCTGGCCTATCAATGGTACTCGAACTCGGTGGCCATTCCCTGGGGCACCAATGCCGCTCTGGTCGAATCGAACTTCATCATCGCCGCGGATTCAGGCAGTTATTTCGTGATCGTGACCAATCTCTACGGTTCGGCCACGAGCGGGGTCGCGACCGTTACCGGCCAGAATGCCACGGCGCCGGTGATTGTTTCGGTACCGGTCAGCCAGACGCTGTATCCGGGCGCGGTGCTGAGTCTGCCCGTGGTGGCGACGGGCGGCGGCTTGACCTTCCAATGGAAATTGAACGGGACGAACCTATTGGGCGCCACCGCGGCCACCTATTCCGTGAGCAGTGTGACCAGCTCCAACACCGGTTCATACACGCTGGCCATAACCAATGCCCTGGGCGGCCTGGTGGCCGGACCCTTCGTCATTACCGTGCCCACGCTGGTGGCGGGTACCTATGCCGCGGTGGTGGATGCGGACGCGCCATTATCCTGGTGGCGTTTGGATGATCCCACTGCCACAAATGGTGCCTTGCTGCAGGACGCGATGGGGCGGAATTCCGGTGTTTACACCAATCTCGGTGGGCTTATTGTGGGCGTCCCTGGTGCCATCCATGGTACGGCTGCCGGCACGGCGGCGCTCTTCACGGGCGACGGAAGCTATGGCTACGTGCCTTACTTCTCGGCCCTGAGCAGCTCCAAGTTTACGCTGGAAGTCTGGGCTCAGGAAACCAATGTGGTCGACAATGTGGTGCCGGTTTCGGCCTACGATACGAGCGGTGGTTACGGCATCGAAGCCACCACTTATTGGCAGGGGATTGTCCCCGGTTACGTTATCGGCCAGGCGCCTGGTAACGGCAGCACTTCGGCTTGGGATCCGACGCTCTACGCCGGCGTGTGGACGCATATCGTGCTCACCTACAACCCCGGCAGCAGTTCAACGTATCCGTGGACCATCTATATCAACGGTGTGTCCGACGGATACATCTATGGCCCGCCCGCCAGTGATGCCAGTGGGCCGCTGATCATTGGCGGCCAAGGCACCGGGGATGCGAGTGTGTTGAAAAACTACTTCATCGGCGCGGTTGACGAGGTGGCGTTTTATAACAAAGTGCTCACCGGGACGCAGATTCAGGCCCATTACGCCGCCGCGTTTTATGGTGTGGGGCCGAGCTTTTTGACGGAGCCGCAATCGCAAACGGTGTTCCCCGGCCAGAACGTCACGTTTACGGCGGACGTATCCGGTGCGCCGCCGGTCGAGTTGCAATGGCTAAAGGACGGCGTCGGTCTGGTGGGCCAAACCAATAGCACTCTGACGGTGAGCAACATTACCTTCGCGTCGGCCAAGGATGTTTATGCCGTCCAGGCCACCAACCTCTACGGTTCCATCCTGAGCAGTAATGTGACCATTACGGTCTATCCGACGCCGACCGCAGTCAATCTGACGAATGGACTGGTGCTGCACCTGACGTTTGACTCCACCTACGCCGATTCCTCGGGACGCGGCAACAACGGCACGGCGGAGGGATCGCCCAGTTTTGTCACGGGCAAGATTGGCAGCGCCGCCTTGCAGGTCTCCACCGACACCACCAATACCGAATATAACTATGTGACGCTGGGCTCTCCTTCCGACCTCCTGTTTGGATCGAGTGTGAACTTCTCGGTTTCGTACTGGGTGCAGCTCCCGTCGGGGGCGCTTCCCGGTGATCTGCCGTTCTTTACCAGCGCCACGAATTCCACCTACAGCTTCGGTCTGGTGTTGGCTCCCGCCTATCAGACCGGTGGTTGGGCTTGGTCGCTCTATGACAGCACCGGCAAAGGCGCCGGTGTCCAGGGGCCGTCGGACACCATCAATGATGGCAATTGGCATAACGTCGTGGAAACCTTCACGCGCACGAATGATTGCGTGACCTACCTTGACGGCAAGCCAGTTAATGCCACCTCGATCGCCGGCCTTGGGGATGTGGATTCCGGCCAGACCTTCAGCATTGGCCAGGATCCCACCGGAGTCTATGCACAATCGGCGACCTTCTCGCTCGATGACATCGGTGTCTGGCGCCGGGCACTGACGGATTACGAGGCCCGGAGCATTTACGAGGTCGGGGCGGCCTATGGCAAGTCTTTCAACACCGTCCTCACTGGCCCAGTGAGTGTGGGCTTGTACTATTCGGTTGCGAGTGACAAATACAACCTTGCCTGGCAGGGTGGCACGTTGACCGAGGCCACCAATTTGGCCGGGCCATGGACGCCGGTGCCGGCTGCCACAGCGCCGCTCTACCAATTCACGCCCACCTCCACGAATACGTTCTTCAAGGTGAGTCAATAAAGATATCCGTTTGAAACTCTGACGGTTGTTTACAGTTCACGCGACCGGAGGGAAACCTCCGGTCGCTTTTTTGTTGTTGGCAGGGGGCGTGCCTTTGGCCCGCAAGCGACACGGGTCGTTCGCGCCGCCTGGGGCGCATCCCAGCGCCAACGGCGCGCTCAATACCAGCCTGGGCCAACGGCCGAATGGCGCTTAGATAAGGCATAAAACTCTCACATATAACGACCTGCGAAATCGGCATCCCAGCGCCGTAGGCGCGATCTATTTGTAGAAGTGGAA
>CAYTJG010000092.1:0-20002 GCA_964437865.1 uncultured Bifidobacteriaceae bacterium | reverse complement strand
GCACGTCTTGAGCAACTATCCAACGGCCGCAAGTCTCAGCGGCCGACACGGCCGCACTCCAACACGGAATTGCGGCTTTACTTAGCCCCCCGATGGGCGTAGGGTAATTTAGATTGAATTCATTTATGAACGTAATGATCGCAGGTATTTTTGGCGGCTGGGAAATCGTCTTGATTCTCGCAGTCGTTCTGCTTTTGTTCGGTGCCAAGAAGCTGCCGGAACTGGCCAAGGGCTTGGGCACAGGCATCAAGGAATTCAAGAAAGCCACGCGGGAAGTGACTGACGAGATCCAAAACGCGGGCAACGATACCACTCCGCCGGTGCCCAAGGCCCCCGTCAATACGACCGCCCAGACGCAAACGCAGCCGGCCGCGCCGCAAACTCCGCCGCAGACGAAGGTCATCTGAACCCCCCGGCTGATGGGCAGCCGCAGAGTTTCACATGGCCGACAATTCCCAGGAACCGGAACTTGACGCAGAAGATGATGGCGGCGGTCCGGTAAAATCATTTCTAGAGCACCTCGAAGATTTTCGTTGGCTGCTCATCAAATGCGTCGTCACCCTTGGGTTGACGATGCTGGTCTGCCTGTTCGCCGCCAATTACGTCATCGCCATCATCAAATGGCCGCTGACCCAGGGCACGGTCTCATACCCCGGCACCAACCAGATTGTTTCGGTCAACTTCGGCACCAATCATTTGGGCAACTACCCAGTCACGCCTCAACAGGGAGAGCTGCTGGGCACCGCCGGCACCAATCGCTTTGCGGCCGTGACCATTGAACCCGTGCGGTTGGGCACCAACCAGGTGCTCGGCTGGCGCGTCACCAACGACCCGGCCGCCATCAACGATATCCGCCGGATGCACGTGGATCTGGTCAATCTTTCGCCGGCGGGCGGCTTCTTTGTGGCCGTGCAGGTGGCCTTGTACGGCGGCCTCGTTCTGGCCGCGCCCATCCTGTTGTATTTCATCGCCAGTTTTGTGTTCCCAGCGCTGCGGATCAAGGAACGGAAATATGTGTACCGCGCCATTTTCATTGGCAGCGGCTTGTTTCTGCTGGGCGTCTCCTTTTGCTATTTCATCCTGATGCCCGTGGCGCTCATGGCGTCCCAATTCTACTCGCAATGGCTGGGCCTGGGTGCTTTCCAATGGCGGGCGGAGGAGTATATCAGCTTCGTCTGCAAATTCATGCTGGGCATGGGCCTGGGCTTCGAACTGCCGGTGGTCATCCTGACCCTGGTCAAGATCGGCGTGCTGAGCTACACGACGCTGCGCAACATGTGGCGTTACATGATCATCATCTGCCTCGTGTTGGGCGCGTTCCTGACCACGCCCGAGGTGGTCACCCAGGTGCTCATGGCCGGCCCGCTGTACCTGCTGTACGAGGTGACGGTCTGGATTGCCTGGTACTGGGAGCAGCCGGATCGGGCCAAGGCGCGCCGTTTCCTATTGCTGCTGACCCTGCTGGTCCTGGCCATTGCCGGGGCAGTCTGGTACTACGGTATACCGTGGCTGCGGCTGCACTTGCAGCACTGACCGCACTGACCGGCCATCGTTGGCGCCCGAATAAATCCGGCTGATGGCCGGAAATCGCACTTTACAAGCCGGGGAATCCGCGTAAATTGGCCAGCAGCAATCTGAAAATCGTATGTACAAACTGATTTTACCCCTCACGGCGGTGGCGGTGGCCCTCTTTGCCACCGGTTGCACTGGACCCGAACAAAAACTCGGTCGCGGCCTGAGCAACACCTACGAAATCGTCCGCTGGGGCGAGTTGCGCCGGTCTGTGGAAGAAAACGCCATTGAACCCATGCCCGGCCAAGGGTACTACGGATTCTTCCATGGTTTCGACCGCTCGGTCACGCGCACCGGCATCGGCCTGATGGAAACGCTCACGTTCCCCATCCCGACGCCCACCTACGATCCGATCTTCACCGACTATATGTCGCCCGACCCGGTCTTCCCCTTGAGCTACCAGCCCGGCTTGGTCTCCGACGCGATGTTTGACACCGATACCTATACCGGTTTCAGCGGTGGCGATGTGGCGCCGTGGTCGCCCGGCAGTCGCTTCTCGATTTTCGACAACTGATTTTATCTTTGACGTGTTGAAGCGTTGAGGCGGTGGTTTATCCCGCTTCAACGCTTCATGCTTTTATGGCTCCGCCCGTGTTGCAAAAAAAATCACCCTGCAAGGTCAACCTCATCCTGAACATCCTCGGCCGGCGCGCCGATGGGTTTCACGAGTTGGAAACGGTGATGCAGCCGGTCGCGATCTGTGACGAAATGACCTTTGCACGCGGGGGCGTCGGCGTGCAATTGACCTGCACGCATCCCGAGCTGCCCACCGATGGGAAAAATCTCGTGCACCGCGCGGCCACTTCGTTTCTGGCGGCGGCACAGATCACCGACGGCGTGCGCATCCACTTGGACAAACGCCTGCCGCTGGCCGGCGGCATCGGCGGCGGCAGTGCCAACGCCGCCGTCACCTTCGCCGCCCTCAATGAATTGTTCGGCTCGCCGCTCTCCCTGGCACAATTGCACGCGCTGGCCGCCGCGCTGGGTTCCGATGTGCCGTTCTTTCTGTATGACCGGCCGGCGCTCGCCACTGGCCGCGGGGAAAAGGTGCGGACCCTCGGGAATTTTGCCGCGCTGCGCGGCAAGGCCTGCTTCCTCGCGCATCCCGGCTTCGGCATCTCCACGCCTTGGTCCTACCAGAACCTGGCCCGCTTTCCCCAGGCCCTCAACGGCCGCACCGGCCGCGCGGAACGATTGATCGCCCTCCTGCAAACCGGCGACCTGACTGCCGCGGCGGCGGAGTTTTATAATTCACTGGAAGCGCCGGCCTTCGACAAGTTCCCGGTGCTCGCGCTCTACCAGGAGTTTTTGCGGGAGCAGGGCGCCCTGGTGGCGCTGATGTCCGGCAGCGGCTCCACCACCTTTGCCATCGCCCAGGACTTGGCGGCCGCGGACCAACTGGCCGAGAAATTCAAATCCCAGTTCGGCGATCATGGCTGGACCGCCACCGTGGAAATGCAATAAGGACCGCAAACTCCGCACTCAATTCGCCCGGCTATTTTTTGAGTTTGAATTTGGCCAGCGCAAACGCGGTGATTTCCTTCGCCGCCGGCACGCCGCACCACATGGCCACCCCCCAATAGAATCCCGCGGCCACGCCCGCCGGCACAAACACCGCGCCGATTTGCAGGGCCAGATTGGCGTGCCCCGCCCAGACTTCCCACCCGTGCCAGCCGGCGTAAGCGATGATTCCCGCCGCCACCGTGGCCGGTAACAGCGTGCGCAGGGTCTGGCGCAGCGGCCCCAACTCCAGCTGGCCCAGCTTTTTCCGCAGCGCAAACAGCAGCAGACCCACATTGACGGCAGACGTGCAGGTGTTGGCAATGCCGGGCCCGCACTCCTTCAACGGCATCATGAGCAGACAGGCCGACAGGAAGTTGAGGCTGAGGCAAGCGATGCTGATTTTCATCGGCGTCCGCGTGTCACCCAGCGCGTAAAAGGCCCGCGCCAGAATATTCACGGTGGAAAACGCCACCAGCCCCGGCGCCAGACACTGCAAGGCGTGCGACACACGCTGGGTGGAAACCGCGGTGAACTTGTCCCCGTGCTCGAAGAGCAGGCGCACAATCGGCTCCGCCAGCACCACCAGCAACGCGGACGCCAGGAGATTCACAAACATGAGCGACGCCAGCCCGTCGCGCAGCGTGCCGCGAAATTCCGGGTACTTCTTTTCCGCCGCCAGCCCGGCCAGCGTGGGCAGGAGATAGGTGGCCAGCGATACCCCGAACATGCCCTGGGGCAGTTCCATGAGCCGCACCGCGCCGTTGAACGACGACACGATGCCCGGGCCCATAAACACCCCGACCAATTGCACCAGCGCCACATTGATCTGGAACGCCGCCACGCCCACGGTGCCGGGGATCATCTGCACCACCACCCGGCGCACCGTCTCGTTCTTCCACGGCGTCACCCAGCGATAGCGAAAGCCGTCGCGCCAGAGCGTGGGGATTTGAAACGCCGCCTGCGCCACCCCCGCCACGAGCACGCCATAGGCCAGCGCGAACACTTGCACTGGCAGTCGCTGTCCCTTGGGCAGGCCCACGCCAAACTTGGGCGCCGCCCAATACACGGAAACGATCATCACCACGTTCAGCATCGCGGCGCCCATGGCGGGGATGAAAAAATGGCCGCGCGCGTTCAGCATGCCCATCATGATCGCCGTGAGGCAGACGAGGATCATGTACGGGAACATCACCCGCAGCAGTTCCAGCATGAGCACAATGCGCGGCGGGAAACCTCCGGGTCGCCAAAAATGCCAGAAGCCCAGGTCTCCGCCGGCCGCATCCAGGCTCATGCCGCCGCCCGCCGGCGCCCCGTACATCAGGGCCAGGGACACCACCGCCAGCACCAAAGCCACAATCACACAGGCGGCCACCACCAGGCCGGAGAGAACGGCATTGGAGGCCCGCCACATCTCCGCTTCCCCCTCCACTTTCTCCTTTGCCTTGAAGATGGGAATGAACGCCGCCGTCAACGCGCCTTCGCCGAGCAACCGGCGGAACAGGTTCGGCACCGAAAAAGCATATTGGAAGGCATCATTGATCCACGTGGTCCCCAGGAAAAACATGTACGCCTGCTCGCGCATCAGCCCCAGCACGCGACTCACCAAGGTCGCCGTGGCCATGGCGCTCGACGCTTTCAGCATTTTTGACACCCGCGCAGATTAAAGTCCCGGACCCAAAGTTGCAATTTGCCATTTTCCGACCCAGGCGAGCGGCCCGGCGGGCGGGCGTTGTGGCCGCTGGACAATTAAGCAGGGCGGCTGGAGTGGCCGTTCGTTGCGGAGCGTGCGGTGGGGTGACGGCTGGTTCAAACTCACACCTCAGCGCCCGGGGACGGGCGCGGCCCGGCGGGCGGCGAGCTATTTCCAAACCGCCAGTTGGCGCAAAGCTTCGGCCAGGTTCTGGCAGGTGATGACCCGCGGGTGATGGGGATAATGGAACAAGGTGAGGATGTTCAAGCCGATGTCCTTGGAGGCATCGGGAATCACGCGCACAATCAGACTCACGCCGCGTTGGTCAAAGAGTTCCATGGCCCGGCCCAAATCAGGCAGGCAATCCGGATCCATGAACTCCACCTGGCTCAGGTCCACCAACAAACGGAAACCATCCGGCAAATCCGCGAGCGCCGCTTTCAGGTCGTCCCGCACCGCCGCCAGTTCCGCCGACGAAACGCGTTGCACATAATTCAAGCACAGCAACCGCTGGCATTTGTTGAACGTGATCAGGACCATGCGCCACCAACTTAACCGGTCGGCACCCGAATCGCAGGCTCGATTTTTGCCCTTGACTAAATTTACCATCGAAGCTACCTTTACATAGCAAGGTAGCTTGCAGCAGCGATAGACCTGATGAACGTCAACGAAAAATTTTCCGGAATTCGGAAGGGACTCCTCGAATTCCTCGTCCTGCAAATCATTGCGGCAGAGAAGGTGTATGTGGCCGACATATTGAAGCAATTGAGCACCACGCAGTTCGCCACCCAGGAGGGCACGCTGTACCCGCTGCTCAGCAAGATGCGCCGGGAAGAGCTGCTGGACTACGAATGGCAGGAGTCGGAAGCCGGTCCGCCGCGCAAGTATTACAAGCTCACCCCCAAAGGCCGGGAGCAGCTCCGCGACACTTTGCAGTATTGGATGGAAATCAACGACACAGTCAAGCGACTGGGTCAACGTTAACCCAAGAACCCCACCCGTCATGAACAAAGTCATCACGATCAATTTGGGCGGCAACGCCTATCAACTGGAGGAGGGCGCTTACGACCTCCTCCGCGGCTATCTGGAGACGGCCGCCGCGCGGCTGCGCAATAATCCCGACCAGGAAGAAATCCTCTCGGACATTGAAAGCGCGATTGCGGAGAAATTCCGCCAGCGCCTGTCCGGTCAAAAAACCGTGGTGACCGCCCGGGACGCCGCCACCGCGTTGGACGAGATGGGCCCGGTGCAGGCCGACGCCGAAACCGGCGGGGCGGCCCAACCCGACGGCCCCGGCCGCACGGCCGAGCCCGCAGCGGAAGACCCGGCCAAGCCCAAGCGGCTGTACCGCATTTACGACGGGGCGATGGTATCGGGCGTTTGCAACGGCATCGGCGCGTATTTGAACATTGATCCCACCCTGGTGCGGCTGGCCTTTGTGTTGCTGGCGGTCTTCTGGGGCATGGGCCTGCTCACCTACTTGATCCTGGTGGTGCTGGTGCCCGTAGCCCGCTCGCCGGAGGAAAAAGCGGCGGCCTCCGGCCTGCCCCCAACGGCGCAGGAGTTTATCCGCCGGGCCAAGGCCGGCTATTACGAAGCCGTAAAAAACTTCCAAACCCACCGGCAAGGCCGGGCCTGGGGTCGCTGGTTTCGCTGGCACGCCTGCGCGGGCGCCAACCCCTGGCAGTCACCCTGGCGCGGCGGCTGGGCACCTTCGGCCACGGGCTGCCGACCCTGGGTCGGCTTCGCGGTGCTCGCGCTCGCGCTCCTCAGCGGCGCCCTCACCATCGCGTGGCTTTGCGCCCTCACCTCGCTGCTCGCCACCGGCCTCGTGTTCGGACTCGCCTTGCCCGCCGGCCTGCCCACCTGGGCGGCCGCCGCGCTGCTGCTCCTGATCTACGGCACGCTGGCCGGATCGCTGAAGACGGCGCGCTGGCTGTCGTGGTGGTGTCACGATTCGTCGGGCCGCCCGCCCGCCGGGGCGTTGTTGGCCGAGACCGTGGTCTGGCTCCTGGTCACCCTGGTCCTGCTGCTGCTTGCCGTTCATTCCTTCCCCGAATTGCGCGCCGCCGTGCAGGCGGTTCCCGGAGTGGCCCACCAAGCCACGGACGCCATCCAAAAGTGGTGGCAGTCCCGGTAGCCCATCGTCCATCCCCAATAAAAGCGGCCCCCGTTGCCGGAGGCCGTTGTTGCCGCTGCAAAATGTTTGCGCCGGTCAGAAACGCTTCGTCAGCGTGAGCACCACGGCCTGGCCTTGCGGACGGTCTTTGGCATCCACTTCGTATTCATAACGCAGCGAGGAGATGAGGCCGAGCTTCTCCCACAGCACGCTCACTTCCGGACCGATCGCCACGACGTCCGAAAGGGCGGTGGCCGCGCCGTTGCCGCTATCTTCGGTGGTTTCCTGCTGCCAGTAGCCCACCAACCCCAGGTCCACACCGTGATAGACCGTCTTGCTTACGCTCCATTCCAGCGAATACATGTTGCCCGGCGTGATGTCCGTCTGGTCCTGTTCGGTGTTAATTTCATACCGGTTCAACAATGAGACGGCCCAGGTCTTGGCCTCATCGGGATACCAGACCACGCCGGCGGTGAGCATGGGGGACCAGAACCCGCTGCCGGGGCTGGCCAACCGGCGAAGCGGCGTGCTGGCGTCAAAATTGCCCGACGGCGCCCAAGTGCCGGCGGCCGCCGAAAAATCAAATTGCTTCAGATGCCACGACAGCAGCAGCGGGCACGCGTAAATATCCCCCAAATTGAACTGGCCGGCCGTGCCCAGAGCGCCGGTGATGTTCTTGTACATGAACGGCACGATCATATCCACGCCCCAGTTCGCGCCGAGAATCTGGTAATCCGAGAGATACACGGTCTTCACCGCCTGGCAATACACGAAGAGGTTCATATCCAGCGGCAGGCCATCCACCTTGTCCGCCGCGTAGAAATAGTTGTAATCCCGGATATAAAAGCCGGGCGGTGGCAGGTCGGCGCCCTTGAGGCCTTCGGCGCCGATGGGGTAGTGGCTGCCCAGGGGCAGTTCCTGGGCTTGCACTTGGGCCGCCACGGCGGCCAGGCCGACGGCCAGGGTGAGGGTCGATTTATTCATGCGGTGGTGTTTTGGGGGGCGATGGACGATTCAAACGTCCTGGAGTTTACCGTGCAAATAGCCTTCGTAAGCACTGAGGTCGAGCAGGCCATGTCCGGAGAGGTTGAACAACAAAACTTTCTTTTCGCCGCGCTCGCGACATTTCTCGGCTTCATTCACGACGGCCGCGATGGCGTGGGAGGATTCCGGCGCCGGCACCAGGCCTTCGTTGCGGGCAAACAGCAGGGCGGCCTCGAAAACCTTGGTCTGATGGTAAGCCTCGGCCTCCATGAGGCCCAGCTTCAGCGCGTGGCTGACCATGGGCGACATGCCGTGGTAGCGCAGGCCGCCGGCATGGATGGAGGGCGGCATGAATTTGTGGCCCAGCGTGTACATCTTGAGCAACGGCGTCATTTCCGCCGTGTCGCCAAAGTCGTAGCGCAATTCACCCTGCGTGAGCGTGGGGCAGGCGGACGGTTCCACACCCACCACGCGATACTTCTTGCCGTCCTTGATCTTGCCGCGCAGGAACGGGAAGGCGAGACCCGCGAAATTGCTGCCGCCACCGCAACAGCCAAAAATCACATCCGGCTCTTCGCCGGCCTTGGCCATCTGCTGGATGGCCTCCTCGCCAATGACGGATTGATGAAGGCAGACATGATTGAGCACGCTGCCCAGCGAGTACTTGGTATTCGGCGTCTTGACGGTGTCCTCGACGGCTTCGCTGATGGCGATGCCGAGGCTGCCGGGGCAATGCGGATCCTCGGCGAGGAGCTTGCGGCCGAACTCGGTCAGGTTGCTGGGGCTGGCGTGCACCGTGGCGCCCCAAGTGTGCATGAGCATGCGGCGATAGGGCTTTTGCTCATAACTCACCTTGACCATGTAAATATTGCATTCCAGGTGAAAGAGGCTGCAGGCAAACGCCAGCGAGGCGCCCCATTGGCCGGCGCCGGTCTCGGTGGCCAGCCGCTTGGTGCCGGCCTCCTTGTTAAAGTACGCCTGCGCCACGGAAGTATTGACCTTGTGGCTGCCGGCGGGGCTGGCGCCTTCGTATTTGTAATAGATGTGGGCGGGAGTCTGGAGCGCCTTTTCCAGGCGCACCGCGCGGAGCAGCGGCGTGGGCCGCCACAGTGCGTAAATTTCGCGCACCGGCTCGGGTATCTCGATCCAAGGCGCGGTGCTGGTCTCCTGTTCGATCAGATTCTTGGGGAAGATCGCCTCCAGCGCCGCCGGCGGCAGCGGCTGTTGGTTGGCCGGATTCAGCGGCGGGGGCAAAGGCTCCGGAAAATCGGCATTCAGGTTGTACCACGCGGCGGGAATTTCCGCCTGGGTCAAATCAAAGCGCGTCATTTGGCTCATAGGGATTCAGGATACGGGCCATGATCCCGTTTAGCCCCAGGCCGAACCAACCCTCCACTGCCAAAAGCTTGGCTTTTATTGGCTTACATCCCGACCCGACGGGTCGCCGCCACGACGGACCGGCGGATTGACGGTGACATGGCGGTGGTTTTGCAAAATAGTGTGCAGTGCCTTGGCCAGTTCGTTCCACAATACCGGCTTGGCCAGGAACATGATGCCCGAATGCCCGGAGTCGGCCATGAGCGCCGCACCCGATTTGTAACCGGAGGATAGAATGACTTTCAGGCCCGGTTTATCCCGTCGAAAACGCCGGGCCAGTTCCATGCCGGTAAACTCGCCAGGAATCACCATGTCGGAAAACAACAAGTCAATGCCGCCCTGGTGCCGCGCCCACATTTCGGTCGCCTCGATTCCGTTGCCGGCCTCCAATACCCGATAACCGCTGCGGCTGATCATGGCCGCCAACACTTGCCGCAGGCTGGCTTCATCTTCCACCAGCAGAATGGTCTCGCCGCCGCCCCGGGGAACGGGCGCGGTTTCCTTCCGGGTGAAACCGCTCTTGATTTGCTGGGTATGGAGCGGAAAAAAAATGAAAAACTTCGTGCCCCGCCCCACCAGGCTCTGCACCTGGATCCATCCTTGATGCTGTTGCACAATGCCAAAAACCGTCATCAGCCCCAACCCGGTGCCGCGCCCCGTTTCCTTCGTGGTGAAGAAAGGCTCAAAGATCTTGGCCAGGACCGCCGCCTCCATGCCGCACCCGGTATCGGCCACGGTGAAGCGCACAAACCGGCCAGGACGCGCTTCCTTGACTTTGCGGACATGGGCCTCATCCACGTCCACCACCCGCGTGGCCAGGGTGAGGCGGCCGCCCTCGGGCATGGCATCCCGCGCGTTCAGGCATAGATTGAACACCACTTGCTCCATCATTCCGGTATCGCCAAAAATATAGGCCGGCTTCCGGGCTGGCACGAAGTTGATTTGAATCCGCTCGCCCACGATGCGGCGCAGCATCTTGAGCGTCATCTCAATAATGGATTCCAACTGGATGGCCCGGGCCTGCATGGCCTGCTGCCGGCTGAACATGAGCAATTGACGCGGCAGGCTGGTGGCGCGGCGCGCGTCTTCTTCGAGCTCCTCGAAAACCTCTGCCAAGTCGGGTGGCAACCGCGGATCAGTGCGCAGCATGCTCACATGCAAGAGAATGGCGGCGAGCATGTTGTTAAAATCATGCGCCACCCCGCTGGCCAACTGCCCAATCGCCTCCAACTTCTGCGCTTGGCGCAACTGATCCTGGAGCTGCCGGAGAGCCGTCATATCGCGCCACACACCCAACGCGCCGAGCACTTCCCGGCCCGCGCCGAACTCCGGCACCACGCGCAACTCGCCCCAATGCGTCCGGCCAGCCGCGTCCGTATACACCGCCTCGCCAAACCAGGGCTGGCCGTCCGCCAGGACGCCGCGGAGCACGCGCATGAACCACTGCGTATTGTGCAGCGGCAGTTCCTCCGGGGTGCGCCCCAGAATTTGTTCCAGCGGCAAGCCAATATGCACCCGCATGGCCGAGTTTACGCCCACGCGCCGACACTTCAGATCGTACCGCACTATCAAATCGGGCAGCCCCTCCATCAGCGTCGCCAAGGCGGCTTCCCGGGCGCGCAAAATCGGCTCCAGCCGTGCCAGCTGTTTTTGGTCCGCCTCCATTATTTCGGGAGGGGTCGCTTCGTGGAGAATACCGAGCAGCGCCTGAACCCGGCCGCCCGCATCCCGCACCGGGCTGCCGTACACCGCCATCCAGCGCCGGGTGCCGGCCCCCGCCACGCCCGCCAGCATAAACAACAGCGAGCCCGGTTGGCCCCCGAATACCCGGTCGACCAGGACTCGGTAAGGCGCCCGATGCTCGTCCGCGACGAAATCAAGGAAGGAACGCCCGGGGACCTGATCGACCCGCTCCAACCCTAGGAGTCGCCGACCGGCCTCGTTCAACTGCAGCAGGTTGCCGTCTGCCGCCACCATTTGGATACATACCGGTTGTTGTTCAACCGCATACGCAAAATCGAGGTTCATAAAGGTTATCTCTCGAAAACGGGAGATAGCCCCAAGAAAAAAAGTGGTTCTTAATGAGACGTCCTATGCGACGCTGAGCAATTACACTTCTTTAGCCCCTATTAGTCAAGTAGATATTCTGTTGTTTACTTGCAATGGACTACTAACCCGGCGTGTCAGGGTTTACCTTACAAAACACGTCACTATTTAAGTAGTTGCCGTGCTGACATCTAGCACGCTAAAGTGGTTGCTTTTACCGGACTGCGTAACCAATGAAGCCAAATCCAACCAAGATCCTGCTGGTGGATGACCACCTGTTGATGTTGAAAGGCTTACGCTTGCAATTGGAGCAGGATCCCAGCCTGGCGGTGCTGGGCTCGGCCTCCAGTGGCTCGCAAGCGTTGGAATTTGCGGCCGGTACCCGCATCGATGTGGCGGTGGTCGATTTACATTTGCCCGACATGGGCGGCATACAGTTGGTCCGGTCGCTGTTGCAAATAAATCCGGAAATCAAGGTGGTCATTCTGAGCTCCGATTCCGGCATGTCATCCGTCCGCGAGGCGCTGCTGGCCGGCGCCGTCGGCTATGTCCTCAAGGAAAACACCGACCAGGAGCTGCTCGCCGCCATCCACGATGTGTCGGCCGGCAAAACCTATCTCTGCCCGCAATTGAACTCGGCTGTGGTGGAGGATTATAAACAAGCGCTCAACCGCGAAGCCGCCGCCCCGACCATCGAGCTATCCGAACGCGAGCGTGAAGTCCTGCGCATGATCGCCGAAGGACTCCGGAACAAGGAGATGGCCGCGCGCTTGGACATCAGCGTCAAATCCGTGGAAACGTACCGCCGGCGGTTGATGCAAAAACTGCGGATTACCAGCGCGGCGGGGTTGACGCATTACGCCATCCGCGAAGGGTTGGTGGATCTTTGAGGCGCGGGGGCAATTCCCTGAAACCGCGCAAACCGGGCGCCATGGCAGGGAAGGGCGGGCTGGTTCGACCTTCGGCACCGAAAAATGTGGATGGTCGGGCCGCAATCTCTTGACGCGCAATAAAGGCTGATCAGGGCCGAAACCAGCCGGGCGCGGGAGAGCGCGAATGCTTTTGGCGAACTTCCCCCCGAAGCGGCACGCCGCCGGTGGCGCCCGCTGCTGTTCGGATGGGAGAGATACAGAACCAGTGGATCAAATGGAAAGGGCGTGGCAACGACAACATGAACCACAATGCCGATGATGCTGATGGCTCCACCCAGAGCAAGAAAACCGAATTGGTCTTGCAACGGTACAAGGAGGAATGCCGCCTGCTGGGCTATGCGGTGGATGAACTGATCGATCGGCTCGGGCACTTGCAATCCAAACAAAACGACCATTTGGACGCCACGACCCGACGGACCGAGCTGGAGGACTTGGAATCAATTGTCTTGCGCGTGGTGCGGATCACCACCCAACTGGCCTCCCGAACCCCGGTGGACCTGAATGCCGTGGACGTGCCGGAAGAGTCCCGCCAGCAGATCCTGGCGCAATTGGACAACTTGATGACCTTACTGCGGCACGTCGTGCTCACCCTGGCCAGTTGGAAGATCCGCCTCGCAGACAGCCCGGGCACCACCGACCTCATGACCTGGGAACCGATTGTCTATGCCCAATTCCTGGCGCCCGACCTTTTCCGCGCCCGAAATTAGAATTCGGCCGCCCCTGGTCCGTGGTCGTCCCTCAGGCGGTGAGCACCGCGTCCCAATCCTTCCACACGGGCTCGTAGCCGAGTTTGCGGATGCGCTCGGCCACTTCGACGGGGGAACGCTCGTCCGCCACATTGAACTGGCCGGTGGCGTTGGTGGGATGGCCCTCCAACGGCGCCCATTCACTGGCGCCGGAAGCCAGTTGCTTGACCAGGCCGCGCTCGGTGTGATGGATCTTTTCCCGGCCGGCGCCGGTGTAGCCGCCGGGCTCGGTCCGCGCCCCGGCGCTCATCAGCGTGACGCCCAGTTTGATCAAGCCATCGCGCACCTTCGGCACCTCCCGCGTGGAAAGCACAATGCCCACGTCGGGGAACGTCAGGCGCAGGGCGCAGACGAGCTGGGCCAGTTCGCGGTCGGAGATGTGCGTGAGCGGCTTGAATTCGCCCGCGCAGGGACGGATGCGCACGGTGGAAATGGTGAGGCCGGCCTTCCAGCAATGGCGCAGCAAATAATCCGCATGCGCCGCGGCGCTGATGGCCTCGAACCGCCAGTCGGCCAGGCCATACAAAGGGCTGATGCCCAGGCGGCGGATGCCGGCGGCATAGGCGCGCTCGGGCGTTTCCAGGCGCCAGTCGAAATTGCGTTTGGGGCCGGCGGTGTGCATGGCCGCATAGACCTGGCGATCGTAGGTTTCCTGATAAACCGTCAACCCGTCCGCGCCCGCGGCCACGAGCGGGCGGTATTCCTCCGTTTCCATGGGGCCCACTTCCAGCGAGAGGCTGGGCCATTCGGCATGCAGCATGGCGAGGCAATCATGGAGGTAATGGTTGGAGACAAATTTTGGATGCTCCCCGGCGACCAGCAGCAGATTGCGGAAGCCCTGCGCGTACAGGGCCGCGGCTTCCCGCTGCACTTCCTCGAGCGAGAGCGTGACGCGCAGAATGGCATTATCGCGCGAGAAACCGCAATAGGTGCAGTTGTTGACACATTCGTTGGAGAGGTAAAGCGGGGCAAACAGGCGGATGACCCGGCCGAACCGCTGCACGGTCATGGCGTGGGCACGCTGGCCCATGGTTTCCAGGTTTTCCGCCGCGGCGGGCGAAATGAGCGCGGGAAAATCCGCCAGGGAGACGGCGCTTTTCGCCGCGGCCGCGCGGGCGGCCGCCAGGCTGGTGTCCAGCGATTTTTTCACCAGCGCCGCCAGCGGCAACGAATTGAATTCAGCAACAAAACTCACAACGATACTCTAGCAAAGGCCGGGTGAAATTCCAAATGTGGGTTTTTACCAGGCGGCGGGCGGGGTCTCAAGGCCGCTGCCAGAGGTAACGCGCCAGGATCACCCGCAAGGCCGCCGCCAGCGGAATGGCCAGGATGCCGCCCAGCACGCTGCCGAACAGGGTGGTACCGGTCATCACTGCGATGATGATGATCAGCGGGTGCAGGCCCACGCGGTCGCCCATGATTTTGGGCGAGATGAACGTGCTCTCGAGCGCCTGGACAAACGCCACCACGCCCAAAATCATGAGGGGATGGCGCCAGTCGCCGAATTGCACAAAGGCCAGCAGCATGGCGCTGAGGCAAACGACCATGGCGCCGATGAACGGGATCATGAGCAGCAGCACCGCCGCCAGGCCCAGCAGAAACGCATAATTCAAGCCCGCCATGAGGAAACCGATGGTGTACAGCACGGCATCGCAGATGGCCACGAGCAATTGGCCGCGGAAGAAGGCCACGAGGTACTGGCTGATGGATTCACAGAGAAACACCACCTCGGCCCGGGCCGCGGGATTTTGCGCCGGAATGTAATCGCGCCAGTGCTGTTGGATGGGGCGTTTTTCGAGGAGAAAATAAAAGGCATACACGGGAATCAGCACGAGGCCGGCCAGCAAACCGAAGCCCGAAGCCAGCTTGGCCAGGCGCTCCAGGATCCACGAACCCACACCTGGCAGCCGCACCTTGAGCCAGTCCGTGGCGGAGGCCAGCAGGGCGTTGGGCGGGTTGGCGCCGCCGGTGGGGTTCACCGCCGGTGGGGTTTGAAAGTGCCGCAGAAACGCCGGCGGCGACGCCAAAAACTGCGTGACCTTCTCCTGCAGGTGTTGCGTGTATTCCGGCACTTTCTCCACCAATTGATCCGTCTCTTCCACGACCTGCGGAATGAGATCGGCGATGATGGCCCCCACCATGCCGAAGACGAACACGAAGACCAGCAAGATGGCGTGGGAACGGCGCAGGCGGCGCGCTTCCAGCAAATCCACCACGGGCGAGAGGAGACAGGCGATGACCGCCGCGATGGCCAGGGGCCAGAGGACGGGACTCAGCAGATCCAGGATTTTGCCCAGGCCCCAGATGGCGGCCGCCAGGAGCGCCACCACGGTGGCCAGCGCCACGCTGGTCAAGGCAAACCAGAGGAGGCGCGCTTGTCGTTCGGTTGGCGGTGTCATGGGCTTGGGCTGCTCCCGGAGGGCATAGCTTTGCGGATTCGCCGGTGCCGGCGCAAGCCTGCAATTGGGAGGCAGCAGCCACTTGACGGAGAGACGTCTCCACGGATTACGAACGCCGCCCAAACGCAAGGCCAGACCCCTTGGCGGTCGGTTTGGCCCCTTATCGTGCCGTACGTGAAATCCATCGAAATTCCACTTTCGAGCCCACTTTCTAGGCTCCGAAAATGACAATTCACCATTTGTGACTGGGCCATGAACTTGAATCAAAATATCGCTTTCGTCCGGCAAATCACAATTTCACCTCAAGTGATAGAGGCCAAGACAGTTCAAAATTGACGGTTCGGGTCATACGCTTTTGACCGAACCGGCTGGCGTATTGGGTTAGGGTTCACTGGTAACTTGCCAAAACACAATGGCGATTCATGAATTACCAACAAAAAAATGACTGCATTTTGAACTTTGCATTTTTGTTCAATTCGTTTACCACTTCCACACTACGCATTGGATTGTTGAAACCAGAAAATTGCTTGAGACAATATGGCAAAAAAAAATAACAGCGATGTGGCGGATGATAAAGCCCGGGAATCTGGAAAGCACACAAAATTTCCAAAGCACTCAATTGAAAAAGCCTTAAGAATTCCGAGAGCCATCTTGGAACATAATGGTGGCAAGACGTGTTCAGACCAACAGTCGGCCAGTTTTGTCGGTGTTAAATACAACCACGGCCCATATTCCTACGAACTTGGCAATGCGATAAAATACGGTCTCCTCGAAAGGCCTGACCGAGGTCAAGTTGCCCTAACGGAAACTGCAAAAAAAATTCTCCGACCTCAACAGCCGGAGCAAGTAATCGAAGGACTCCGAGAAGCGGCATTGAAGCCAGAGGACTTTTCAAAAGTCTACAGCCACTACCGAGGAGAGAATCTACCCGATCCGCAATTTTTTGAAAATGCACTCATTGATACATTTGGCATTCCGAAAGACAAAGTTGCGGAATTCAAAGAAGTCTTTTTTGAGAATCTCAGAAAGGCCGAACTCCTCGTGGAGCGTGAAGATGGCAAACAGCGAGTAATAGACGTTTCAAATGACACGTCGGTTGTGGGTGAGTCCGCCCCAAATATCAAAAAGCTCGACCAAAAAGTGAAGGTTGATTCTGGCGATATTTGCTTCGTAATGATGCCATTCGCCGAACCCATCGGCGGTTACTATAAAAAGATATACGAACCCGCGATTGAGAAAGCCGGCTTAAAGCCTGTGAGAGCTGACAACGAAATTTTCGGTACAGGAAAAATAATGGACCAAGTTTGGTCTGGTATCAATTCCGCGAAGGTGCTTGTCGCCGAACTAACAACTCGAAATCCAAATGTGTTTTACGAATTGGGCATCGCTCATGCGCTCCGCAAACCGGTTGTTTTGGTTTCATCCAACGATAAGGACGTTCCATTTGACCTTCACCATATCCGTGTAATTTATTACGACGTAACAGACCCATTTTGGGGTGTTAAGCTTTTGGACAAAGTCGCGGAAAACGTTGTGTCCGCTCTCAAGAACCCGGAAGAAGCCATCTTTCGAGCCGAGAGTCTTGTGGCGAAAAGTCATTAGGACTGGTGTGAAGATCCGATGCCTTTGCTTGGAAAGAACACGAGCGCTGGCAGACGGTGACGACCAAGCCGGACTTGTTTCGGCGACTGACGGCTAAAATCTGGATTCGATGTATGGATAAAAAACTAATCGCCGGTCGATTGCAAGAGATTAACGAGGGCCTCGTAAGTCAATCAGGCGGGCTTGTTGAAGCTCATTTCCGCAAGACCAAACGGATTGGGGCAGCCGCACGTTTGTGCAATGTTCTTCGTGGTCAAGATGTGGTGGACAATTATGAAATGCTTGTCGCAGCCTCGGGAGAATTGGGAATTCAGGCAGACACATTGGACCGAGCCCTCTCTGAATTGGAAGAAATCGGATACGTCACTGTCCACAAAACAGGCGGAGAGATTAAAAAGGTTGAGGAGCGCATTCCCCTCCTTTCAGACCGATACGAACTCATTGGCCAAAAATGGCTGGACAGCAAGCCAAGTGAAATCGAATACGCAGCGATACAAGTTCTCGATGACCTTCTCATGGCTCCCCAGCGAGAAAGAGATGTTCAAAAAAAGCATAACCTTGATGGGAATGCATTTAAAATTATTACTGACGTTGGTAAGAGTGGCCAGTTTTATAAGACGTACACGAGTCCAGTTGATGGAAGCGCTGTTGCTTTTTCGCCGCTTTACCATGATGAGAATCCAGAAATAATAATGGGACTCTTCGACAAATTTCCAGATGCTGATGTTAGCAAGATTCTTCGTTCAATCCGAGATTACCAAGGAATGCCAATTGACAAGATATCTGACCCGGTTCTTCGAGAAGCAATTAAATCGGGATGCATTCCCACTCCGTCCGTGGATTCCACTGGGGGTAAGAAACATTTCGCTTTTACTCCTGTTATAGGGGTTGGCAAACTAGAAAAGTCTCTGCTCGAAAAAGCAAGAGCCTTGGTCGCTTGTGTTCGTTATGGCCAACATTTTGCAGGAGTCACACGAATCAAGTACCCACTGTTAATTCTCGAAAAGCTACGAACAAACAAGCACCTCGGAGCTCATTCCGAAATCCTTCGGCAATATTCAGTGCTTCATAAGCTTGGTCTTGGCAGAATCACGAAGGATGTTTTTTATACCAGCCGCTACAACTTTGATATAATTGACAACGAAGAGAATATGAGGGCGATAGACTTGGCGATCCAATACCTTACTGTGAAGGAAGTAACAAAATCTGATCCTCGACTTGATGAAGCAAAACAACTCTTGCTCCCCGGAATTTATGGTTCGCCGACACGAACACGAATGTCATTGCGCGATATTAAGACCACCGATATGTCCGAACAAAGTATTAGTCAACTTAACCATTTAATCATAGGAGGCTCCAGTGGCTTCTAATGACAAAGACATAAACTACAAACTACAGGTGTCAGCTGCCTTTCGGAAGATGGGTTACACCGTTTTTCAAGAAGTGGACCTGTCAACATTTAGCTATCAGCCAAAATATCAGCGCAAACAGGTGTCCGACTTTGATGTTTTAGGATTACATGTTGAATTTGACTTTGGGATGACGACCGCCGTCGCTGAGTGCAAGACCATCGAGGACAAGGCGATGGAGATACTTCTTAAACTCAAAGGCCTGAAGGAGTTTTTCAGCGCCGATAAGGCTTATCTTATTCAGAAGCGTATTGACGTGAATGCACGCGAGGTTGCCCGCGACATGGGAATTTGGTGTTTGGACGATAATAACTTAATGGCGCTGCTAAAAGGACTGGACGTCAGGGATGAAGTCGATGTAGCCGTGGAGCGAAGCATCTACTTGGAAAAGGAGAGAATGGTAAAGCAACTCAAAAACGAACACCAAAAGGCGCACGAGTACTTGCGTTATGATTTTTGGACTCTTCCGGCTTATCGAAATATTATCAATTTGCTTCGCCACGCGACGCTTCTTGCAGATAAAGTAGATGCAGCCAAACCCAGTGATGTTATTCTCTGTCATTTGCTTGCAACCAACCTTGCTGTTTCAATTTCTAAACTAACGCTTGACGTGATGCGCTTTGACAATGTTGATATCGAAACGGGCGTTCGTAATCGCATTCACGGTGGGACTCGGGAGCGGCGTGACCGTGAAGCGCTCTTCGATGCTTTTGCGAAAATTGTTCCGAACTCCGGACTGTCTGTTGAGCCAATATTCTTGCCGGGACTTTGTGAACTTGTTGCCAGATTTATCAACGCGAGCACCTCTGCATCTCAAGTTATAAGGTGTTTGGACCATTTGACAAGACAAAGAATTTTGACGGATTATACTAAGGCGGTTGGCGGCGCTGAGCAAGTATTTAGCGACCGCACTGTGAAATTGGCACGTGATGTCTTGCACTTTGTTTCGCGAGAAAGCCGGTTACCATTAGAGATTTTCAAATCCTCTTTAAGCTGAATACGAGCACAGTGGGACGAATATGCCTGCCCAATTTCCAATCGTTTCGCAATTCACGCCATACACTTGTGCGCTGGCTTGTCTTGAGTCATTTCTACAGCAAGTTGGCGTTCGCGCTACCCAGGCCGAGATTCTAACGCACTACCGATGGCTGTGTTCCAACCCCATACCACGTGACGGCACGTTCGGGGCGATTGACCCTGAAAGATTTATAACTCTTGCACGATAATACTGTCTTGGTGCCGCCGACTTTCCCTCGCGTGACCTCAATGCAATTGGGCAGCACCTCAACAATTCTGGTGAAATGCTCACTGCCTTCCGTGCACACTTTGGAGTGTCAGCAGATTGCCCATACAATTCGTTTAAGTAATCTCGACGGCGACACACTTCACTTTATGTCTCCACTGTTCCCTGTTGGCAGATTCGATTCAGCGCCGTTTGTCAATTTTCGTGATAATTGGCAGCCCATCATAATCCGCGTCTTCACGCTGTGAACGCGATTTTCTAGCGAGATTGGCCATCGTTGAATTAGAAAAAGGTGTCGGTCCCTCACAACCGCTGATCCCCATTCGAGTTTTGCTCTGGGGGTGAAAGCGTTGCCAATCCGCGAAGGCAGGACCGCCGAC
>CAYTJG010000091.1:0-20042 GCA_964437865.1 uncultured Bifidobacteriaceae bacterium | reverse complement strand
TTGGTTAGTGGCTGGAACCCTGGCGCACGCGCTCTTTCCGGTCATCCAGTTCCGCCTGCAGCTTCTTGCGATCGAGGGCGAGTTGGTCGCGCAACGGGCCCTCTTTTTCCGGGTCATCCGCCACTTTGGCCATTTCGGCCTTGAGCGCAATCTCGCGGGCGGCGATTTTCGCCGCGTACTCCGATTCCAGTTCCGCGATCTCTTTTTTCTGGGCGCTGGATAGTTTCACGGTGGGCGCGGTTTGGTTCAACCGCTCCATCGCAAGTTCATAGGCCGATTTCATGGCCGGAGGTTACACGGGAATGCGTCCGGGCGCAAACCCGCCCGCCGCGGTGTGAGATCCCGGCGGGGCTACAGCAGGTGGCCCATCTTTTCCCGCTTGGTCTTCAGATAGCGTTCGTTATGCGGGTTGGGCTTGATGCGTACCGGCACTTGCTCGGTGATTTCCAGGCCATAGCCTTTCAAACCGACCACTTTCTTGGGGTTATTCGTCAACAGGCGGATGGTTTTGAGTCCCAGGTCCACGAGGATCTGGGCGCCCAGACCGTATTCCCGCAGGTCCATGCCATAGCCGAGTTTCAGGTTGGCCTCCACCGTGTCCAGGCCCTGTTCCTGCAATTTGTAGGCCTTGATCTTGGCGGGCAGGCCGATGCCGCGGCCTTCCTGGCGCATGTAGAGGATGACCCCGCAGCCGGCGGCGGCCACCTGGCGCATGGCCTGGTGCAACTGCGGGCCGCAATCGCAGCGGCGTGAACCGAAGACATCCCCCGTGAGACACTCGCTATGAACGCGGACGAGCACGTTGCGCTGGCCGGCCACCTCGCCGCGAACGAGCGCCAAGTGATGCTGGCCGTCCACCTTGGAACGGTACAGGTGCAGGTTGAAATCGCCATAGTCGGTGGGCATTTTCACCTTTTCCACCAATTCCACGAGTTTCTCGCGGGTGCGGCGAAATTCAATCAGGTCGGCGATGGTGCAAATCTTCAAGTGGTGCCGGGCGGCGAATTTCCGCAGGGCTGGCAGGCGCGCCATGGTGCCATCGTCATTCATGATCTCGCAAATTACGCCGATGGGCCGGGCGCCGGCCAGGGTGACCAGGTCCACGGTGGCTTCCGTGTGGCCCGCCCGCTGGAGCACGCCGCCCGACTTGGCCCGCAGCGGAAACACGTGTCCCGGCTGCACCAAATCATCCGGCACGGCGGTGGGGGAGGCCATCACGGAAATGGTCCGCGCGCGGTCGGCGGCGCTGATGCCGCTGCTCACCCCGCGGGCGGCATCCACGCTCACCTGAAAATCCGTCCGGAACACTTCCCGGTTCTGTTTGACCATGCCTTCGACGCCCAATTGGTGCAGGCGCTCGCTGGTGGTGGGCACGCAAATCAGCCCGCGGCCGTACCGGGCCATGAAGTTGATCGCGGCTGGGGTCACAAATTGCGCCGCCATCAGCAGGTCGCCTTCGTTTTCGCGCCCGGGATCATCCACCACGATCACCATTTTGCCTTTGCCGAGATCGGCGATGACGGATTCGATGGAGTCGAAACAGTTTTTCATTCAGTGCCGCTTATTCTAGTCCGGCCGCCGGCCAAAGTCACCCCCCGGTTGCGGCGCCCACCGCGTCGGTTTACATAATTTAATTAATAAAGTGCGTTCCATGGTGTTTTTTGTTTGTGGTGTCGCCACTTACGACTAAAATAAAGCGCGGTTTTTATTCGTAATTATCACGACGAGCGGAAAGGGCGTCACCTGCGCATAAATGTTGTCCGGTACCCCAGACAGAAGCTCTGAAAACGCGGCGGGAGTTTATCCTGCTACGCGCGCCGACGTTCCGCAAAATCTCCAACGGCTGGACCGCCTGGCCAATCTCGGGCTGCTGTCGGCCAGTTTGGCACACGAGATCAAGAACGGCTTGGTGGCGGTGAACACCTTTTGCCAGATCATGCAGGAAAAGGGCGAAAACCCGGAATTGGCGGAGCTGGTGCAGCGGGAGTTGAATCGGATCAACGGGCTGGTGACCCAGATGCTGCGCTTGGCGGCGCCCCGGCCGGCCAACCTGGCCCCGGTGAACCTGCATGAACTGCTGGATCTCACGCTCCGCCTGGTCGATCATCAATTGCGCGCCCGCCTGATCACCGTCCGCCGCGAATTCCACGCGGAGCCGCCCACCGTGCGCGCGGATGACTCGCAGTTGCAGCAGGCGATCATGAACCTGATGCTCAATGCCATGGAAGCCATGGGGCAGGGGGGTGAACTCACGCTGGCCACCGAAACTGCGGACGGCTGGCTCAAGCTGTCCATCTGCGACACCGGCGCCGGCATCCCGCGCGAAAACCTCGGACAGATTTTTGACACCTTCTTTACCACCAAGAAACATGGTACGGGCCTGGGCCTGGCCATCACCCGGCGGGTGGTGGATGAACACCACGGGCGGATTGAAGTGCACAGCGAGGTTGGCCTCGGTTCCACCTTTACCATCAGCTTGCCCGTGAAGTGAAACCGGCCGCGTGGCCGACGGCGGCCGCGCCGGCCCTTGTGCTGCCTATTCGCCCACCAAATGGTACGACGTCAAGGCGTCCTCACCCAGGTGGCTGGAGGGCACGGCCTTGAGCGAGAAGGCCACGGCCACCGTGAAATCTGCCGAACTGCCCACGTTGTTCTGCACCCGGAAGGTCAGGGAAGTCGTCCAACTGCGCAGGTCGCGCATGATGGTGTAATCCTGCTCCTGCAGGCGCCCGTCATCGGCGTTGAAAACGTGGGCGGCGCGCAGCCCCCAGTTGTCGTTGACCCGATAATAAAGGGTGCTGGTGATGAAATTGTTTTCATCCGGACTCACAAAGCCGCTGCGCAGATACCAATGGCCCAAGCCCCAGCTCCAGCGGTCGCTGGGCGCAAAAGTGAGCTGGTGAAACGCCATGTTCAAGTTGCCGCCCTCCACATCGTAGCGCAAAGTCGACTCGGCGATCAGCCAGGTGCGCGGGCGGAAGGAGAGTGCCGAATACAGGTCGTCGAAGTGCTCCTGGCTCGCGGTGGGATCCAGCCGCCAGTCCATCAGCACGTTCCAGTTCACCAAATCCTCGACCTGCCCGTCGCGCTTGGTTTGCAGGATATTCCGCAGCCCAAACCGCACCGTGTTCATCGTGTCCACCGAGTCGATGCTGTTGTAGTCCGGAAAATTCAGCGGCAGCGGCAGGAGCGAGGCGGCCTGGCTGTCGATCGCCGGCAACTGCGAGGGCGGGGTGCTCGGATCCGGCACAAACACATAGTTGGCCGACGGTTCGATGATGTGGCGCAGGCCGTCCACCTGCAAAAACGAGTTGGTGGCGTCCGGCCACAACTCGGAGGCCTTGAACGAGACCTCGGTGCCGGTGTTGAACACCTCGCGGTAAACGTCGCTGTTCGGCTGGCCGTTGGTGAAGTTCTGGCTGCTGTAATAGGTCAGGCGCCCGCCCACGCGCGGTGTTAAGGTGAGCCAGTCAAAAAACGTCGTGGGCAGCGTCAGTTGATGGTACGTGTCGGCCCGGGCGGCGGAGGCCGCATAAAAGCCGTTGGTGCCCGTGTAAAGGCCGTTGGTGGCATTGGCGTCCCAGAGCCGGTACCAGCCCACCGAACTTTGGCTGTCATAATAGACGGGCGTGTCGAATACCTGCTGGCGGAAGCCCGTGAGCTGGACATCCGGCAGCCGCTCCACCTGGCTGAAATAGCTGTTGACCCGCGGCGTGGTGAGGGTGTCCAGACTCCAGTTGTCCCAGTATTTGTTCGCTTCCACGAACGTGTTCGGCTGCGGGTTCTCCGTGTACTCGCTCGTGAAGAAGTCATGCAAAAACAGCGGGTCGCTCTGGTAATTCACCTGCGCCTTGAGGTTCAGGTTGGTGGCCGGGGTGGCCTGCCAGCCCAGGTAGAAACGCTGGCGGTTTTCCGGGATATTTCCGTAGAACGGAAAGGCATTGGTGCTGTAGTTGGACTTGTGGTCGTGCTGAAAGTAATATTTGAGGTCGAGGTCGCCCCAGCGCCCCAGATGCAAATCCACATCCGGGCCCACGCCGGGCCCGCGCTTGGATCGGTAATCCGCATGCAGTTTGCCGTCCGCCACGTCGCCCACATACCAGTTGTAGGTGTTCAGCAGATAGGGTCCGAACCGACTGCGATAGCCCGGGGTGGTCGTAAAATTATTGGCGCGCGGACCGATGTTGCGTTGGTAATACGGAAAGTAAAAGGTCGGCACGCCCCGCACGTAGACCACCGCATTCCACATTTGCACCTTGTCGCCCGGAATGATGCGGATCCGGCTGGCGCGAATTTCAAACGAGGGATCCGAATAGTCGTCGGTCGTCATCGAGGCGTGGTAGGTCGTCACTTCGTTCGTGCCGCCCCGGCGACTGACCTGCCCGGCCAGGCTTTCGCCGCTCGTAAACACCGGCGGGCTGCCGGCGCGAAACTGGCCGCTGCTCAGCTGATGCGTCTTGAAATTATAGCGGATATGGTCGCCCACCCAGAGCATGCCGGACGTCTCAATGTGCACATGCCCGTCCGCCTCGGCTTCAAAGGTATCCTGGGAATACACCACCGTGTCCGCCGTCAGCACCGCCTCGCCCAGGTTGTAGTTGATATACATGCCGTTGGTGCCGATCAAGCGATGGTTGGCCGCGTCATACCGGACGCCACCGGATTGATATTGTGTTTTGGCGGCCCCGGGCAGGATGAGGCGCAGGTCCTCAATATCGATGGGCTTTTCCTCTTCTTGCGCGCGCGCTGCGGGCGCAAAAACCGCCAGGCACGCCAGCAGGGCAAAGATCGTGGCGGAGATTTTTATCATCGGGCGCCGCCAATAAAACAGAATAACGGGCTTCTGCCAAGCGAGTTTTGCCGGCCCGCCGGCACTGATGGCCGGCCAGACGGCCAACCAGCAATTGCGATGCGCCGACGGGTTTGCTATGCTTGGTGCTTTGACGAAACCGCCCGTCCGCCATGGTTAACAAACGCAGTTTGATTCGGAAGATCACCACCAAGTTGGCGGGCGAGCTGGAAGTGTATTTTCGCGCGGCCCAGTTCGCCCGCGCCGAGGCCACCCACGAACAAAACAAAGCCGAGCATAAGTACGATACCCGCGGTCTGGAGGCCTCGTACCTGGCCCGCGGCCAGTCCCGCCAGGCGGCCGAAATCGAGGCCGCCATCGCCGAGTTCGCCAAGCTCGACCCGCGTCCCTTTGCGCCCGGCGAGCCCATCGGCTTGGGCGCCCTCGTGGAACTCACCCACCAAGGCGAGACCGACCTCTACTTTATCGGCCCCCGCGCCGGTGGCACGGAGGTGGTCCATGACCGGAAGGAAATCCTGGTCATCACCCCGCAGTCGCCCTTGGGCGAACAATTAATGGGGCGCAAGCAGGGCGACCAACCCGAACTCAATTTCGGCGGCGCCCGGCACCTGGCCAGCATCGTCAATGTCACCTAGGTCATGTGAGCGGGAATCCTCCAGCCAAGTCCCCGGACACGGACGCTGCCCAGTCGCCCGCCCCTGAGAATCGTGACTTGGTGGCCCGGCTGCTCAAGCGCCTCGCCCATGAGATCCGCAATCCCCTCAGCTCGCTCGATGTCCAATTCCAGCTCCTGGAGGAAGACCTTGGCGCGCTCGCCCCGCAGATGCGCCTGCCGCTGGCCTCCCGCCTGGGCGTCATCCGTGGCGAGTTGCAGCGGCTGGATGTGGTCGTCGATCGCTTCCTGAAACTCGTCGGCCCCTCCACCCTGGAATTGGAGCCGGTCGATGTGCCTCTCGTCGTCACCAACGTCTGCGATCTCCTGCGGCCCGAGGCCTCGCGTCACCAGGTCGAAATCATCGCCACCGTGGAGCCGGGTTTGCCCCTCATCACCGCCGATTCGGTGCGGCTGACTCAGGTGCTGATGAATGTCATCATCAACGGCATCCAAGCCACCAGTGGCGGCGGCCGGGTGACGGTGAGCGCCTCGCAGACCGGCGAGTATCTGGCGATGCGGGTGCAGGACACCGGTCCGGGAATTCCGTCCAATGAACTGGGCGAAATCTTCGACCCGTACTTCACGACCAAGCCTGAGGGCAACGGGCTGGGCTTGTGGATTGCCCAGCAGATCGCGGTGGCTCATGGCGGCGATTTGCACGCGGAAAACGCGCCCGACGGCGGCGCGGTCTTCGTGCTTACCCTCCCGCTCAAGCGAAAGGAATAAGGTTGGAAACTGCCAAGGTCAGGATTTTGGTGGTGGACGATGAACCGGGCCTGTGCGCCGGTTTGCAGGAAGGGCTCCGCCGCGAAGGCTATACGGTGGACGCCGCCAACGACACGGGCGCCGCCCTGAAGCTGGTCGGCGAAAACCTGTACAACCTCGTCATCTCGGATGTCAAAATGCCCGGCGGCAGCGGGCTGGATTTGCTGGCCCAAATCCGCGAGCGGCACCGCGACACGCTGTTTATTTTGATGACCGCCTTCAGCACGGTCGAAAACGCCGTGGCCGCCATGCGGTTGGGCGCTTATGATTACCTGCCCAAGCCGATCGACCTCAAGCGCCTCCGGGTGCTGGTGCAGAAGGCGCTCGAACACCAGGCCGTGGTGGTGGAAAACCACGAGTTGCGTTCCCGCCTGCAAAAACGCCTGGCCCCCACGCCGCTCATCGGCGAGAGCGAAAGCATGCGCGCCGTCACGCGCCTCATTGGGGAGGTGGCCCAAAGCGACGTCACGGTCCTCATTGAAGGCGAAAGCGGCACCGGCAAGGAGATCGCCGCACGGCTGATTCACACCCACAGCGAACGGCACGAGAAGTCGTTCATCTCGGTCAACTGCGCCGCCTTTGCCGAACAGTTGCTCGAAGCCGAACTTTTCGGTCACGTCAAGGGCGCCTTCACCGGCGCCACCACCCGGAAGCCCGGCCGCTTCCAACTCGCCGATGGCGGCACGCTGTTCCTGGACGAAATCGGCGACCTCTCCGCCAAGGGCCAGGGTGATATGCTGCGCGTGCTCGAGGACGGCGCCTTCCGCATGGTTGGCGGCTCCGACCTCATCCGCGTCGACGTCCGCATCATTGCCGCCACCAACAAGAACCTGCCCCAATCGGTGGCCGATGGCAAATTTCGCGAGGACCTTTTCTACCGGCTCAACGTGGTGCCCATTGTGATGCCGCCGCTGCGCGACCGGGCCGACGACATCCCGCTGCTCATCGACAGCTTCCTGGAGAGCTTTGCCTCCAAGCACAAGCGCGGGCGGAAACACCTTTCGCCGGAAGCCATGCAGCTTTGCCAGCGGTATCCCTGGCCGGGCAATGTCCGGCAGTTGCGCAACGCGGTGGAGCGCCTGGTCATCACCAGCCGCGCCACGGAGGTGGAAGTGGGAGCGCTCCCCGATTTCCTGCGGGAATTCGACAGCAACCAAACCACGTTCACCGTCCGTCCCGGCACACCGCTGGCGGAGGTGGAAAAGATGCTCATCCGGCAGACGCTACGGCACGTCACCCGCAATCGCGTGGCCGCCGCGCAGGCGTTGGGCATCAGCCGTCGCGCCCTTCAATACAAGCTTAAGCAATACGGGTTGCTGGAGGAAGAGCCGGCCGCCAAGGCCACGCCTGCCGCCGCCGTCCCTGGTGCCCCAACCCCGCCGCCAACGTCTGGATAGGGCGCGTCTTTGCGAGCGCGCCGCGCCGGCCAACCAACGCGCTCAATCCAACCGGTCATTTCCGCATTCCGCACTCAAGCCCGTTGACTCATTGAAAAAAGACACCGAAGGGGTCTGAGTAAGCAGGTCATTTCAGACTCATTGTCCGGCTGGGAAAAGTTTATACAATTTGTGGTTTTCGTTGGCGAGTTAAAACGAGCAGAGGGGCGAGCTTCGAGCCTTAGCTCGCGCCCCTCTGCGGTCGCGAACCCAGGGCTGGTTTTGGGGGGTGCAGAGGGGCGCAAGTGGCCGCATATGTTTTTGACGCTGGTGCGGCCGAGCCGTAATCTCTGCCCTCGAGAACTCGCGCATCATGGACCCAAACCTGACAACTCCCTCCCGGGTGGCGCCGGATTTGGCGCCTCCGGGGCGCAAATCAGGATTTCCCGAACGCATGTCTGGCTGGCTGACGCAGCACCCGGTGCGCGGCATCTTGCTCGTTTCGCTGCTGGCGGTTGTGATCAACTGTTATCCGGTCATCTTTTGCGGCCGGAGTTTCGTATCCCCCTCCTGCATCCAGGCGTTGGTGTATGGCTCGTGGCCGCCGCTGCCGGGCATGGCGCCGGCGCAGCCAACCTGGCAACACGGCACTGACACCGGGGCGATGATGATTTGGGGCGTGCCCGCGGGGTTCATCGAGTCGCGCAGCCTGCTGCAGGACGGAGAACTGCCGTTGTGGGACCGCTACGGACACGCCGGCAGCACGTTCATCGGCCAGGCGGTGACCATGCTGGGCGACCCGCTGCAATTGATCGTTATCCTGGGGCGCGGCGCAGCCGGAGCGTGGGACCTCAAGTTTCTCGTGGCGAAGTTCCTTTTTTGCGCCGGCTTTGGGCTGCTCATTTTCCGGCTGGTGGGCAGCCAGCCGCAGGCACTGCTCCAGGCGGCGCTCGCCGCTTACTGCGGCGCTTTCTTCTTCATCGACAATCACCCGGTTTTTTTCTCTTTCGCCTACGCGCCGTGGATCCTGCTCTCGGCCGTGGAACTGCTCGACCGGCAATCCCCGCGCTACCTCGGCTGGGGGTTGGTCTGGCTGGTGGCCAACGTCGCCTGTTTCAACGGCGGCCATGTGGAAGTAGGGGTGGCTCTGATCGGATGCTTGAATTTGTTGGCGGTGGCCTTCGCCGCCGCGGGCTGCCGCAAGTTGGTGGAACTGGCGGGGGTGCTGGGGCGCATGACCGTGGCCAGCGTCCTCTTCCTGGGGCTGACGGCACCGGTCTGGGTGTCGTTTCTTACGTCGCTGCAAGGCGCCTACTCCACGCATGCAGCCGTCAAGGTGTACCAGCTTCCGGTTCGATGTGTGGCCGGGGTGTTTGACGACCTCTTCTATTATTTCCTGCTGCCGAATGATGCCCTGGGCGCCATTGCGCCCGGGGCCAGCCTCCTGGTGTTGGCCGGGTGCCTCCTTTCGCTTTTGCGATGGCGGCAATTGAAAGGCTCGCCTTTTTTCATCGCGAACAACGTGGCCATCCTGGTCTGGGGCGGGTGTGTCTTCGGGTGGGTGCCGGCATTCATCCTGGAAGCCATCCCCATGTTGAACCGGGTGAACCATAACTTCGTGGACTTTTCTTATCCGCTGATCCTGCACCTCACCATCCAGAGCGCCTACGGCTTCAAGGCCCTGGCCAGTGAGATCAATCCCCGGCGGTTGGCCGTTGACGCGCTGGGCTTGGTCGTGGGGTTTGCCGGATTGACACTGTGGTATTGTCTGGCCAACGTCCACCGGCCCATGCTCTGGAGTTATTTCGCGTGCGCCGGGGCAGGGGCCATCGGCGCGCCGATGCTGTTCGCGTTCTTGAAGAGCCGCGGCGGTCGGATTTCCGCGGTGGGCTGGGCGGGAATCATCCTGCTCGGGTTCTCGGCCCAATTCCGTTTCGGGCTTTACAGCACGGCCAACCAGAAACTGCTGATGGTCCCCGGCAAGCGCGAGGTCCTGAACGCGCCGAGCCCGGCGCTCGAACGGATCAAGGCGGACCCGGCCGGCCCCTTTCGCGTGTCCGGGTTGGGTTGGAATCTGTTGGGCGATTACGCGGCGGTTTATGGCTTGGAAGGCATCAGTTCGAGCGTGCCGCTGACCAGCGGCAGCTTTGAAGATCTGGTCGTCCAGTATCCCGGGGTCACCTTGAGCGAGGGATGGATCTTGGACTTCGGGGATCCGGCGACTGCGCAGCCCCTGTTGAATCTGTTGAACGTCAAGTATCTGCTGGCGCCACCCAAGCTGAGCGAGCCACCCAAGGGGGATTTCCGCATAGCCGACCGGAGTGATTTCGGGGTGCTGGAGAATTTGGACGTCTGGCCCCGGGCGTTTTTCGCGGGTCAGGTGCTCTCGATTGCCTCCAACGCGGACTTCATCAATCACCTGGTGGCTAATGCGAAGCAGCCGTTTATTGCGCTGACCCCCGGGGAAATCGAACGACAACCCGCCCTGCGGTTGTTGACCACCACGAACAGCGTCACCGTGTCACCCGCCACCCATTACCAACTGCGCGTCAATTCGACCGCGTTTGACATCCAGGCGGCCTCCGCGGGCGTGGTCTGTCTCACGGAAAATCAGGCCCGTGATTTTGTGGCCACCGCCAACGGGGTGCCCCAAACCGTGCTCACGGTCAATCGCTCGTTCAAGGGCTTGTATCTGGACCGGCCGGGGAATTACCACCTCGAGTTTAGCTATCGCCCGGGCCACTGGCGGCTGGCGCTGGTTTTGTTCTGGCTGGCGGCGGCCCTGACCGCAGCGCTGGCGGTCGCCGCTTTCGCGTGCGCTAAAATCCGGCCCGGCGGCCCAAACATAGCGCCACGCGACTAAAGAGGACGCAGGATTGGGAGGATGGAAGGATGGCCGAAACGGGACGAGCGAAAAGCGGCGCGTCTCTGCGACGCCGGCTTGTCCTGCCAAGGCAAAAGCGACGGTGGAAGCCATTGCCGGCGGCCGTTACGCATGCCGCGCTCAACTGGCTCGGTCCGGAGCGCCGAGCATTGCTCGGCCCGTGTGCCTACAGCCCACTACTAGCCCGCCAGTCATCCGCCCCTCCGTAGCCCAGCTCTTGAGAATTTGTTCTTGTCTCTGCCTTTTCATTCCCACGTGACTTTGGCGGCCGAATGTTTTACAACGTCGCCACATGCAATCTCCCCGGGTTCAGTTTGGCTGCGTGCGGGGCCGCCGCTTGGCGATGGTGGATGAAGGGTCGGTGATGGGCGGTCGCGCGGCGACGCGGCGTGATCCGCGAAACTTTCGCGCCGGTTGACCATGCAACGTCCGCTGGTAGCCGTGGTTGTGGCCTACGGCAGCGGCGTGCTGCTGGCGCATTGGTTGCACCCGCCGCTGGCGGTTCTATTCGTCCTCGTGGCCTTGCTTGTCTTTGCCCTGGCCGCGGTGCTTTTTATTTCCGCGCGCCGAACCATTCAGCCGGAGAAGGTGTTGACACGGTCGCGGACACTCCTGGTCTGGCTGCTGCTGGCTTCATTGGGTTGGACCCACTTTGCTGTTCGCACCGCGGTGCGGTCGCCGCAGGACTTGCGGGTGTTGCTGGGGCGGGACGCCGCCCTGGTTACGGTCCGGGGTACGTTGGCTGAAACGCCGCGGCTCAAGCTCAGCCAGCGGGACGACCAGGAGAAGTGGCGGAGCGTCGCCCGCGTGCACGTGAGCGAACTGCGGCGGGGCGACGCCTTTGAGCCGGCCACGGGCGAGGTGTTGATCACTACGCCGGATGTTCTGGACCCTGAATTCTTTCGCGGCCAGCCGGTGGAGGTGGCCGGCGTGGTGGCTCCGCCGCCGGCGCCGCTGGCGGAAGGGCTGTTCGATTACCGGGAATATTTGGCCGCGCGCGGCATGTATTTTCAGGTGCGGACCGAATCCACCAACGACTGGAAGCTGCTCGAGCCGCATGGCGTGACCCCGCCGTTGACGGATCGTTTTCTGAATTGGTCGCGCGCGACGTTGGCGCTGGGGCTGCCGGCGGAGGACGAGCCGCTGCGTTTGCTGTGGGCGATGACCCTGGGCTGGCGCGCCACGTTCACGGGCGAGATCGCCCAACCCTTCATCGAGGCCGGGACGCAACACATGTTTGCGATTGACGGCCTGCGCATCGCGCTAGTCTCCGGCATGATCATTGTGCTGTTGCAATTGGTGCGGCTCTCGCGCCTGTGGTGCGGGCTGGGGACCGTGCCGATCATCTGGTTCTACACGGCCGCCACTGGTTGGGAGCCTTCGGCGGTGCGCGCCTCCGTGATGATGACGGTGGTGCTGGGCGGCTGGATGCTGAAACGGCCGGGCGATTTGCTGAACTCGCTGGCCGCTGCCGCCGGCATCATTCTGGGACTGGACCCGCGCCAAATGTTCGAGGCTGGTTTCCTGCTTTCGTTTTGCGTGGTGCTGGTCATTGCAGTGGCGCTGCCGCCGCTGAACGCGGCGTGTGACCGCCTGATCGATCGTCTGCTCAAGCCCGATCCGCTGCTGCCGGACGATTTGGTGCCCGGCTGGCGGAAGCGGCTGGTCAGGGGCACGCGGCGATTCGCGCATTTCTGCGGGCTGTCGTTCACCGCTTGGCTGGGTTGTCTGCCGCTGGCGGCGAAATTCTTCCACCTGTTCAGCCCGGTTTCCACACCGGCCAACCTGCTGGCCGTGCCGCTGGGCACGCTGGCGCTGATGGCCAATCTCGGCGCGCTCCTTTGCGGCCATTGGCTGTCGTGGTTTACGGTGCTCTTCAATCACGCCGCGTGGGGTTGCATGGTGGCCATGACCTGGGTGAGCGTGGAGGCGGCCCGCCTGCCTGGCGCCTGCTTTTATGTGCCGGAGCCGTCGTTGGCCACGATCGTGCTTTATTACGCTGTGATCCTCACCGCCTTCAGCGGCTGGTTTCACAACGCCCGGCGACGCCTTGGTGGCGGCGTCTTCCTCCTGCTGCTGGCTGCCGGCTATGGCTGGCAGTGGCAATCGCAGCGCGCGGAAACGGTTCTCACCGTGCTGCCGCTGGCCGGCGGGCATGCGGTCTACGTGGATGCCGCCGGGCGGCGCCAGGACTGGCTCGTTGATTGCGGCAGCGAGGACGCCGTGAATTTCACACTCAAGGATTTTCTGCACGGTCAGGGCGTTAATTCGTTGCCGCGGCTGGCGTTGTCCGATGCCAGCACGCGCAATTGCGGCGGCGCGCCGCGATTGGACGAACTTTTTCACGTGGGCGAATTGTGGACGGGGTCCGCGACGTTTCGTTCCCCCGCCTACCGCGCGGCTGTGGCCTGGTTTGAAGCCGCCACCAATGTGTCCGGAAGTGTCCTCGCGAATGTGCGCGGGCCGGCCGGGCGCCATCACCTCTTTCACTGGGGTGAAACCAACGGTTGCTGGCGGGTCCTGTTTCCGTCGGCCACCAACGCGGTGGCCCGGGCGGGCGAGGCGGTGCTGGTTCTGCGCGGCAATTTTCACGGCACGCGCATCCTGTTGTTGTCCGATCTCAGCCGCAACGGCCAGAGCGAGCTGCTGGCGCAGGGCGGCGACCTGCGCGCCGACATCGTCATCGCCGGCCTGCCCGACGACGGGGAGCCGATGTGCGACGCCTTGATTGCGGCCACGCACCCTCAAGTGCTGGTGATTGCGGATACGGATTACCCGGCCACGCGCCGGGCCGGCCGCGCGCTGAAAGAGCGTCTGGGCCGGGCGCAGATTCCCGTGTTGTACACGCGCACCACCGGCGCCGTGAAAATCGTCACCAGCCCCGCCGGCTGGCGCCTGACCACGATGGGCGGACAACAACTCGCCGGGAATTAGAGCAACCTGAAAAAGTGTCCGGAAAAAGGGATTGGGGTCACATCTCGACATTCGACAATTGACAGCGGCAATAAGTTTGGATAGAGAAAGTGCATGGCTAGACCATTGCGGATCGAGCGGGCGGGCGGCTGGTATCACGTGACTGCTCGTGGCAACGAGCGGCGTGCTATTTATCGTGATGACCATGACCGGTTGCACTTCTGCGAATTGCTGGAAGAAATGGTTCAACGGTTCGGTGTGCGGTTGCACGCTTACGTGCTCATGGAAAATCATTATCACCTGATCCTGGAATTGACTGAGAGCAACCTGAGCCGGTCGGCGCAATGGCTGAATGTCAGTTACAGTGTCTGGTTTAATCGCCGGCACGAACGGAGCGGGCATTTGTTCCAAGGCCGCTTCAAGTCTATCACAGTGGATCCGGCGCAGTGGGGATTGGAGTTAAGCCGTTATGTGCATTTAAATCCGGTGCGGGTCGGGTCGCTCAAATTGGGCAAACGCGAACGGCAGGGGCGGTGGGCGGGGGCGGGCAACGTACCAGATCCGAAGATGATTGAGGAGCGGTTGTCCCGGCTGCGGCGCTATCGCTGGAGTTCGTACCGGGCTTACGTTGGATTGGCCTCACGGCCAGCCTGGCTGGAGTGCAAAACGGTTCTGGGGCTGGGTGGCCGGGCAGCGGCGAACCAGCGGCGAGCCTATCGTGAATATGTCGAAAATGGCCTGCGAGATGGGGTGCCCAAGAGTCCGTGGGAATCCCTGCAGGAACAGGTGGTGCTGGGTGGAATGAGCTTTTTGGTGACGCTGCGCCAACATATCGAGGGCGACCACCGGGAACAAGGTGCGGTCCAACGGTTGCGGTCGGTTCGTCCGACGCTGGAGCAGATGGTGACGAACCTGGAGCAACTTCGCGGTGAACCGTGGGCTCGGTTTCGGGATCGGTACGGCGATACCGGGCGGGATTTGGTCCTCTATGTGGGGCGGCGCTACTGTGGATTGAAGCTCAAGGAACTAAGTAAATTCGCGGGTTTGGAGGATTACAGTGCGGCGGCGTTGGCCATCAAGCGCTTTCAGAAGCGCTTGGCACGTCAGCGTTCAAGCGAGAAAGATCAACTCGGGAAATTGTGCCAAATGTCGAATGTCGAGATGTGACCCCAGACCGGCGAGTCAGACCTCTGTTTTGAGAATTCGGGCGCGGATTTCAATTTATTGTCAAAAATGAATTTTCATGGGGCACGGTTTCTAGTTGAATCAGACGGTATGTCTCCAGTAGTTCGTTTGCACATGGCCGATGAGAATGAGGGGGTGCCGCAATGAGGGCGAATTTCGCGCCTGCCGCCAGCCTGGGCAGCGGAGCGGAGGCGGGCTTGCGCATCGGCTATGTGATTTCCGCTTATCACAAGCCGCAGATGGTGGTGCGGTTGGTGCGCCGGTTGAACTCGCCACAAAATCGGTTTTACATCCATTACGACCTGCGCAGCCCCGAGGGCGAATTCAATGAGCTTCAGCAGGCGTTTCGGGGAATGGGCAATGTCACGTTGCTGGAGCGCCACCGCTGCCGGTGGGGCGATTTTGGCCATGTGCTGGCGTCGTTGAAGGGAATCCGCGCGATGATGGCCGGCGAAACCAAACCGGATTATGCCATCCTGCTGACCGGGCAGGATTATCCGATCAAATCAAACGCGCTGATCAGCCGGCAGTTGCAGGCAGCGGCGGGGCGCTCGTTCATGCAGGCGTCGGCTTGGCCGGTTCCCCAATGGGAAAATGGGCACGGCATCCGGCGCATCCAGAATTATCATCTGCATTTTGGCATGCCGCGCTGGGCACGGTCGCTGGGTTGGCAGCCGGGTTGGCAGCACCTCACCATTCCCATGCGGCGGAAAGTACCCGGCGGGTTGCATCCTTATTTCGGTTCCGGCTACTGGTATCTGCACCGGGACTGCGTGGAATACATCCAGAATTATGTGGACGAGCATCCGGACTTTGTCCGTTTTTTTCGCGGGGTGCTCATTCCGGATGAATGTTTCTTTCACATTCTGTTGATGAATTCGCCACTGGCGAAGTCGTTTGAGCAGCGAACACTCACGTACATGGATTGGCGACCGCCATGGCCAGGGATCTTGAAGATGCAGGACCTCCCCAAACTGCAGCAGAGTGATTGCCTGTTCGCGCGAAAATTCGACCCCGCAGTGGATGGGGAGGTGCTGAACAAGCTGGACGCGTCATTTGAGAGCGTGCCCACCTGACGGGCTCCGATCGGCCTGGGTCACCTTATCGTCTGATGCGAAAAGGATTGGGGGCGGTCATCGCGGTAGCGGCATCATCGCTGGACCAGCGAGGGAATTGAAGCCAGCGGATGGTGCGAAATGTCGGGAGATGTGACCCCAAAGCGTAGTCCGGGCTTACGTTTCCTTGGCCGGGTGGAGGCCGAAGTGAATCAGTTTTTCGCGCAGGGTGAGCCGGGAGATGCCCAGCCAGCGGGCGGCCTGCGCCTGATTGCCTTGTGCGCGCTCGATGGCGCGGCCGAGCAGGATGCGTTCGGTGGTCTCGTGCAATTGGGCGTAGGCATCCGAGATTTCGCCGCGCTGGGCGGCCGCCAACAATTCATCGGCATAGGAGTGCAGTGTTCTTTCCGCCGCCACCGGCACCGGGCTGTTGCGGGTCAGGGCGGTTCGGACGTGGTCGGCACAGATGGTGTAGCCGTTGGCCAGCAAGAGCACCTTGCGGATGGCATTTTGCAGTTCGCGCACGTTGCCGGGCCAAGGCTGGGCTTGCAGCAAACCCAGGGCATCGGCGTGAATGGCGGGCGGGGGCGTATTGAATTCAGCCGCGTATTTCTTGATGAAAAAGCGCGCCAGATCCGGGATGTCCTCCGGGCGTTCCCGCAGGGGCGGCAAGGTGAGCACCATCACGCTGATGCGATAAAACAAGTCCTCCCGGAATTGGTGATGCTTGATGGCGTCTTCCAAATCCCGGTGCGTGGCGGCGATCACCCGCACGTCCACGGGGACGGGCTCCTTGCCGCCCAGCCGCTGCAGCGTTTTTTCCTGAAGGACGCGCAGCAACTTCACCTGTGTGCCGGGCGAGAGATCGCCAATCTCGTCCAGGAACAGGGTGCCGTGGTCGGCCTGCTCGAAGCGGCCGATGCGGCGCGCATCCGCGCCGGTGAAGGCGCCGCGCTCGTGGCCGAACAATTCGCTCTCCAGCAACGTCTCCGGGATGGCGGCGCAGTTGATGGCCACGAACGGCGCATTGGCCCGGTCGCTGTATTGGTACACCGCCCGGGCGATGAGTTCCTTGCCGGTGCCGGTTTCGCCGCGGATCAACACGCTGACGGGCTTGGCCGCCACGCGGCCGATTTCCTTGTAAATGGCCTGCATCGCCCGGCTCGAACCCACGATGGCATCGCCCGCCGCCCGCGCTTCGCCGATCTGGACCGGCTCAGACATCAGCCGGCTGGCCGTCACCGCCTGGTGCACGAGCCGCAGGAGCTCGGAGATCTCGAAGGGTTTGACGATGTACTCGAAGGCGCCGGATTGGATGGCCTCAATGGCCGATTCCGTGGTGCCGTGCGCGGTCATCATCAAGATGGGCAGCCGGGGATGGGTCGGATGCAGTTGGCGGACCAATTCCAGTCCGCTCAGGCCGGGCAGTTTCAGGTCGGTCACCACGGCGTCAAACGGGCTGGTGCGGGCGGCGACCAAGCCGGCCTCGGCGTTGGTTTCGGTGACCACCGCATAGTCTTCGCCGGTGAGCACGCGGCGCAGGGTGGTGGCGATGGCTTGGTCATCTTCGATTAATAGTATTCTGGCAGGGGGATTCATCATGGTCGATGCAGGGGGAGAATGATACCGAAGGTGGCGCCGGGGGCGCTTTGGGCCTGGTATTGCAACGCGCCGTGGTTCTTCTCCACGATGCGGGCGGCGATGGGCAGTCCCAGGCCGGTGCCGGATTCCTTGGTGGTAAAAAAGGGATCGAACAGCCGCTTCTCCGCCCCGGGCGGAACGCCGGGGCCGGTGTCGCTCACTTCCAAAATCACGGCGTCCACCGGATTTTGGTTGAGCCGTTTTTCCCCGCGGCGGGCCCGGAGCGTGACGGTGCCGTCGTGGCCGATGCTATCGGCTCCGTTTTGGACGAGGTTGATGAGCACTTGTTTGAGCTGTTGCGGGTCCACACGAATCTGCGCGGCCACCACCTCGCCGACGACGAGTTTGATGGCGGCTTTTTCCAATCCGGGTTGCAGCAGTGTCTGAACTTCGCGCAACGGCTGCCCGGCGTCAATCACCGTGAACTGTGGTTCGGAGGGGCGGGCGAATTGGAGAAAATCCCTCACGATGCGCTCGAGGCGGTTGATTTCGCGGCCGATCAATTCGGCATCGGCGAATTCGGGCGAACCGGCGGCGAGATGCTTTTGCTGGAGATAGAGCCAGGCCTTGATGGCGGTGAGGGGATTGCGGATTTCGTGCGCCACACCCGCGGCGAGCATGCCCAGTGAGGCGAGCTTTTCCTGGCGCTCCACCAACTGCCGGCTTTCCACCAGTTGCACCTGCAGCGGGGCGATCATGTCGCGATACACGCTCGCCGCCAGCCAGAACACGGCGATCAGCAGCGCCGACAAAGCCGCGAGCAATTCGTAGCGCAGCCGGTTTAGCAGGTGCTGATTCTGTCCCTGCCTGAATTCGATGGACGATTGGTGGGCCTTGGACAGTTCCAGGCCCAGGTGCAGGATGAGGAGCGATTGCTTTTCGAGGGTGGCGATCTCGGTCACCCGGGCGATGGACTGGCGGGAGCCGTAGAGTTTCTTGTGGATCTCGCCGGCCGAGGTCAGGTACAGGTTGAAGGCGGAGCGGATGCGATCGAGGAAAGGGCGTTCGGTGGCGGAGAGCATGATGGGTTTTTGGGTTTCCAGCCAGTCGCCCAGCTCACGGCCCTCGGCCAGGAAATTGGTCCAATCGACGGGGTCGCGGCTGGCCGCGTAACTGAGCACGAGGTTGTTCAGGTCCAGCATGCCCTGTTGCAGCCGATCGTTGATATCAAAGCTCTGCCATTGCTTCGCGGAAAGCTCGGTTTCGAGATCGCCGCTACGCTGCCAGGAGGTGTGCGCCGTCCAGCCGATCAGCGCCACCAACAGCAGGATCGTTGCAAAATAGATTGTTAGTCGGATCCAGATTCTCAGATTCATGCGAGCGGACCGGCGGCGTAACGTTCCGCCCGCCAGACCATACACCGAGCCGGCCAGGAAATCCGCAGAAAAGTCTGAAATTGCGGCCGGCCCGGTCCGCGCCCGTCCCGGGCGCTGAGGTGTACCAGCGTTGCGGCCACTGGTGCATCAAGGGGCGCGCGGTAGGCGCGGCTTTTCGTTGCGAAGCGTTTCTGTTGGGTGAGGCTCGATTCAAAATCACATTTCAGCGGCCGAGGATGACCGCGCGCCGGGATCCATTCAGGATCCGATCTTTATACTTTCTTAACGCCCGGGCCCAGGCTCTTAACTACCCTGGGTCACTCGCCCATGGCATCTTCGCGGCGATGAAACAAACGGCCGGTACACCCCAGGCCGGGACGGACACAGGTCTGCCCCGCCGCCAATCAACCCGTGGATGCGATGAATGATCTGATTTTTGTGGTCGTGATGGTGGTGGCCTTCCTGGCCACGCAATGGTATGCCCGCTGGTGTGGCAAACTCTGATTTAACCATGGAAAATATTGTCGTCGGTATTATCGCGCTCGCGCTCTTCGCCTACCTGTTTGTGGCGATGGTGCATCCTGAAAAATTTTAACCTCTATGAACGCTTCCGGTTGGATCCAACTCGCGCTTTACGTAGGCCTGCTGGCGCTCATCACCAAGCCGCTCGGGCTTTATCTTGTGCAAGTGCTCGATGCGGGTGGGAAAACCTGGCTGGACCCCGTGGTCCGGCCCGTGGAACGGCTGACGTACTGGGTGATGGGCGTGCGCCGGGAGGCCGAACAGAATTGGATCCAATACACCCGGTCCATGCTCTTGTTCAGCCTGGTGGGCTGCCTGTTTACTTATGCCATTTTGCGGCTGCAAAATTTCCTGCCGCTCAATCCGCAGGGTTTCGGCGCGCTGAGTCCGGACCTGGCTTTCAATACGGCCATCAGTTTCACCACCAACACCAACTGGCAGAGTTATTCCGGTGAGTCCACGATGTCCTATTTCTCGCAGATGGTGGCACTGGTGATCCACAACTTCACCTCGGCGGCCACGGGTATCGCCATTGCGGCGGCGCTCGTGCGTGGCTTGGCGCGCCATTCCACCCGGCTGCTCGGCAATTTCTGGGTGGATCTGGTGCGCGTGACCTTTTATCTGCTGCTCCCCATTTGCCTGGTCTTTGCGGTGGTACTGGTCTCGCAAGGCATGGTGCAGAACTTTGCCGGCTACACACATGCAAAATTGGTGGAGCCCTATACCATCCAAGTGCAGGCGACCGACGCCAAAGGCCAGCCGGTCACCACGAACCTGACGATGATGGTGGAAGGCAAATCGGTGGTTACGAATGTACCGGTGATGGTCAGTCAGACCGTGGATGAGCAGGTGATTTCCCAGGGGCCAATGGCTTCGCAGGTGGCCATCAAGATGCTCGGCACCAACGGCGGCGGCAACAC
>CAYTJG010000090.1:0-20077 GCA_964437865.1 uncultured Bifidobacteriaceae bacterium | reverse complement strand
CCAAAGTCCATCTCGTTGCCGGCGGTGGGACTAGAGGTTGCAGTTTTTCATCGGCGCCCGCCACCGCCGCCATGGAAGCCGCCACCGCCACCGCCGCTGCCGCCGTGAAAGGCCCCACCGCCGCCCAAGTTCCCGCCCCGAAAACCGCCACCGGAGGTTCCCAAGTTGCCGCCGCGGGCGCCGCCAAAACCGCCTCCCGAAGAGCGGTAAATATTGCCGCCGCCGAACGCTCCGGAATAACCATGGGAGTGGGCCCCACCCCCGTAGCTGCGTGAATAACCACCAAACTGGCCCTGGAATCCGCGGTTCAGTGCCCCGTAATTATTGCCGCCAAAGCTTTGCACGCGCGGCACGTTGCCATTGAAGATGTGGCCGCCGCGGCTGGGCGCCGACCAGGGGCGCACCGCACCGATTGGGCTCGAAATCCTGGCGTTCCCCCGACCCGCCAGGCTATTGCCTACAACAGAGCCGGCCGAATGGTTGTTCGCCGCCAGGCCGGCGCTGGCCGACGGATGCCACGCACTGCCGTTGACACTCTGCGCCTGGCCGCGCTGACCGCCTGCAAGCTGGCCCGTTCGCGAATTATAAGCCCGGCCAAATTCGCCGCCGAATCCCTGGCGGCCCGCGGCATTGATTGCGTTGCCAGCAAACGACCCGCGCGGGTTTGCTCCGCCCAGTTCGCCGCGGTGGTAACGATTCTCACCTGTGCTGGCGAAACCTCCGCGGCCAAAATCACCGCGCCCGAAGCCACCGCGATGGTCGAATTCTCCGTGCCCGAAGCCGTGGTCGAACCCATGCTCAAACCGGTGATGCCAGGGGCCGAATCCCCCGCAAAAACCGCCCCACCACGGAAACGGGGGAGCAAAGCAACAGCCCCAGCCCCAGACGCCCCAACCGCATTCCCAGCCAAAGCCGCAGTCAAAGCCCCAGCCGTACCAAGGCGTCCAGCATGGTGCAAACCCGCAACCCCAAGTGAGGGGCGGCCCGTACCATACCGTGCCCACCCAAGGCGTGTACTCATAACCCGTGCCGTAAATCACACAACCATCGTCCGCCACTTCCGTTCCGTAGTATCCGGGGGTGTACCCTTCATAGACCTGGCTGGGCGTGGAGCCATAAACTTGCACGTAGGTCAGATAATGCAGCGGCGAGGTGGTGGGGATGGCATAAATCACTTGAGGCACTTGCGTGGCCACGTTCCAGGGCCCGCTGGCGGACAGCGAGACATACCACACCCCATCCTGGCAGGCGTACCAGTCCTGCGGTCCCACCTCGATGATGGGTGTGGCGCTATTCAGCACGTAATGCAGCGGCGTGCCGTCGATGGCGGCCAGTTGCGGTGTGCCGTCCACTTGCGGGTTGGCCATTTGCACGGTGCGTGGTATGGCGGTACTCTGCGGAATGCTGTTGGCAATCAGCGCCTCTTCCGCCTGGGCCGTCCCCGGCACGCTCGCCTTCACATTTTCCTTGAGGCTGCCGTCTGGGATATTCGCGAAATCCCCCGGCAATTCGTTGCCCGGCACAAACTGCCACGGCCCCTGCAAGGACGCTGCCCGATACCACCTGCCCGCAATCAACAGGTAATCCTGCTGATCGCTGAGGCACTTGAACACGTTGCCCGAGGTGTTTTTCGCGTATAGGAGTTCGGTGCCGGGGATCGAGGCGTAATCAGGCTGGCCGTTAAAAGTGATCAACTCCGTGGGCTGCGTGGCCACATACACATCCGGGAGTGGTGACGCGCTCAGGGAAGGCATTTTTTGCGTGGCTGGATCCGGCTGGCCGCGCATCAAATCGGCCTGGCCACCCTCCGTGACCGACTGCTCCGCCAGCTCGGCGCCGGCGGGTGGTTGGCTGGCCACGGTCCACGGACCTTTCAGCGAATCCGCCTGCACATAACCGTCAAAGAGATGCAAAAAATGCCGGCCCGAGGGGTCCTTCAGCAAGAGCATGCGGGTGTTGAGGGCGCGATCCAGCGATGTCCCGGCCACGGGCCGCCAGGCGGGCGGACCGTCGAGATACACGAGCACCGCCGGACGGGTGGCCACGACGATCTTCGGCGGCGTATTATCGACCCGCTCGGGCCTGGTCAACGTGGCCGCCAGGTTCAAGCTGGTTTCCAGACGGTCCAGCGACAGCGCGGCCGCGCGTTTGGGCAATTCCTGTCGCAACCAGGCCTCATAAGTCGGCAACTGGTTGCGCGCGGATGGAAAATCCGCGCTCGCAATTTGCACGTTCACCAGGTTGGCCGTGCGCGTCGTCTTATCCACCAGCGTGAGGGCGTTGAAGCGCACCACGCCATAGTCCGGCTGCAATTGAGTTGCCGACTGCACGCTGACCGCGCTCCGGGCCGCGAGATTGTGGCCATCCCACGAATCGCATTGCGGCTCATACACAGTGTACGTGGCCTCCCCGCTGCTGAACACCACGGGCCACGTCGGGGTGGCCGCAGGCACAGAGACAGTGGCCGTGGCGGCCGCGACGCCGGGAGTGGTAGGAAGATTTGGATTGTAGTTAGCTGACTCGCCGGCGGCATTGCTCGATCCCAACCACAGCAACCCGACGGCGGCCATTGCCGTATGTAAAAAACGCATTTTCATAACAAGTTTCCCAATCGAGAGCAGGGCTTGGTCGCATTGGCCTTCGCATCTCTCCGCCTTGCCCTCTAATAGTAATAGACACCCAACAGATGAAGATCGCATGAAAACAGAGTTAATAAAGTGAAATGGCGGTAACCTTCACCGCGGCGGATCATTTATGGGTCCAAAAGGCCATTGAAAATCGGGCCTATGAAATCTGGCTCGCCGACAACCACAATCCCTGCCATCGCTTGGACCACTGGCTGCGGGCGGAGGCGCAAGTGGTGGCGGATTTTTGCCAGCACTCTCTTGCTAATGATGCATAGTACACCTTATTATACTTACTGAACTCCCCCTTGACAATTGGAAGGTCGGGCCGACAAATTGAATTGATCATGGAAATTGTTAGGAGCGATTTTCAATGCCGTCTCGAATCAGCAGGGAGTTTGGGCGGGCTGTCCGCCAGCGAGGTTCGGCGTGCCAAAGCCGCCAGGGGGTCACGTTTTTTTTCAGCGGTGAGGCGAATTCTCTGCGCGGCCATGCTGGGATTGGCGGGTTTTGGTGCACGGGCGGGAGTGGTTATCACCAGCCTGTATTCGTTTGGGGCGGTTCACGATACGAATGGAAATTTACTGGATGGCGCCAATCCCCAAGCCGCCCTGGCGCTAGGCGGGGATGGCTGTTTTTATGGTACGACTGGTAGCGGGGGCACCAACGGGGTGGGAACCGTGTTCAAAATCAGCACCCAGGGAGCGATGACCAGTTTATGGTCATTCAGCGACGTCACGGATGGCGCCATTCCTGTCTCAAGTTTGGTGCCGGGAAACGAAAACGATGGTAGTTTCTACGGCACAACTTGGTCCGGCGGAAACCATGGTTTTGGCACCGTGTTTAAAATCAGCACAAATGGGGAGTTCACCTGTTTATATTCTTTCACTGGCACCAATGATGGCGGCAGGCCTGGTGCAGCTCTGGTTCAGGGTCAAGACGGTTACCTATATGGGACGACTTATTTAGGTGGAGTTGGGACGAATTCTCTGGGAAGCATAAATGCCCCCGGTTGCGGTTATGGCACGGTGTTCAGAATCAGTGCCAACGGGGTGCTGACCACTTTGTATTCCTTCACTGGCACCAATGATGGCGCCAGTCCCCGCGCCGCTCTGGTGCAGGGGCGCGACGGCTATTTCTATGGCACGACTTCAGGTGGTGGTCGCACGAACAATCTGGGCACCGTGTTCAAAATTAGCACCAATGGGGTGCTGAGCACTTTATATTCCTTCGGCACGATTCAGGATGTCAACGGCGTTTCACTAGATGGCGCGGCTCCGCAGGCCGCGCTCGTAGTGGGGAGCGACGGCAATTTCTATGGCACGACTTCGGGCCTCGGCGATGTCGTTGCAGGCACGGTGTTTAAAATGAGTACCAACGGGGAGTTGACCACTCTGTATTCCTTCACGGGCAACAATGATGGCGCCAGCCCCAATGGGCTGCTGCAAGGGAGCGACGGCAATTTCTATGGCACTTCAGAACTTGACGGATGGTATGTTTGGGGTGGGCCGGTGTCCCCCCTTGATCACAGCAACAACGGAAATGTATTCAAAATCAGCCCCGATGGGGTGTTCAGAAGTCTGTACTCGTTCGACACTAACAATGGCACCAATGGAGCGTGTCCCTGTGCGGGGTTGGTGCAAGGCAGCGATGGCTGTTTTTACGGCACGACTTCCCAGGGCGGCACGAATGGCTGGGGTACTGTTTTCAAGCTGACCATGGTACCAGAACCACAATTGACGATCGTTCCTTTTGGACCCTTGGTTTTGTTAACGTGGCCGACCAATGCCTTCGTTTTCAATTTGCAATTCAAAACGAGCCTTGGTTCATCGGCAAATTGGGCCACCGATTCCGTGGTTCCGGTTGTCATTGGCGAGCAGAACCTCGTGATCAAGCCAATCACCGACAGCCAGATGTTTTACCGATTGCGGTTGGCTCCGTGAAAGTCCTCGGACCCGAATGGCGCTTAAATAGTGTAAAAGGTTGGTTTACAATGTTTTGAGAATCGCACTAGGCCGCGCCTACGGCGCTTGAAATCATTTTGATTTCATTTCTACAAATAGATCGCGCCTACGGCGCTGGCATGGCGATTTCACAGGTCGTTATATGCGAGAGTTTTATGCGCTTATCCAAGCGCCATTCTCCTCCGACCCTTTCGGGGGGGCATCCATGATGGGTTCTGCTGAAAAACCCCTGGTTTTAAAAGTTCTTTGAAAGAAACGTCGCTCTGCTTGCGAGCTTATTTGTGAGAAAGATATTATGAAAACAACCCATGCTCTTGCGGTGCAAAACTCCCGCGCGGACGGCTTCACGCAGACCGACCTGCTGGCAATCATGATCACCGCCGGCATGCTGGGTGCGTTGCTGCTGCCCGCTTTGGCGGCCACCAAACCGGATTCCCAAGCCTTTCGATGTCTGGAAAACCAACGGCAGTTGGTTCGCGCCTGGCAGATGTATGCCCAGGATAACAACGGCAAACTGGCGCCGAACGGGAATGAAGCTACGCAGGCATCATCCTCGCCCCACGATCCGGTTTATCAAGGCGCTGACCTTCAGTGGTGTCCGGGCCGGGTGGACCCTTCGGCTCCCGCCGGCTGGCCGACCAATGCGGCCTTTTTGCAGGCGGGATGCATCTATCCCTACGTGAAAACCGTCACGGTTTACCGTTGTCCCGCCGATCACAGTACGGCGCTGGTATATGGGACCCAGTTGCCCCGCTGCCGCAGCATCTCCATGAACGGCTGGATGAATCCCATCGAGATTTGGGATACCAGCGCGAATGGCCGCGTTTTTCGCAAGGAGGGCGACCTCGGACTGATGGGGCCGGCGAACATTTGGCTGCTCATGGATGAAAATCCCTACAGCATCAATGACGCTATGATGGCCGAGTTTCCGCCGGCGGGGCCAACCGCCGCCGCGAATCTCAATTGGGTGGATTATCCCGCTACGTACCATAACGGCGGCTCCGGAATGTCGTTTTGTGACGGCCATGCGGAAATCAGAAAATGGACGGATCCGGTCGTTCTTAACATGAGAATAGAGGGCCCCGTTTCGCTGCCGGCCACGGCAGGCAATGGTGATCTGGCCTGGCTGCAAGCGCATGCCACGAGAGGCGAATGACTGGGGAAATCAGGTTGGTTGATTTTTCATGCCCCTTCAAGGCGGCAGGATCAGCCGGCAGAAATGTGTGGCGGCGGTGCCGGTTGGACAGACCGCTTTCGATTGCCCCATGGCTTGGGGCTCGCCTTGGTTTGACGCTTGCCACTGTGGCATGGCCGGATATGCTGTCTGGGCTGGGGCGGTTAACCATTATATTCATCTCTATGTCCATCACTGCTGATCAAATTGCCGAACACCTCAAGGGCCAAGTCATCGGCGACGGGTCGGTCCGCCTCACTGGTTTCGCCCCGGCCGATTGCGCCCGGGCCGGGGATCTGACTTTTGCCGAGAAGGAAAACCACTTCGCCGAGGCTGAGAAAAGCCAGGCGGCCGCCATTCTCGTTGCGCAGCCCTTCGCGTCCTCGACCAAGGTCCTGATTCGCGTGCGCGATGCCCGGGTGGCCATGGCCCGTGCGCTGCCGCTCTTTTTTCCACCTGAGCAAACACCGTCCGGGATCCATCCCAGCGCCACGATTGACGCTTCGGCCCAAATCGATCCAACGGCACATATTGGGCCCAACTGTGTGATCGGCGCCCACGTGCGGTTGGGCGCGCGTTCCGTGCTCATGGGGGGCAATCACATCGGCCGCGACTGTCAGATTGGCGACGACGCCTGCCTGTTCCCCAATGTCGTCGTCTACCCACGCACGCAGATCGGTCAGCGCGTCAGCATTCATGCCGGCACCGTCATCGGCTCGGACGGTTATGGCTATGTATTTGACGAGGGCCAACACCGCAAGGTGCTGCAGGTGGGCTACGTCATCATCGGCGATGACGTGGAGATTGGCGCCAATGCGGCCATTGACCGCGGGGCGCTGGGGGCTACCGTCATCGGGCAGGGCACCAAGATTGATAATCTCGTGCATGTGGCGCACAACGTGGTCATGGGGCGGCATTGCCTCATCATGGGCCAGGCGGGTTTTGCGGGCAGCACGCATTTGGGCGACTATTGTGTCATTGCCTCGCAGGCGGGCATAGCCGGGCATCTAAAAATTGGGGTCCAGGCCATGGTTGGCGCCAAGTCCGGCGTCATGCGCGACGTTCCTGACGGCGGTCGTGTGCTCGGTCTCCCGGCCGCACCGGACAAACAGGCCAAGCGCCAGATGATTGCCGTGCAGCAACTGCCTGACATGATCCACCGCCTCCGCGAATTGGAGCAGCAGGTGGAACAACTCCGCGCCAAAGTCGGCGTCTGACGATCCGGTTGCAGCAAAACGAATTGCGACCAGCGGTGTCAAATCGGCTGTGAACAATAACCGGGCATTTACGCGGCTTGAATTGGTGGTGGTGGTGGCAACCGTGGTGGTACTTGTGTTGTTGGGATGGTGTGGGATGCGCACCTATAAAGAACTGGCGCTGCGTCAGCGGTGCCAGGGGAATTTGCGGCAGGTGGGGGCGGCCTTGCAGGCCTACGCCACAACCCACGACGGTTCATTGCCGGACTGTTCGGACAATAATCCCCAGTACAGCGGCAGTGCCTGGCCGTGGGACATGAACACCAATCTTTTCAATGAGATTGTCCAGTTCGGGGCGACCACCAATAGTCTATACTGTCCGGCAAACCCGGCGATGAATGACCTTAGCCATCGTGAATTCTGGCGGTTTGCGCACAATCCCCTCAAGGTGATTTCTTACGGCATGCTGTTCGCCGGCATGAACCAGGAGCCGCCCCCCTATTGGCGCCGAGATCTAAAGGGTGATGGCGTGCGTTCCCCCGCGCAGACCGAGTTGGGCTTTGACGCCACGGTGAGCATGGGCGGTGATTTCCTTCATGTCCGGGGAATCAACGTTGATCGCAGCAATCATGTGCGTGGCACAAAACCGTTGGGGGGAAACATCCTGATGGAGGATGGTCACGTGGATTGGCGCAATTTCAAGCAAATGCAATTTCGGCTGCAAACGTGGCCGCCGGCGAGGTGGTACTTTTGATCATGATGAGCGCCAAAAGTTTTCGCATCCTTGGTACTGCCGGAAGGACCGCTTTTACCCTGATGGAACTGCTGGTAGTCATTGCCATTATCGGCATTCTGGCGGCGTTATTATTGCCGGTCCTGGCGGGCGCCAAGGAACGCGCCCGGCGCGCCCAATGTCTTAACAACCTCAAACAAATCGGAACCAGTCTGCATTTGTACGCGGAGGATGATCGTGACCTTTTGCCGGATTGCACCACGAACAACCCTAAATTCTATGGTTCCTTCTGGCCGTGGGATTTGAACACCAACCTGGTGACCGATCTGCTGGGCCGGGGCGCCACCCGTGGTGTTTTCTATTGTCCATCCAATCCGCAGATGAATGATGATGCCCACTGGAACTTTTACCAAAACCATCCTGGCTCAATCCGGGTGATGGGGTATGTGTTTCTGCTTTATGGCTGCCAACAGGTGCAACCGGAGCTTTGGCGAAAGAATATTTTAGGCGACAGCACCAGGTCCGCGACGCAGACGGAATTGGTCATTGATGCCGTCGGGTCTCAGCAAGGAGACTTTTTGCATCTCCAAGGGGGCAATCTCGATCGCACCAGTCATATGGCTGGAAGCAAACCGGCCGGTGGCAATATTGCGTTTGAAGACGGACACGCCCAATGGCGCAGTTTTGATCAGATGCAGCCACAGGTTTATGCGTCTGTCCTCTGGTATTTTTGAGTCAAGCTGGGACGGTCAAGCCTGCCGACCCAACGCGCTGGCTGGCCGCTGGATGGCAATGGCAGGGCAAGAACCGAAAGGCGCGGCATTCAATTGCAAAGACACTTACACCCGGTCAATAGACAAACGCCTTTGGGATTCTTGTACGAAGCCTCGCATTGTTTGAGGACCGCCACCACCTCAAGCACGGGGGGCACTTGTTTCCCATCCGGTACGGTCTTCCAGAGGCCGGGTTCAAATTCGACGGCCACGCATCGGAAGGCCTCGCCTTGCACGAGGGCAACCCGGTGCCTAAAGGGCACACTTTTTGGATGATTAGATTTCATCGAATGATTTTGCTTTTTCCCTTGCAGATTAATATGGCGCGCCGTTTCACCACAATAGCGAAAATGCTTTTTAAAACTGCCTGAGCGGCTGGGCAAGACGTGGGATTTTCAAGGTGGGAATTGCGTTAGCTGGAAGATCAAGCGGACCGAAGCTTGGCGGTATTGGCAGAAAGCCCGGGTGCTCTGCGAGATGCCGACGTGCAGCCCGCGCTTTCACCAACAAAACGGTACGGCGAAAAATACCCTCATGATAATGATGATCCACAGATCAGGAGTTTAGTCACCAACACAGCCACCGGATCAGCGCCGACGGCCAGTTTGTGGCCTTCGAGGCGATTTCGGTGACGTCCTCCAAACCGGGCATGATTGTGCGGCATAACGTACAAAGCGGGGTGGACGAGGTGGTGAGCACCAACGCGGCCTTGCCGGGCGATTTTTACCAGAACGTGCAATCGCTCGATATGACGCCGGACGGCCGGTTCATCACCTTCGTGGGCAATATGGGGCGGGCCTTCAGTCTTCTTCAGGGTGACCATGATCCCGGGCCGTTGGCCCAAATTGCTATGAAGCGCGCCGTTGGCGCTGAGGTTCAGGACCCGGTCTCATTTAAGATGTCACGGCGACATCTAAAATGACGGGAGATGTCGCGGCGACATCACACCTTTGCCAAGGATGTGCTTATATTGGTGGCATGGCCAAGGAACGCCACGGGAAGACCGATGGGCTCCGACGAATGAGCTTCGGCCGGGGGCAATGGGCTGGACACTTGCGGTGCAAATCATGGTGCGCAAAGGCAGAATGGCAGTATCCGCGCAGGCAACTGGGTTGTGCAGCGCGCCAGAGGCCAAAGTGGAGCGGGCGGAGGACATGCATACCGGGGATGGGCGGCAGGCCGCGGAACTGGAGCAAACGGAGTTCTTGGGCGTGGAGGCAGATACGGAGTTGGTCAGGGCAGATCAAGGCAGAACAAGGCACTTTTTTTGTATGGCGGCGCAGCCAGGGAACCGGCAACACTGATAAACACAAAGAAACACAGAAAAACACAAATGAACACAAATGATTTTTCTCGCGGAGGCGAAGCGAGTCCGATAACCGTCCAAGCAACCCAGGATCTGACACGGGCGAGTTGGGGTGGGATTTTGGAGAAACGCGCTTGAGAGCAGCGGTGGGGAAAACGTACCATGGATTAACGAAGATTTATGCCAAGCATTAAGAGCCTGAAATTGATTCTGCCGATCGTTTGGGTGGGGTTGGCGGGCTGCGCGCAGCCAGACGTGGCGCCGCCGGTGGTTAGCGCACCAGCCGTGACGGGGCCCGCCACGGTGCCGGTGGCACCGGCGAATCCGCCCGCGGTGGCGGCCGAAAAATTGCGGACCGATTGCATCGCCGGCCGGCGGCTCATTTGCGGCCGGGTGATCAAGGTGTTACGGGACGGATTGGTGGTGGATAGCGGTTACACGGACCTGTTGCGGCCGCCGTTGACCGAATCGTGGCTGATCCCGGGAACCGTCTCCGCCAAACGCAATTCGGCCAGCCTCGAATTGCATCAGGCCGGGACGCCGTGCTTTGGGCTGGTGTTCCTCACGGACACGCCCAAGCGGCCCAAGCCCGAGGTTTGGGACTACGTGGTGATCATGGGCTATCCGGCCGGCACGTACAACTACCAGCCGGCGCCGGGCCTGCAAAAGCCGATCCGCAAGTTCGCGGCCGGCCTGGATACGGCCGTGAAACTCCGCCTCCAGCAACCGCCGGCTCATTCCTGATTGGAGCCCCATGAACAGCCCGAGCCCCGCTGATCAAGCGATCGAGACCGCAGGCGGCCTCAGACCATTCAAAAACGGAGACTGGCGACTGGAAAGTCGTTTTTACCCGTCGACAAGAATGTCGGCGCCACGACGAATCGCATTGACCAGCGGAGAACTTTGCCGATTATTTCCAACGCCATGACGACCCAGCCAGCCTGTTACCGGAAGCTCTTGAAACGCATGCGGGAGGTGAGTTTGTTGAACTCCATCGCCGGTGTGATCGAATGGGATCAAAACACGTACATGCCGGCGGCGGCGGCGGCCTATCGGGCAGAGCAGTTTGCGTGTCTGGGCGAACGGTCCCACCGGTTGTTTACCGCCCGGGCGGTGGGTGGGCTGCTGACCGAGTGCGAGCAGTTGGGCTTGGCGCCGGACTCGGTGGAAGGCGCGAACGTGCGCGAATGGCGGCATCATTATGATCGGGCCACCAAGCTGCCGGCGTCCTTCGTGGTGAAATTTGAGCGGACCAAGTCGCTGGCGTACGAGGTCTGGCGGGAGGCCCGGGGGCAATCCAAGTTTGAGCTGTTCCAGCCGCACTTGAGCAAGATCGTGGATTTGGTGCGGCAAAAGGCGGATTATCTGGGCTACGAGGCCTCGCCATACGACGCGTTGCTGGAGGCTTACGAACCGGGCGCGCGCGCGGAACGGATTGTCTCATTGTTTGCGGAGTTGCGGTCGGGCATTGTGGCCCTGCTGGGGCCGGCGCGCGAGCAGTCGGCGGCGACGCCGGCGGACCTGTTGCGGGGCGAATATCCGATCGCGGCGCAGCAAGTCTTCAACCAGCGGGTGGCGGCCGCCATCGGCTTTGATTTCCAGGCGGGGCGGATCGACACCACGACGCATCCGTTTTGCAACACGCTGGGCGCGGGCGATTGCCGGCTCACCACGCGCTATGATGAAAAGGACTTCACGGATTCACTCTACAGCATTTTGCACGAGACGGGCCATGGATTGTATGAGCAGGGGCTGCCGGCGGAACATTTCGGCACACCGGCTGGCTCGGCGGTGTCCATGGGCATTCATGAATCGCAATCGCGGCTGTGGGAGAACCACGTGGGCCGCAGCCGGACCTTCTGGGAACATTGGCATCCCATTGCCTGCGAATATTTTCCGGGTCTGAAACGCCTGACGCCGGAAGAGGTTTACCGGGGGGTGAACCGGGTGCGCCCGTCATTCATTCGGACCGAAGCGGACCAGGTGACGTACGATCTGCACATCATGTTGCGGTTTGAGGTGGAAGTGAAGCTGGTGAACCGGCAACTGGAAGTGGCCGACGTGCCGGCTTATTGGAACGAACAATTCGAGCAAATGATGGGGCTGAAGGTGACGAAGGATGCGGACGGCTGTTTGCAGGACGTGCACTGGTCCACCGGCGGCATTGGTTATTTCCCCACCTACACGCTGGGCAATCTCAACGCGGCGCAGTTGATACAATCGGCGCGGCGGGGGAATCCGTCACTGGACGGGGATTTGAGCGCGGGGCGGTATGAGACCTTGTTGGCCTGGCTGCGGCAACAGGTGCACCGGGAAGGATCTTGCCATCGGCCGCGGGAGTTGATGGAGAAAGTCACGGGCGAGCGGACCGGTATTCGGGCGCATTTGGATTATTTGCGCGAGAAATTTGTGGGCGGGCAGGGGACGTAAGGGCGGCGCGATGGCATTGGCATTTCGTCGGCAGGCCCTTTTAATGGCGGGAATCAAGGCGCGAGTGTTGGCGACGTTGGCTGAGCGTGGGGGCAAATTCCCGCTGGTCATTTCGAAGAGTTCCCGTGAGAATGCTGCATTCAAACAATCAACCCATGGCTAAGCCTATGAAATCTTTCTTTCTGATCACCGCGGTGCTGGCGCTGCTGGGCGGACGGGTTTGCGGCGCGGATTGGCAATTGGCGTGGGCCGATGAATTTAATTACCAGGGATTGCCGGATCCGGCGAAGTGGGGATATGAAGAAGGCTTCGTTCGGAATCACGAAGCACAGTATTATACGAAAGCCCGGTTGGAGAACGCACGGGTGGAAAACGGCATGCTCGTAATCGAGGGCCGCAAGGAACACTATGAGCCGGCGGGTCATCCGGCGGTGGAATATACGTCCGCCAGTCTGGTCACCAAGGGGTTGGAGGCTTTCCAGTATGGCCGGATCGAGATGCGGGCGAAGCTGCCCCAGGGCAAGGGGATGTGGCCGGCATTTTGGACGCTGGGCACCAATATCGCCCAGATCGGCTGGCCCAGGTGCGGGGAGGATGACATCATGGAATTTGTGGGCAAGGATACCAATCACATTTACGGCACCTTGCATTACGCCGTGGCTGGCCAGCATGCCTCTGATGGCGGCAAGGTGGAAATCGCGGTTCCGTACGATGATTTTCACCTGTACGCGGTGGAATGGTCGCCGGAACGGATCGATTTTTTTGTGGATGACCAGAAATACCACAGTGTGGACCTAAACAAGGCGGGAAAGGGAGATGAGAATCCCTTCCGAAAACCGCATTACCTGATACTGAATTTGGCGCTGGGCGGAGAATGGGGCGGGCCCATCGACGACACGATATTGCCGCAGAAGTATCTGGTGGATTACGTGCGGGTGTACCGCAAACCAGCGGCTGGGGCAGGGGATCATCCGTGAGCTTGGCGGCGCGGGAGTCTTGGCGTGATTGTTGCTGACAGTTGGCCTGGCACCGTCAGTTGCCTGAGCTTATGAAATATTGCCAGCAATTCCTTCTTTTTGGTCTGCTCCTCGTGACCAGCTATTGCACATTTGCCTCCGGATTCAGGATCAATCAAGAAGGGCGGATTCTGGGAACTTTATCGGAGGTGACCAATTCCATCCTCTTCAACACCACGAACGCCGATGCCGTGGTATCGGCCATGCAGATCTTCCCCGTGAGCAATCCGTGGAATGAGTGTATCTCGAATCGTCCGGTGCTGGCCAATTCCGCTGCGATGATCGCGAATATTTACACCAACGTGGGGTCATCGCACCGCTATCTGGAGCTGTTCCAGGAAATGAATTTCGTTTTGGTGCCGGACGAGCAAATGCTGGTGTCCAACCTGTTCGTGGATTATCCGGACGAGTCGGATTTGAACGGCGGTATTTCGCCGTATGGGCTTTACCCCATACCCACGAACCAGCCGATCGAGGGCTGGCCGACCGGGACGGGCACGCAAACCTTGTTGCAATGGCAGACGAACAATGACGGCAGCGACCGGCATTCGATCATGGTGGAACCGGGGGCGGGGAGGTTTTTTGAAACTTGGAACGCCTTGCGCACCGGGACGAACTGGCAGGCCGCCAACGGGGCCATTTTTGATCTAAACTCCAACGGGTTGCGGCCGGCGGGCTGGACTTCCGGTGACGCGGCCGGTTTTCCGATGTTCCCGGCATTGGTGCGCTATGAGGAGTGTGAGCGCGGCATGGTGGAGCATGCCTGCCGGTTGGTGGTGGTGAAATCGCGCTACGGGACGTACCTCTACCCCGCCACTCATTTTGCCGCGCCTTCCAGCAATACCGGCACCAACATTCCCGCCATGGGGCAACGGCTCCGGCTGAAGGCGGATTTCCCGATTCCCGCCGGTTGGACCAAGGAGGAAAAGGCGCTGGTGCTGGGGCTCAAGAAATACGGCGCGATGGTGGCGGATAATAGCAGTTCCTTTTTCTCCATTTCCATCACGCCGGACAATCGGTGGAGCAATGCATTCGATGACTTGGCCGGCAAACTCAGCATCACGAATTTTGAGGTGATTCAAACCACTGGTCCCGACGAAGGGCCACGTTCGCCCGGCGCGCCGTCGGCGTTTGCCGGGGCGAGCCAGACGGCGTTTGTGGGCGTGCCGTTGACCTTGGCAGGAGCGGTGAGTTTCTCCAATACCACGCCGGCCATCCAATGGTCCGTCTACAGTGGGCCGGGCACGGTGGCATTTGGGAATGCGGCACTCACCAACACCACCGCCACCTTCAGCGCGGCTGGCAACTATATTCTGGAATTAAGCGCCGCCGACGGGGTTCACGCAGTGGCCTATGATGCGGTGGCCATCACCGTGGGCAACGGCTTGGCTGTAACCGGCGGTTTGAACGGCACGAATCTGAATTTGAGCTGGTCCGGCGGCGCGGCACCTTACGTGGTGCAGGCCACCTCGCAATTGGTGACGCCCGCGTGGGTCAATGTGGCCACCAGTTCCATCCCGGCGATTTCCCTGCCGATGACCAACGCAGCCGAGTTTTTCCGCATACAATCGCCATAAATCGGTCCAAACCACCGATACGCCAGGCAGCGCCGGCGGGCGAGGCGATCCATTGCCGATCAAGCGGTCGGGGACAACGCCCGTTCAACCAGCTTTTTCTCGTGCTCGCCAAAGGTTAATTTCAGCGCTTCCGCCCGGGCAGCCTCCGTCATCTTTTCCCAGGATTTTCTGACGGCATTCACCATTTTCTCGTCGTCACTCTTGGCGGCGAGGGCGGAAAACTGATGAGCCAGGAATACGAGGCACAGGGCATCCTCGAGCACGCGACATTCGGGATCGGCGGGGAAGTTTTTCTTGAGGTTCAAATCCTGGACGCGGGCAATGGTGGCTTCGTCATAGCCAACTTCGCGGAGGATGGCGCCGGATTTTTCGGCATGAAATTTCTTCAGATCGGCGCGCCATTTCAAGTAACCGGCGCGGGTCAGGGGATAACTCTCGCGCGGGCTTTGCCACCGGCAGATGTGCTGGCAGCGGGCGGCCAGTCGCAGCGGTTCGCCGGCGTCGGGCCTCAACTTGAGCACCCAGTCGGTCAGCCGCTCGGCGTAAAGCAATTCGCGCGGCCGGCCGGCTTCGAGATTCGGATCGCGCGCGTTCTCTTCGTCGAAGCGGTGGATGGCGCGTGAGAATGGGTCGTTCACGGACGGATTATGGTGTGGAGCCAAGGGTGGAGGCAACGGCGAATTGGGGCGCGTTGGCTGGGCAACCGGTGACAGACGAACGAGAAGGAAGCGACGGATGGGGCAGGTAATCAGGCCACAAAACATCGCCGGCGCGCAAGGCTGCACCCTGCGCACCGGGGAAAATCCGGGGAGAACTTAGTGTCCGTGACAACCGCAGCCGTGGCCGCAAGAGCCTTCGGCGAGTTCATCGGCCTCGGGGAGGCGGCCGAGTTCGATCGTCTTGGAAACGAAGCGTTGCACCGAGTGCTGCAAATCGTGCATCTCCTCCTGAGCATCCAAGAAGCCGGAGGCCACCGGATTGCCGAGCAGGGCGTCGCGGTCCTTCTCGAAGGCGGAGATCTCCGTGGGGTCGAGGGTCTGGCCATTTTGCTGCTTTTCTTGAAGCGCCTGGCCTTTGCTCACCAATCGTTCATACTGGCTGCGCGCGTCGGCGTCGGCCATGAATGTATCAATGCGCTTGCGCACTTGACCTTCTTGCAACTGTTCCAGGATGGCCTGGCAAAGCTCGTTGGTTTTCGTTTCAACTTTTGTAGGCATAATTTGCGGCGAGAATAAACCATATCTGGCGACCGAAAGCAACCGCCGTTTTCGGTCCGGGGTAACGGCGGGGCTTAAGCGGCACAGTTTTGAACACCCGGGCGGTCGGAAATGAGATGGAGCCGGGCTGTCCTTCAGTTGTGGGAGGCGGCGGGTTTTCGGGACGCTGCCAATTTGGCGTTGACTGGTCGTGTTGGCGGCTCAGGCCGATCTCGCGGGTTTTCTTTCACAATTCATGATTTCATGTGCCAATAGGTTTGACACTGCTTATGGAAATCGGTAAATGATTGCCAATACTTTATGCAACTCATCCAACTCCAATGGATAGACTATACCATTCTGATTGCGTACGTCGCATTTGTCATCGGAATTGGCTGGACGTTAGCCCGTTACATGAAGACGTCATCGGATTTTTTGACGTCGGCGCGTTCCATTCCCACATGGGTGACGGGGTTAGCCTTCATATCCGCTAATCTGGGTGCCTTGGAGTTGGTGGGCATGGCGGCCAGCGGTGCCAAATACGGTATTGCCACGGCGCATTTCTACTGGGTGGGTGCCATCCCGGCAATGATTTTCCTGGCGGTGTTCATGATGCCGTTTTACTACGGCTCGAAAGCGCGTTCGGTACCAGAATACCTGAATATGCGGTTTGACGGTCGGGTGCGCTGCCTGAACTCCATTGCGTTTGCGGTGATGACGATTTTCGCCTCCGGCATTTCAATGAATGCCTTGGCGAAGCTGCTAAGCCAGTTGCTGGGTTGGAATTATGATCTGGCACTGTGGATTTGCTCGGGAGTGGTGCTGCTCTACGTCTTGAAAGGCGGCCTGACGTCCGCCATCTATACCGAAGTGCTGCAATTCTTCATGATCGTGCTCGGGTTCGCGCCGGTCGTTTACTTGGGAATGAAGGACGTGGGCGGTTGGCACCACATGACGGAGAAACTGCAAGCGGTCGCCCAGAATCCAGCGGCTTTAGATCTCAAGGCGGCGGGCACACATTACGCTGCCAATGCTTGGACCAGTGCCTGGCAGCCGTTGCTAGCCGGTTCATCCAACAATCCCATGGGAGTGGATATTTTTGCCATGGTTTTCGGCCTTGGTTTTGTGCTGAGCTTTGGCTATTGGTGCACCAATTTCCTGGTAGTCCAGCGCGCCATGGCAGCCAAGAACATGACGGCGGCCCGAAATACACCGCTGGTGGCGGCTGTTCCCAAGATGTTGTTTCCGTTCCTGGTGATTGTGCCAGGCATGATTGCCGTAGCCCTGACCGCCATGCCGGATAAAAATTACCGGATTCCGCCGCCGGTTATTTCGCAGGCGGCCTATACGAAAGCCGTCGATGTGGTCAAGAATGCGGGCACCTCCAGCCCGGATAGCGTGGTGACTGCGGTCAGTACAGCGCTCGGCAAGAAAGTGAATGCCGCCAAAATCGGCGCCTTGTTAACGGAAAACGCCGGCGGCAAGCTGAGCGATGCCGAACTTGAGAAGGGCGTTTATAATGCAGTGGCGGAATACGATTACGATGGCGTGATTCTTTCGCTAGTGAAGAAGTATTGTCCGCCAGGATTACTGGGACTGGCGCTCACCGCGTTGCTGGCTTCCTTCATGTCCGGCATGGCTGGCAACGTTACCGCCTTCAACACCGTCTGGACTTACGACCTGTATCAGGCTTATTTGATGCCTGGAAAGAGCGACAGCCACTATTTCTGGACTGGTAAATTGACAACCGTCGCGGGCATCCTATTGAGCATTGGAGCGGCGTATTTCGCTTCCCTGTATGCCAACGCCATGGATGTCATTCAACTGGTATTTAGTTTTGTAAACGCGCCGCTCTTTGCCACATTCCTGTTGGGCATGTTCTGGGCTCGAACGACCGGCACGGGGGCTTTCATTGGGCTCTTCGGCGGTATCGGCGCCTCCGCGATTGTGCACGGATTGACGGTGGCGGAGGGCAAGGGCGGATGGCTGGGACAAAAACTGTTCGAGTTTCCGTCCACCATGGCTCAGAATTTCTGGCTGGCGGCGATCGCTTTTATCGTCTGCTTCACCTTGACGTTGGTGATTTCACTGCTCACCCAGCGCACCAAGTCCGATGTGGATCTGAAGGGATTGGTTTATTCGCTGACCCCGAAGATCAAGGCGGACAATCTGCCGTTCTTTCAGCGGCCCGGGGTGATTGGCGTCATCCTGTTGATCTGCTGCGTCATAATGAACTTAATTTTCTGGTGAACCATTTGAAACAATAATCCATAATTTTATGGGACTCGATATTCGCTGGCCGATTGGCCTCATGTTTACGCTGATCGGTATCCTGTTGACCGGCTTCGGCGCAACCAAAGCCTCCGCGTCCACCTCGCTGGACATCAATATCAACCTCATCTGGGGAGTCGTGCTCCTCATTTTTGGTGTGTTGATGCTCGTCGGGGCCGTCACTGGCCGGACGAAGAATCCGCCGTCGGCATGATAAGAGGTCCGCTCGCGAAGCCATTCCAGTCCGGGTTCAGATTTAGAATCCACCCCGGATTTGGCTGGGCTACAGCCTTCAACCCCGTTTCTATTTTATGACACTCCAAGAATTGTCCGCCCACGTCGCGGCTGAATTCCAGAAACATTATGGCCGTCCGGCACGTTGGATCGTCGCCGCGCCTGGCCGCGTCAATGTCATTGGCGAACACACCGATTATAACGATGGCTTCGTGCTGCCCATGGCCATTGAGCGTTATGCGGTGATGGCAGCCGATGTGGCCGCCGCGCCCGGAAAAGTTTCGGTTTACGACATCCATTTCAAGGAAACCGCCGAGATCGATATTTCCAGTCCGGTCACCAAGGGGCAGCCGAAGTGGTCCAATTACATTCGTGGCGTGCTGGCCGGTTTTCAGGCGCGCAAGACCAAGTTGCCGGCACTCGAGGTGGCGTTTCTATCCACCGTACCGCTGGGGGGCGGGTTGAGCAGCAGTGCCGCGCTCGAAGTGTGCACCGCCACGCTCGTCGAGGCTGCCACGGGCCGGAGCATTGACCCGGTGGAAAAAGCCCTGCTGGCCCAGACGGCCGAGCACGAATTTGCCGGCGTGCCTTGCGGCATCATGGATCAGTTTATTTCCGCGCTGGGACGCGAGGGGCACCTGTTGCTACTCGACTGCCGCACCCGCCGGACCGAGTTGGTGCCCATGAGCGACCCATCGGTGGCCTTGCTGGTGGTGAACACCAACGTCAAACACGAATTGGGCAGCGGCGAATACGCCAAACGCCGCGCGCAATGCGAGGAAGCCGCCAAGATTCTGGGGGTTGAATCGTTGCGCGCCGCCTCGGCTGACCAACTTGAACGCGCCAAGGGCAAAATGTCCGAGGTGGTCTATCGCCGCGCACGCCATGTCATCGGTGAAATCGAGCGCACCACGTTGGCTGCCGAAGGCATTCGTCAATCCAATTGGCCGACGGTGGGGCAACTTATGTATGCCAGCCATTATGCGCTACGCGACGATTACGAAGTGAGCTGTGCTGAACTGGATGCCGTGGTGGAAATTGCTGAAGGCATTGGGGCCAAGGGCGGCGTCTATGGCTGCCGCATGACCGGCGGCGGCTTCGGCGGTTGCTGCGTGGCCCTTGTCAAGGCCGACCAGGCAGACGCCATTTCCAAGAAAATCGCCACCGAATACAAGGCCAAGACGGGCATTGAGGCGGCCATTTTCGCGTCGCGCCCGGCTGCCGGCGCAACCATCCTCAAGAGCTGAACCAAGCGGCCTTTTTTCGGGGCGGCAGCCAGGCCCGCCTTGGGACGCGCTGCAAAATAAAGATTGTCACGCGTCCCGTCTGTGCTATCCTGCACCTCCTTTTTCCGGTCTGGCTTAACGCCCGCTGGGAAGGGGTTTAACGGCCTCAATATTGCCTCCGTGTGGAGGCAAGTCGGCCACAACAACATCAAACATAAGTAATCCCGTGTTCCGCGGGATGCCCTGAAAAGTCGGGGTTTTAACCAAAGGAAAATTGTGAGTACTATCGGCATCAAAGAATTATTGGAAGCAGGCGTCCATTTTGGACATCAGACGAAGCGTTGGAATCCCAAGATG
>CAYTJG010000089.1:0-20286 GCA_964437865.1 uncultured Bifidobacteriaceae bacterium | reverse complement strand
CATTAAGTTATTGACCATCAACATTGTAGCGGGTGTTGCGGGTTTTTAGAGCATATCATCTTTGCACACCTCGAATATCGGCCATCGATCCAACGCTTTCAGCGTTGCTGTCCCGGTGGGCGGTTTCCCGGGGTAGGTCCGATTTCATCGGACCAACCCCGGGCTGGATGATTCATCCCCTTCAGGGATGCGGTTGTCCGGTGATCCTTAAAGTCAGGCGCCTACGTTCGGAGTTCGGAATGCCAAATCGCTGGCCGAGCGATGCTCGGCGCTCCGAGGGCGAAGATGCGGAGGTGCGAGGTGGTGGTGTGGCGAGTTGGTCGGGGGCTGTGGGCACGCGGGCCGAGCGATGCTCGGCGCTCCGGTCCCGGTAATCGGCGTCCAGATGCATTTTAGATGTCGCCGCGACATCTAAAATGGCGGGAGACGTCGCGGCGACATCTCACATGATTCGGGGATGTTTTATATTGGCCGGGTGCGTACAACACCGACATTTGACGAGGCGGGTGGCGCGGGGGGCGGGCGAAGGACGTCCCTTCCCGGGCTGGGAGATGCCTGGATGGATCTTGGAGGCGCGCGCCAATCACAAAGGGTCGTAAAAAACACAAAGAAACACAGGTTCAAAAGCGGAAAGCGGGAAAGCGGAAATGCGAAACGAACCCAAACGGTCCAGGGAGGCACGGGCCAAAAATGGCCGTAAAACACAAAGAAACACAGATTCGAAAGCGGAAAGCGCGAAAGCGGGAATGCGAAACGAACCCAAACGGGAGACACGAAGGGCACGAATTGGCACGAACCAAAACATTTAACATTGTCTTACGCCTCGTCGGTTAAACCCGTTGGCGAATCCGCTTGCCCTATCAGCCATTACGGGCGAACATCCGGATGCCATGGCGGTCGGCGGACTTGGTTCGCCGCACCTTTGTCAACTTTGGTTCGGAGCGTAGCTCAGCCTGGTAGAGCACTTGCTTTGGGAGCAAGACGTCGCAGGTTCGAATCCTGTCGCTCCGACCATTTGTTTTTCCGGCGCCTTTGGCGGCAGCGGTGGCGCGCTGGCGCCGGTTCGCTCCCAGTACTCGATGGAAACTGAATCCGTTCCGGCCGCGGCCAAGGCCGGCTGGCTGGTCAGACATCCTTTTTGGGTCATTGGCGCCGTGCTCGCGGCGTGTCTCGGACCCTTCCTCAACCAAGCCATTCAAACCGACGATACGCTTTTCGTTTGGACTGCCCAGCAGATCGTCAAGCATCCGCTCGATTTCTTCGGCTTCAGTGTGAACTGGTGGGGTTCCACCATTCCCATGTGGCTGGCGGATTATAATCCGCCCCTGTGGCCGTATCTGCTGGCGGGCGCAGGTGGCTTGCTGGGCTGGCATGAAGTGGGGTTGCATCTGGCCGGGTTCGCGGTGGCGTTTGCGGCCGCGGCGGGAATCTACTGTCTCGCCCGACAGTGGTGCGAACGGCCGCTGCTGGCCGTGATGCTCGTGCTCGTGATGCCCGCCTTTTGGGTGTCCAGCACCACGTTGATGTGCGATGTGACGCTGCTGGCCTGCTGGGTGTGGGCGGTGGTGTGGTGGGAGCGCGCCACGGCGAGCGAGCACAGCCGGTGGCTGTATCTGGCGGCCGGCGCCATGGCTGCGATGGCCGTGTTCGCCAAATACAGCGCGCTGAATACGCTCACGCTGCTGCCGTTGTTGTGCTTCACCCGGGGCCGTAATTACGGCTGGAAGCTGGCCGGGCTGGCCGTGTCCGGAACCCTGATTGCCGGCTACGAATGGATCAGTGGCCGGATGTATGGCCACGGTTTGCTCTGGCTGGCCAGCCAGTTTGCGCGGACCACCCATTACGATTTTCCGGGCGGTTGGTCGGCAAAGACCCTCGTCGGGTTGGCCTTTTTGGGGGGAAGTTTGCTGCCGCTGCTGCTGCTGGCTCCCTGGTTGTGGCGGCGAAAACTGTGGCTGGCCGGCTCCGCGTTGGGGGTGGGGCTGCTGCTGTGGCTCTGGCTGGGGGGAACTCCCGGCCTCGTACACCCTTGGGTGGCCACGGATGAGTCGCTGACCCGGTATTGGGATTTCCGGCTGCAACTGATCCTGCTGGTTTTGGGCGGACTGCTGGTGCCACTCCTGGCGGGGGCTGAATGTTGGCAAAGACGGGATCGGGTGACGCTCGCACTGGTTTGGTGGCTCGGCAGCGTGTTCTTTTTTACGGTGGTCCTGAACTGGACCGTCAATGTGCGCAGCTTTCTGCCGGCGGCGCCGGCGGTGGCCATCCTGGTGGTACGCCGGCTATCGGCTTTGCCGGCAGGCGGCCGGCGCTGGCTTTGGCTGCCGCTCGGGGTTTCGGCGCTCTGGGCGCTGAGCGTGGCCGTGGCCAACTGGCAACTGGCCAACTCGGAGCGCACGGCCATGTTCAAGATCGCGGCCAAGCATCAGACGCCCGGACACACGCTCTGGCTGGATGGCCACAGCGGCGGCCAGTATTACCTGGAGCGGTTGGGCGGCCGGTCCGTGGACCTGGAACATTCCCTGCTCTTGCCGGGAGATGTGGTGGCCGTGCCGTTGCAGGGTGATTTCGTGGTGTTGCCGCCGGGCAGTGTGAGCCCGCTGAACGACGTGGTGATGCGGCTGCACTCCTGGCTGAATTTGCAGGGGCGGAGTGCGCGCGCCGCGGCCGGGTTTTACACGGCAGACGACGGGCCGTTGCCCTTTGCGGTGGGTGTGCCGCAGGCGCAGGAGTATTTTGTGGTGAAGGTGCTATCCCCGGTGCAATACCAGTCGCAGCCGGTCAATGCGCGCGAGATGCTGGCCGGCGCGGTGCCGAGTTTTCCCAAGCCCAGCTATGTGGTGACCAACCCGCCGGCCGTGGCGGACGACCCGGCGGCGAAGGCACAGATCAAGGCGGCGGGTGATTTGCTGATGGCCGGCCAGGAGGCGGCGGCCATCCAGCGCTATCAGAGTGCGCTGGAGATTCAGGCGAACAATCCCGAGGCGTTAAGCCGGCTGGCCTGGCTGCTGGCCACCGCCCGCCAGCCGGATTTGCGGGATACCCGAAAAGCCGTGCAACTGGCCAGCCAGGCGGTCAAATTGACCGACTCCCGCGAGGCGGGGATGATTGTGATTCTCGCCACCGCTTACGCCGCGGATGGCAATTTGGCCAAGGCGGAGTTTACCGCCCGGATTGGTCGGGATCTGGCCTTGCTGACCGGCCAATCGGCGCTAGCGGACAGTTGCGCGCGGTTGATCGGCGAATCGGCCGGCAGGTGAATCCGTTCCCGGCCGGGCGTCGGTTCAAGGTTTGCCGGTTTCCGCAGTGAAGGCGGCCACGTCTTTGATGTTGGCCGTTTTGGCGGCGTCCATGACTTGCACCATGCAGCCCCAGGGTGCGTTCTTATCCGCCCGCACAGCCAGTTTCACTTTCGGGTTTTTTGCGGCCACCGCCGTGAGTTGGCCCTGCAAGCCCGCGAGCGTGAAGGGCTGGGTGCCGAGAAAAAACATGCCGTTGGACGAAATGGTGACCACCTGCGGCGGGTTGTCGCCGACGCCCTGGCGCAGCGCCTGGCGCGACGCCGGCAAGGACAGTTTCAGCGGCGGCACCTGCTTGAACGTGGAGGTGACCAGCAGGAAAATCACCAGCACGATCAGCACGTCGATCAGGGCCACGATGATCACGGCCGGGGCGGTGCGACGTTTGCGAACGAGGAATCTCATGGATTGTCGTGGTTGCGCCCGGCGTACTGCCGGCGGATGAATTCATCGCACATCGTTTCCATTTCCACGGTGAGCACCTCCACCTTTTTGCTGAAGCAACCCCAGGCCACGAGGGCGGGAATGGCGATGAGCAGGCCGATGAGGGTGGCCTTCAGAATGAGGCTGATGCCGTGCGCCAGTTTCGCGGCGTTGTTCATGTCGGCATCCCCGAGGTCGTTGAAGACGGTCATCATGCCGATGATGGTGCCCACCAAGCCGAGCAGGGGGGCGATGCCGATGATGATCTCGAGCACCACCAGGCCGCGTTCGAGGCGCACCACCTCGCGGCGCGCGGCGGTTTCGAGCGCGCTCACGTTTTCCGCCTTGGGCCATTCCAGGTGATTGGCGGCGAAGAGCACCAGCCGGCCCAGGGGCGACGGGCTGGCTTCGCAGGCGCGCTGCAAGCGGGCCAAATCGTCCGCCGTGCGGCATTCCGTGAGGGACTCCACGATGCGCGGCGGCGCCACCTTGCCCCAGCGGAGCGCCCACGCGCGCCACAGGATCACGGCCAAGCCGGCCACCGAGGTGAATATCAACAGGCAATAGACAATGCTTTCCATGTTCATAAATAACAGCTCAGTAATAATAAAAGGTGAAGGTGAGCTCGCGATAATTTGCGCCCACCATGCGTACCATGTCCGGCGGCCACTTGGCAAACGGCGATGCTTCCTCGATCGATTCCTGGCACAAATACCCCAGCAGCTCGCCCACGGTGTTCTCCACCGTTTGCACCTCGATGACCGTTCCATCCGGTTTGAGCTTGAAGTGCAGAGTCACCTTGCCCGTGCGGTCGTCCGAGAAACGGTGGCGGTCCAGCAGATCATACCAACGTTGGGAGATGGCCTCCACCAGTGCGCGGTCATATTCGCCAAAGGGCGTGCCTTTGACATCCAGGGAGGACGATAGCGCGCGCCGGGCAACGCCGCCTTCCTGCTGCATCTTGCGGCCGGGGATTTGGTCCTGTTGGGCGAGGGCCTGGCGGATGGTTCGCGGCCGGGGAGTCTGGGCCGTGCGGGCCTCCGTGGTCGGCGCGGAGTTTGCTTTCCCTTGTTTCGGGCGCGGATCCGTTTCTCCGGGAGTCAGCGTGGGCGGCGGTACGTTCTCCAGATCGGCCGGTGTCTCGGCCGCCGGGGTTGGAGAGGGTTGTTGCGTCGCCAGTTCCGGCGGTTTGTTGGCTTGGTTGGCGGCGGACTGTTGCTGGGGAGGCACGGCCGGACTTTCCGGTGATGGTTGCGCGGCCGCTGCGGCCGGCGCTTTCACCAGACGGCTCGCGTCCTCCAGCTTGGCCATGTCCCGCTGGCGGCCGTCGAACTTTGGTGCGTTGGCATTGGCCACGTCGGGGTTGGCGGCCCGGGAACTTCGGTCGGAATAATACTTGGTCTTCTCCGGCGCGTCGGCATCCGCCTGGGAGACATCCACGAAGATGGTGGGTTCTTCCTCTTCCGGGCGCGGCTTGTCCGCGGGCTTCGTCAATCCCTGCTTCGGCGTGGTTTGGGCCTGGAGATGCCGCCAGGAGGGTAGGTGCAGCTTCTGCCACCAGTCCAGCCGGTGGACCGCATGATAGGCGCCCCAAAGGGTCAAATGCAGCAGGGCCGATAGCAACAACGCCACCACGAGCCGCGCGATTTCTGCGCGGCTAAAGCGCAGCGATCGGTTTTCTTCCTGGGCGCGAGCCATGACCGGCTATTTTGCCTCACCCGGGCAGGCTGGGCAATGTTTAGATTTTTTCTTTTGGCAGGGGGCGATCATTCTGGTTTCATCGCTTCATGCCAAATGCTTCTCTGGCGGCCATCGTCGGCCACTGCGACCGCACACTGCGGATCGCCGAAATCGGCGATTACGACGGCGCGGTCAACGGGTTGCAGGTGGCCAATTCCGGTCGGGTGACGCGGATTGCCGCCACGGTGGACGCCACGCTGGCCACGGTGAAATTAGCGGTGGCCGCCGGGGCCGATCTGCTGATCGTGCATCACGGCCTATTTTGGTCCAAGACCCAGCCCTGGACCGGCCGGAGGTATGAGCTGATCCGGCTGCTGGTGGAGCATGACCTGGCGGTTTACAGCGCGCACTTGCCGCTGGATGCTCATCCGCGCCTGGGCAACAACGCCCAACTGGCCGCGGCTCTGGGATTGAAAGGCCTGAAACCGTTCTTCCCCAGCCACGGGCAACCCATCGGCCTTCGAGCTGCCGCGAAACTTTCCCGCGCAGAACTGGTTCGAAAATTTGGAAAGGTGATCGGTGGCCGGGTGACTCTGCTGCCCGGCGGGCCGGAGACCTGCCGGCGGATCGGCGTGGTCACCGGCGGTGCGGGCGGCGACTTGAAAATTGCGGCCGACGCCGGTGTGGATACGTTCATCACCGGTGAGGGGCCGCATTGGACTTTTGCACTGGCCGAGGAATTGGGGCTCAACGTGCTCTACGGCGGCCATTATGCCACCGAGACGTTTGGCGTGAAGGCACTGGCGGCGGAGCTCGCCAGGAAATTTCGCGTTCCCTGGCGTTTTCTGGATTATCCGACCGGTCTGTAAAGCCATCAACTGCCCCGGTGTGCGGAATAGCTCCACGGCGAACAGAGCAGGGGGATATAATAGCTGGCGCCCGGGTCCGCGATGCCGAACCGGACCGGCACCTTGTCGAGAAACCGGATCTTGGGCAGCGTGGGCGACTTGGCCGCGAAATAGTCGCCCACGAAAAAGACCAGTTCGTAGCGGCCGGCTTTCATTTCCTCGGCCGCCAGCAGCGGGGTTTCCGTGCGGCCGTCGCCGTTGGTCTTGGCCGTGGTTAGCAGGATCGGTTCGGCGCCATCGAGCGACCAGAGTTCGATTTTCATGCCACTGGCGGGGCAGCCGTGGGCCGTATCCTGAACGTGGGTGCTTAGTTTGGCAGGCATAATAAAAAGATGACCGAATTCTGTGCATCAACTTCGGCGATGTTGCCGGTTTCTTCAAGCACCGTTTTTCTGGATCCCGGTTTTGTCTTTCCCCGCACATTGCCGCCCAACCCGGCTGGTGGGACGAGGATATCGGCGCTTAGCCGATTGCCACCGTGAGCGGGTGCCAACATTAGGACTTGGCAAAGTCGGGTAATTGGACGAGATTAGACCCATTCTGCCACGGAGCGTGGCGGAAGACACAAGCCGGGCGTGTGACCAATAGGCCTGGATTAACCACGACGCGAGGTATTATGAAATTAGGATTCGGGACCCTCATACTAATTTTTACCGTTCTCTGTCTGCGGCCGGCGTCGGCTTCGGCGCAGAGCTACTCGATCAACTGGTACAAGATTGCCGGCGGCGGCGGCACCAGCACGGGCGGCTTATATTCCGTGAGCGGCACCATTGGCCAGCCCGACGCCAGCGGGGCCATGACCGGCGGCAACTATTCCCTGACGGGCGGTTTCTGGTCGCTGATCCAAGTGGTCCAGACGCCCGGCGCCCCCACGCTGTATATTTCACATTCAGGCAACACGGTGACCGTGTACTGGCTGAACGTGACCGGGTGGAATCTGTATCAGAGTGGCAGCCTCAATCCATCGGTGGCCAGTTGGAGCGCCAGCGCGAGTCCCACGCTGACCAACGGCACGAACTATTTCACCATCCCCAATTCGGCGGGCAACCTGTTCTTCCAGCTCGTTAATCCTTAACGGAGCACCTCTTCCGGAACCTGAGCGTCACAGGAATTTCCCCGGGTTCAGGATGCCGTGCGGATCAAGCGCGCGTTTGACCGTTGCATGCAGTGCGCGCGAGTTGGCCGACACGGCTTGCGGCCACCAGCGTTTTTTGGCCAATCCGATGCCATGTTCACCGGTGATGGCTCCGCCTTGGGCGATCACCCAGGCGAACAATTCATCCAGGCATTGCTCCGCCCGGTCCTTGGCGCCGGCTTGCTGGTAATCCACCATCACGTTGGTGTGGATATTGCCATCGCCGGCATGGCCGAAGCAGGCCAACTGGAGCCCGTGTTTCTTCTGCAACCGGGCTGCGAAATTGAACAAGGCCTCGAGTCGGCCGCGCGGCACCACGAGGTCCTCGTTTAGCTTGGTAAGCCCGGTGTCCCGCAGGGCATACGAAAACTCGCGGCGGAGCTGCCAGACGGCTTCGCATTGCTTGGCCCCGAAACCGCGATCCACGAACAGCGGCTGGGGGCCGCGCACGATTTTCTCAACGGCGGCCAGCTCGTGGCGCACGGAATACTCCTGCCCGTCCAGTTCCACGATGAGATGCGCCTTGCAGCCCAGCAGGCGCGGACTGCCGGTGCGTTTGGCGGCGGCGGCCAGCGTGAACTCATCCGCCAGTTCGGCGGCGCAGGGCAGAAAACCGGCGGCAAACACCGCCTGCAAGGCGCTCACCGCCCGGTTCATGGAGGAAAACCCCACCGCCAGATTGGCCCGAAACGGCGGCAGCGGGATGAGTTTCAACGTGGCCTCGGTGATTATGCCCAGCAGCCCCTCCGACCCCACGAACAGCCGGTGCAGATCGAAGCCGGTCTTGTTCTTGTGGGTGCGCCCGCCGAGGTGGACGACCGAGCCGCAGGCCAGCACGACCTCCAGGCCCAGGACATAATCGCGGGTGACGCCGTATTTCAGGCAGCGCGGGCCGCCGGCGTTGGTGGCAATGTTGCCGCCCAGGGAATTATCCGCGCGGCTGGCCGGATCAGGCGGGTAAAAGAGTCCGCGCCGCTCGCAGGCCGCCTGGAACGCCGCCGTATTCACCGCCGGTTGCACCACGGCCACGAAATCGCGCCGGTTGATTTCCAAGACCTTTTTCAGGCGCTCGGTGGAGAGCGCGATGCCGCCGCGCACCGGTACGCAGCCGCCCACGTAACCGTGGCCCGCGCCGCGCGGGGTCACTGGAATCTGATGGCGGTGGGCAAACTGCAACAGCCGCGCCACCGACGCGGTGGAGCGGGGCAGGGCCACCGCCTCCGGCGCGTGCGTGGCGAACCATTTATCCCCCGCGTAACGGGCAAGTTCGGCGGGGCGCAGGAAAATCTCCCCGGGCAGAATTTTTTGGAGCTGGCGGAACAACATCTTTCGTTTTCCGCCAGTCTAGGGGCTACCCCTCCAGGCGGGAAGATTTTTTGCGGCCGCGGCCAATTGAGTGCGGAGTGCGCGGCGCGCACGGAGAGACGCGCCCCACCCGCCGCTGGTAAAAATGCCAACCCTCAGCGCAGATAGGCGTATCGTCGATCCGCTGCCCCCAACTTTATGGGGACTGGTTGGAAACGAGCCGGGTTTCGTCTCACACCGTGCGGCGCTGTTTCAGTCGCGTTAATCATCGGTAGCACTTTATTTTCTGGAAACCAGGGTCGTTTTGAGGCAGATTCCCAATTCGAATTATGGATGTAAAACTTCCCAAGCTGGGTGAGGGCGCCGATTCCGGCGTCGTCGTTGGTATTTTTGTCAAGGAAGGCGATACCATCGCAAAGGATCAGCCCATTTTGGAGCTGGAAAACGAAAAGGCGGTTGCCTCGATTCCGTCCACGGCCGCCGGGGTGGTGGAAAAGGTCTTTGTGAAGTCCGGCGATCGCGTCAGTGTAGGCCAGCGGCTGCTGTCGCTGGCCGGCGGCGGCGCGCCGGCGGCGGAACCCGCCGCCAAGCCCGCGGCCAGGAAGTCCAGTGCCAAGCCCGCGCCGGCGCCGGAACCCGAGGAAGAGGAGCCCGCGCCGGAACCCGAGGCGGAGGCCGCCGAGGGCGACGAGGCGGCTACGCCGGTGGCTGCGCCCGTGGCCTCGCCGTCGTTGCGGCGCATGGCGCGCGAGCTCGGCATCGATTTATCCAAGGTGCGCGGCAGTGAAGCCGGTGGCCGGGTGGTGGCCGGGGACGTCCGGGCCTATATCGCCCGTTTGCAAAAGGCCGCCGCCAAGCCCGCGCCCGCCTCGGCGGGGGCGGCGCCCGCCAAACCCGCGCCCCAGCGGATTGATTTCTCGCAATGGGGTCCCATCCTCAAAAAACCGGTCTCGCCCACCCGCAAGGTGATCGCCCGGCGCATGAGCGAAAGCTGGAACAGCGTGGTGCGCGTCACGCAGTTCGATGAACTCGATTTCTCGCGGGTCGGCGAGTTGCGCAAGAAATACGCGGCCGAGTACGAGCAGAAAGGCGCCAAGCTCACCCTCACCCCGTTTGTGTTGAAGGCGGTCGCCGCCACGCTCAAACAGCACCCCATTTTCAATGCCAGCCTCGATGAGGCGGCGGATGAGATCATTCTCAAGGAATACATCCATCTGGGCATTGCGGTGGATACGGAGCAGGGCCTGTTGGTGCCGGTGATTCGCGACGTGGACAAAAAATCCATGTTCGACCTGGCCAAGGAACTGGAAGCCGTGGCGGCCAAGGCCCGCGACCGGAAGGTGACGGCCGAGGAGATGAAGGGCGGCACGTTTACCATTTCCAACCAGGGGGCGATCGGCGGGGCGCATTTCACGCCGGTGATCAATCTGCCCGAAGTGGCCATTCTCGGCCTCGGCCGCGGCGCCCTCAAACCGGTGGTGCGCGAAGGCAAGATCGAGGTGCGGATGCTCACGCCGATGGCGCTCAGCTACGACCATCGCGTCATTGACGGCGGCACGGCGGCCCGCTTCGCCGTGGACCTGGTCAAGGCGTTCGAAAGCTTCAGCGAGGACCTCGCGAAGCTTTGAGCGGACGGCTGGTTGTGCCCGCCGCAGAAGGGCTGAAATTTTTTTATGGATCCAATTAAAACGGAAATTGTAGTGGTCGGCGCCGGACCCGGCGGTTATGCCGCGGCCTTTTACGCGGCCGATCTTGGCAAGCAGGTCATTCTCGTGGAGCGCGGCAAGCGGCTGGGCGGCGTGTGCCTGAATTGCGGTTGCATTCCCTCCAAGGCGCTGCTGTACGCCACCCACCAGATCGTCAATGCCCGCGAATCAGCGCATCGCGGCATTACCTTCACCGAGCCGGTGCTCGATCTCGCCAAGCTCCGCACCTGGAAGGAATCGATCGTGGACAAGCTCGGCAACGGCGTGGCTTCCCTGGCCAAGATGCGCAATGTCACGGTCATCAAAGGGCGCGCCTATTTCGAGGGCTCGCAGAAGCTGCGCGTGGAAACCGAGCAGGGCCAGCAGTTCATTGAATACGACAAGGCCATTCTCGCCGTGGGCTCCACGGCGGCCATGCCCAAGGCCTTTGACCTGGGCAACCCGCGGGTGATGACATCCACCGAGGCGCTCGAAGTGGAGGACGTGCCGGAGAATCTCCTCGTGGTGGGCGGCGGCTACATCGGCATGGAACTGGGCACCGTCTATGCCGCGCTGGGCAGCAAAATCACCCTGGTGGAAGCGCTGGACAGCATTCTGGCCGGCGCCGATCCGGACCTGGCCCGGCCCGTGGTCAACATCGCCAAGAAGGCGTTCAAGGAAATCCGCCTCAAGGCCCGCGTGAGCAAGATGTCCACCGTGGGCAAGCAGATCAAGGTGGAGATGGAATACAACGGCCAGAAGCTGGCCGAGGTTTACGACCGGGTGCTCGTGGCGGTGGGCCGCGTGCCCAACAGCAACGACCTCGGCCTGGAAAACACCGGTGTGCAGATCGACGAAAAAGGGTTTGTGAAGGTGAATCACCATCAGCAGACCGACGATGCCAACATCTATGCGATCGGCGATATTGCCGGCGGCATCCTGCTGGCCCACAAGGCGCACAAGGAAGCCCGCATTGCCGTGGAGAACATCAACGGCGAGAGCGTGGTGTTCGAAAACATCGTCATCCCCGCCGTGGTCTTCACGGATCCGGAGCTGGCTTGGTGCGGTTTGACCGAGGCCGAGGCCAAGGAAAAGGGTATCAAGTACGAACTGGCCAAATTCCCCTGGTCCGCTTCCGGTCGCGCCCTGAGCTTCGATCGCACCGACGGGTTGACCAAGATGATCATCGACCCCGAGAGCGACCGTGTGCTGGGCGTGGGCATCTGTGGTTCCGGTGCGGGCGAACTCATCGGCGAGGCCACGCTGGCCATCGAAATGGGCGCCACCGCCGAGGATATCGCCCTGACCGTCCATCCGCATCCGACGCTTTCCGAAACGCTGATGGAATGTGCGGAGGTTTTTTACGGCCACGCCACCCACACGTTTACGCGCAAGAAACCGACGCTCTAAGGCGTCCTCAAATTCAAGCACAGCCCGAATTCCGCCGGCCAAGCGCGCCGCGGTTTTCGGGTTGTTTCGTTTTAGACAGCCTCCTCTGCTGCTCCAAATGGGTTGCAGTTTTCAGCGGGTCGGAACATGATGTCAGGGTCGTAACGGAACCCAAATAAGACAAAACTAAAACGCAATTTGCTGGCTCACGAATGGCGTCCGTGATGGATGGGAGTTTCGCGGCGGCTCCGTCCCAAGTCCGATGAATCCGCGTCGTGACGGCAAACACTAAGGAATCACCCGATGAAAGCTGCCCCAACGATTGCCTGCCTTACGGTGTTGCTGGCGCCCCTCGCCGCCGCGCACAGCCAGGGAAATTTCTGGACCAATGAAATTCCCGCCCAACAGGCCCGCGCGCATGTGCATGAGCGCGCCGCCGTGTACGGGCGGGTCTATTATGTTTCCTGGGACAGCAACGTCTATTTTGATTTCGGCGGCATCTACTCGGATGCGGTCTTTACGGCCGTCATTCCGGGTGCCAATCAACTGGTGAGTCAGCTCGGCCAATTGGAAGGAAAGGAGATCGTCATCGTCGGCCGGATCACCACCAACTCGTTAGGAATTCCGCAAATCCGGGTGAAATCGGCCGATCGCATTTTAATGGTCGGACCCGATAATCATGTCACGCCGCTTGATTTCGATCCGGCACCGCCCACCCAGCCCACCAATTCCGCCCCCAAGGAAGACACGTCTTCCTGGCTGTCCATTTTCGCGGCCGACCCGGACCAAACGAATACCATTGTCACGCGCTCGGGAAAAATCTATCAAAACTCCAAAGTCATCCAGGTGGAGCCGGACGGCATCACGATCAAATACGCTCCGAATGGCGTGGGACTCAGTGAAATCAAACTTGGATTTGGTGAATTGCCCCTCAACCTTCAACAAATGTATGGCTTTGACCCGGAAATCGCCGCTGCTTACCTAAGGGAACGCAGGTCGGTGGCGGGCCTGTCTGACGCCGAGAAGAGAAAATGGGAATGGCGGGCCAGACATGAGGAATTAACCGGCCAGGCCGCGGAGATCCAGCTCCTCTACGAGCGGAAAAAACGAGCCTACGAGGAGGAGAAAAATGATTACGATGCAAAAATGAAGCTGGGCGCCTGGCATGATGCCGAACGATTGGCTGAAGCCCGGGAATTGCAGGCCAGAGAAGCGGAATATCAGTCGGTGGTTCGGCAGCAACAGCTCATCCAGCAACAACAGCAGCAGCAACTCATCATAATGCAGCCGACAAACCAGGCTCCTTGATGGCAAAGAGGCGGTAAGTGAGACGCCTGGTGGAATACCACCAAAGAAGGTCGGCCGAGAATGGCGCTATTAACGTGTTGGCCCTTTTGCGAGGGCCGGCCGCCGTTTGACGGCTAAGGTCCCACCGGCCCGATTGGCGGAATGGCTGCGTCCGGCGGCGTTGCGGCCGGCTCAGCCGCCACTGGCGGCTGGGGAAACACGTCATATTCCGGGCCGAATTGCGCCAGATAAAAGAGCGAATACGCGCGTTTGAAAATCAGGATCGGCAGCAACAACACCGTGCCGACGAATGGGATCATCAGAAAACACGCGGCGGTACAGCAGGTGATCAGCACGGCCGCCACCACGAGGGCGCCGATGACCAAGCCCAGGACAATCTGGAACAGGATGTAGAGGGCGAATTTTCCGGGATGGCTCGTGAGCAGCCGCCAAAACTCCCCCCAGGCGGCCGTGCATTTGCTGCCCCGCAGATACATGATCGGCGCCACGAAATCGGCCGTGAACTTGTGCACCAGGGCCAAGGGAATGCCCACGACCACCAGCGCCAGAACCAGTCCCAGCGCCGCCAGGATGCCGGCCACATCGACGGCACCCAACGTCGCCATCCGGACAATGTCGATCACCAAGAACAACACCAGCGGCAACGTCAACACCATCCCCACCAGGCCCACGACCAGGCGGAACCAAAACAGGCTGTTGCCTTGGGCGGCATACCGGCACCACGGGGCCTCCACCTCGGCCTGGTTCAGGGCCACGCAGTGAAGGAGCATGAACTTGCCGCGGCTGTTCAGCCACAACACCACCAGCCAGATGGCCAACACTACCGAGACCAGAAACACGCCCAGGGGCAGAATCCAATCGAGATTGGCCAGAACGAAATCCTGGGTCTTGTGAAAAAGCTCCCGGATTTGATCGGCCCCCTGGTGGTTGTGGCCGTGGTCGGTGAAGTCGTTATTGAAACCGGTAAAGCCGCCGCCGCCGGATTCACCCAGACCCGCCAGCCAGGCGCAGAAGCCGATGATGATCCACTTGGACAAATCAAATGGGCGGAAGAGCATCCGCTTGACCAGTTCGAGGGCGGGGTCGATGGGCTCGGTGACGCCGATCTCCCGAGGGCGCGGGGACAGTGGTTGGATCGTCATATGGGTTGCTGGACCATCCGGTCGATACCAAGGTTGGTCGCAACGCCGCCATCCGTCAAAAACAAAAGCGACTCCGATTTATCATCCCTCCCGGCGGCTGAAAATCACTATTAGATTCACACTAGCCAAATAATGCCAAACAATCAGCAACTTTGGGCAAGCCTGAGAGTCGCTTTACGCCGATTCTGGTGGCATATGGCAACCCCACTGCACCGCAGTCCAGGCCTGTCGCGATGGCTGGCGCTGGTGATTCTGCTGCTGCCGGCGCTCGTTTTGGCGGCCGAGCAGCTCAAGAACGCCGATTGCCTCGACTGCCATACCGACCCGTCCAACAAGCGCACCGTCAACGGTCAGGCCGTGGCAATGGCGCTTTTTCCCACCAACGGCTTTGCCAAGTCCGTGCATGCGGCCTTGGACTGCGTCGATTGTCACGACGGCATCAAGGAAATGGTGCATGACAAGAACGTGCCGCCGCCCAATTGTTCCGGCTGCCACGAGCGCGAGGGCAAGGACTACGCCACCAGCATCCACGGCATGAGCCACGCCATGGGCGCTTCGGGCGCGGCGCAGTGCTGGGATTGCCACGGTTCGCACGAGATCATCCCCGTCAAGAGCCCCACTTCGCCCGTGTTCAAGATGAATTTGCCGCAGACCTGCGCCAAATGCCACAGCAACACCAATCTCACCAAGGAATACCAGATCGAGGTCCCCGAGGCCGCCTCCCAATACCTGGACAGCATCCACGGTCGCGCGCTGGTGGAGATGGGGCTCATCGTGGCGCCGTCCTGCAACGATTGCCACGGCTCGCACAAGATCAAGCGCAGCATCGACCGCGACTCGCCGATCAATCACGCTAACGTGGCCAAGACCTGCGGCAAATGTCATGTGGGGGTGGAGGAAACCTACAATCAGAGCGTGCACGGCCAGTTGCTGGCCAAGGGCGATCAGCGCGGCCCGGTCTGCACCGATTGCCACAGTGCGCACGAAATCTCCGATCCGAAGAACTCCAACTTCAAGGCCCTGAGCGACCAGCGTTGCGGCAAGTGCCATCAGGACCGGCTGGAGCATTACCGCGAGACCTATCACGGCAAGGCCATGATGCTGGGCAAGCCCAACTCCGCCCCCGAGGTGGCGGCCTGCTACGATTGCCATGGCTTCCATGACGTGCTGCCCACGGCCAACCCAGCCTCCCATCTTTCCACCAACAATATCCTGGCCACCTGCCAGAAATGCCACCCCTCCGCCACGGCCAAGTTCACCGACTACAAGCCGCACGCCAATCCGCTCGACCAGAAGAACTACCCGCTGCTGCACGCGGTGTTCCTGGCCATGACCGGGCTGCTGATCGGCACGTTTGGCTTCTTCGGCCTGCACACCCTCGCCTGGCTGGTGCGCGCGGTGTGGCTCTACCTGCATGACTCAAAGACCTTCCGCGAGGCCAAGATTCGCACGCAGGAGGACGATGAGTGGTTTACGCGGTTCGTGCCCTTTGAGCGGTTCCTGCACTTCATGGTGGTGACCAGCTTCCTCACCCTGGTGGTCACCGGCATGCCGCTCAAGTTCTATTACACCGGCTGGGCCAAGTTCATCTTCAGCGTCATTGGCGGTCCGGATACCGCCCGCATGCTCCATCGGTTTGGCGCCGTCGTCACGTTCCTGTACTTCGCCCTGCACCTGTCCTCGCTGGTGGGCAAGGGGTGGAAAGGCCGCGCCAACGTTCGCAATCCCGCGACCGGCCGGCTCGAAATCCGGCGTCTGCTCTCGGTGCTGTTCGGGCCCGACTCCATGGTGCCCACCTGGCAGGATGCCAAGGACCTTATCGACCACAACAAGTGGTTCTTCGGCAAGGGGCCCAAGCCGCAATTTGATCGCTGGACCTACTGGGAGAAGTTTGACTATTTTGCCGTGTTCTGGGGCGTGGCCATCATTGGCCTCTCCGGTTTGGTGATGTGGTTCCCCGAGTTTTTCACCCGGTTCCTGCCGGGCTGGGCCATCAACGTGGCGCTCATCCTGCATTCGGACGAGGCCTTGCTGGCGGCCGGGTTTATTTTCTCGATCCATTTCTTCAATACGCACTTCCGGATTGAGAAATTCCCGATGGACACCGTGATCTTCTCCGGCCGGGTTTCCAAGGCCGAGCTGATCCACGAGCGCCGGCGCTGGTATGACCGGCTGGTGGCCACGGGCAAGCTGGATGAATTCCGGGTGCGCGATGAATGGTTCCGCTGGAAGAACATTGCCAAGACCTTCGGCTACCTGTTCTTTGGCCTGGGCCTAGTCCTGCTGGTGCTCATCATCTACGCGATGCTTTCGCGCCTGGCGCATTGAGACGGGCCGGTCCGCGGCCGTCCCGGCCGCTGAGACGGGCGGGTGTTGCGGCTGTTGGCCCATTGAGCGGGGCGTGGGGCAGCGGCCGTTCGTTGTGGGGCGTACGGTTGGGTGAAGGCACCGCTCAGAATCACACCTCAGCGCCCGAGACGGGCGCACTCCGAAGACGCTTCGCGACTGCGTGGTGCGTGGCGAACGCGCCAGCGTCTTGGAGTACGGTGGCCCTCCACCGTTTTGGCACACGTCCCCGCGTGCTAACCCAAGCAATCATGGTTCGTTTGCTCAGGCTGTGTCTTTGCGCGAGCCGCGAGCCGTTCGCCCATAGCCATGGCCAGGCAAAATCCATTTGCCCGCTGGTTGGCAAGACTCGCCTTGGGCCACAGCGCCGGAGGGCCGGACGCACTCCACGACGCTGGCGCGTTTCACGGCCGCGCCTTGAGTAGCGCCGCGCTGAGACGTGCGGTCGTTGCCGCCGTTGAATAGTTGCGCAAGGCGTGGGGGGAGCGGCCGTTCGTTGCGGGGCACGCGGTCGGGTGGCGGCTGGCTCAGAATCGCGTCTCAGCGCCCGAGACGGGCGCGGACCGAGGGGGGTGGTTCGCCCCGGTCGGGATATCCACCACGGCCCGGCGGGTGGCCGAGTGCGACGGACGCTAAATGCCCGGGAATCCCGGCCTTTGGCAAAAGCAAGCCCCAGTTATGCACCGACCTGGCCAAAGTTTTTCACACCTGTGAGCAATCCGTTGTGTCCAACCGGCTCCGGTTTTGATACCAACTCTCCATGAATGATTCCGTTTCCGATCCCGTTTCCAGCGGCAGCGCCGAAATGGGCACGGATCTGAAGAAAACCCGGCGCCCGCGCAGTGAACGGCGGTCGTCATCGACCGCCAGCCTGGACCGGTTGCCGCCCCATGACCTGCAAATGGAGATGGGGGTGCTCGGCTGCTGTTTATTGGACCCCAACCAATGCCTTGGCGAGTGTGTCGAGAAGCTCAAGGATGACGGCAAACTGGCTTTTTACGACCTGCGGCACCAGACCATCTACGAGATGCTGACCGAAATGTATAACGCGCGGGTGCCGATCGATCTCATTACCCTACAACAGAAACTGAAGGACCTGCAGATCCTGGATCAGGTGGGAGGAATATCATATTTATCTCAAATTCAGGATGTTGTGCCAAGTTCGGCCAACTTGGCGTATTATTTGGGCATTGTCCGGGAGAAATTCCTGCTCCGGAAGCTGATCCAGACCTGTTCGGGGGTGGTGAGCCGTATTTTTGATTTCGAAGGCGATGTGGAACAGTTGCTGGATGAGGTGGAGAAGGACATTTTGCACGTCAACGAATCGCGCGAGCAAAACGAAACCAAGGACGTCAAGAAGCTGGTCAATGATGCGCTGGTCACCATCGAGCATTTTTTCAACCGGAAAGGTGAGTTGAGCGGCGTTTCCACCGGGTTTGCCGACTTGGACAAGATGACCGATGGCTTGCACGGGGGTGAAATGGTCATCGTGGCAGCGCGGCCATCCATGGGCAAGACCTCGCTGGCGATGAACATTGCCGAGCACGTGGCCTTGGAGTTGAACCTGCCGGTAGGCGTGTTCAGCCTGGAAATGAGTGCGGCCTCGCTGGTGTTGCGCATGCTCTGTTCGCTGGCGCGGGTGAACATGCGGAGCATCCGCGACGGTTTCATGACCGAAGCTGATTTTCCGAAGCTCATGTCGGCCAGCGGTCGTCTGGCGGCAGCCAAGCTGCTCATTGATGACACGGCGGGTTTATCCATTCTCCAGCTACGGGCGCGGGCGCGGCGGATGTACCAGCAGCATGGCATCAAACTGTTTGTCATTGACTATTTGCAGCTTCTCAATTCTACTGCGCGGCGAGCGCAAGAAAACCGGCAGCAGGAAATTGCCGACATTTCCAGCGGCATCAAGGCGCTGGCCAAAGAGTTGAATGTGCCGGTGATCGTGCTGAGCCAGTTGAACCGGGAACTCGAGAAAGACAAGAGCCGCAAACCGCGCTTGAGTGACTTGCGCGAATCAGGTTCCATTGAACAGGATGCCGACTTGGTGGGTCTGCTCTATAAACCCGATGCCGGCGATGAGGACGACGCGCCCGACGAGAGCGAAGGCGTGGCGGTGAATTTCCTGATTGCCAAACAACGCAACGGGCCGACGGGGGATGTCAATTTGACATTCCTGAAGCCGTTTACCCGTTTTGAAAGCCGATCAAAATTTAGCGACGACGACGTGCCTGCGGGCTCGTAAATAATGAAATCGATCATCAAACCCTTGGGCATGTCCTTGGTACTGGGCTGCGCGACCGTCGCGCTGGCGCAGAGCGTGGGACCCAAAATCGACCGCGTGGATGTCAAGTTCGTGGGCCCCGCTGCCGTCAGCGAGGATTTTGTCCGCGCCAACATCCGGCTCAAGCCCGGCACCAGCTACCAGGCCCTGCTCACCCAGGACGACGTCCATTCCCTTTACGCCACCGGCCAGTTTTACAATATCCGGGTTCAGGTGGACAACGCCAACGACGGCGGGGTGGTGCTCACCTACGTCGTCCAGGTGCGCCCGCGTATCACCGAAATCCGTTTCGAGGGCAACAAGCGTCTGTCCGACCACAAGCTGAAAAAGAAACTCACCTTCAAGGTGGGCGAAGCGCTCGACGAGCAGAAGATTTTTACCGACGTTCAGGAAATCAAGAAGCTCTATGAAAAGAGCGGCCTGTCCGACACCACGGTCCGGTACGTCCTCAACATCGAGGAGTTGACCGGCCACGGCGTGGTGGTCTTCCACATCGAAGAAAGTCCCAAGGTCAAGATCAAGGACGTGGAGTTTTTGGGCGCGACCAGTTTCCCGCAGAAGAAACTGCGGCATGAAATGAAGGTGCGCCGCCGCTGGGCCTTTTCCTGGCTGACGGGTTCCGGCTATTTCCAGCAGGACGACTTTGACGGCGACCGCGACCGGTTGACGGATTACTATCGCAACCACGGCTTTCTGGATGTGGAACTCAAGGACGTGAAGCTGGACCGGCCGAACACGAACACGATGTACATCAAGTACTATGTGGCTGAAGGCCGCAAGTACAAGGTGGGCGACATCAAGATTTCGGGCAGCAAGATTTTCACGGATGCGGAAATTCTCAAGGGTTTGCACACCATTCATGATTACCAGCATCTCAAGAGCAATCTGGGCAAGCATGGCCTGCCGATGGATTCGGGTGATACGTTCACGCCGGACGGCCTCAAGCTGGACAGCGACCTGATCGAGGATTTTTACGGCAGCAAGGGATACATCGATATTTCCGAGGGCCGGGCATTGCACGTGAACCGGGTGCCCAACGTGACCACCGGCACGATGGACGTGGAGTTTTTGGTGGACGATAGTGAAAAGGACTATGTCCAAAAAATTGAGATTCGCGGCAACCTCAAGACCAAGGACAAGGTGATCCGCCGCGAATTGGCGATCGCGCCGGGCGACGTGTTCAACATGGTCAACGTCAAGATCAGCAAGCAGCGCGTTCAAGGGTTGGACTTTTTCGACAAGGTGGATACCCGGTCCGAGCCCATTGACCCGCCGACGCCGGGCGAAAAGGACCTCATCATCAACGTCAGCGAGAAGAACACCGGCAATTTCACCGTTGGCGCCGGTTTCAGCTCGGTGGATTCGCTGGTGGGTTACGCCGA
>CAYTJG010000088.1:0-20419 GCA_964437865.1 uncultured Bifidobacteriaceae bacterium | reverse complement strand
GTATTGGACGAGGCACATTTGGACGAGTTGGCGCGGTGTTTCGAACACAGTCTGGAATTGCTCAAGGGTCCCCCGCCGAGCCGCACCAGTGCCCGCCTTCCAAAATAGCCAGGCCAATCAGCCGTCTCAGCAACGACCTTGGCCACCAACCGTCCGCCTGCCTGAAATGATCAGAAACGCCAATCTTATGCTCTCGGTTTCCCGGAATGCCGGAGGACTCTTCGATGGCGTCCGCCGGCTGCTCCAGTCGATGAGCCAAGCCCAAATGGATGTCCGGGTCTTCGGCGTCCGCGATCAGTTTACCGATGCCGACCTCCCGGCTTGGAAGCCCGTCACGGCATTCGCCTTTCCTTCCACCGGGCCGTCACAATTTGGCTACTCACCGTCTTTTCTCAGCGAGTTGACGGCCTATCGACCCGATCTCACCCATACCCACGGCATCTGGGGCTATCCCAGCATGGCTGTAAAGAACTACTGCCACCGCACTCGTTCACCCTATGTCATTTCCCCCCACGGAATGCTGGACGGCTGGGCAGTTCGGAATTCGCGTTGGAAGAAGGCAATTGCTTTCACCCTTTACGAAGGCGCACATTTGCGCGGCGCGCGGTGTCTCCGAGCTTTGTGCGAGGCAGAGGCAAGAGCCATCCGGCAGTTGCGGCTCACCAACGATATTGCCATCATTCCAAATGGGGTCGATCATCCGACCGGCAATCCATCCACGCCGGCGCCATGGGCCGGTTCGGTTGAAAGCGGGCGAAAGATCCTGCTCTTTCTCGGACGAATCCACCCCAAAAAGGGATTGATAAACCTGCTCCGAGCCTGGGCCGAGGCCACCCCGAAGGGAGCTTCCGGTTGGGTGCTGGCGATTGCCGGCTGGGACCAAGGCGGTCATGAACAGGAACTCAAGCAACTGGCCACCGAACTGGGAATCACCTGGACGGATTCGCGTTTGAACTCAGGCCCGCCTACGTCGCCGCCCCGCCAATCGGCCGCGGTCGTTTTTCTCGGCCCCCAATTCGGAGACGCGAAGTCTGCCTGCTACCATCATTCAAACGGATTTATTTTGCCCTCACTAAGTGAAGGCGTCCCGATGGTCGTGCTGGAGGCTTGGGTCAACTCCCAACCGGTTCTCATGACTCCAGAATGCAACCTGCCCGAAGGCTTTGCGGCTGGCGCAGCCTTGAAAGTGGATGCCACGCCGGCGAGCCTGGCCGCCGGCTTACGCGAGTTCTGGCAAATGACGGAGGCCGATCGCGCCTCGATGGGACGCAACGGTTACCGTTTGGCAGCCGAACGCTTTGTCTGGTCCCGAATCGCGGAACAGACGAAAACGCTGTACGAATGGGTGCTGGGCAGCGGCCCCCGGCCATCTTCTCTGGCAGACTTTTAACGCCCGTCGGCAAGGACCAACACGATGAACTGCCTGAAACCGGCCGCCGCTTTTGCTCCCGCCCCAGTTCTTTCCGCCCAGCCGGGGGCCCCATTCGAGGTACTTGGCGAGGAGGTTCCACAATCGCAGTGGAAGGCCCCCTCACCGCCCATGCCAACGCTCGGAGCACAGGAGGTGCACGTGTGGAGCGCCAGCGTGGGGGAGTATTCAAAGTTGGTCCCGGATTTTTGGGCGGTGCTCTCGCACGGCGAACAGGCGCGGGCGCTGAGCTTCAAATTTCCCAAGGATCATGACCGGTTTATCATTCAGTGTGGACTTCTTCGTTGGTTGTTGAGCCAGTACCTGCCGGGCCACCCCGCCGACCACGAGATTACACGGGGCGTCCACGGCAAACCCGCACTGGTTGCCTCGCCGGCGGTCCCGAGTTTGTATTTTAACGTCTCCCACTCCGATGCGCTGCTCTTGTATGCCTTTTCGCACACGATGGACGTTGGCGTGGACGTTGAACACATCCGCCCGATGAACGACTTGGAGAACATTGCCCGAAATTTCTTTGCGGCTGAAGAGGCGGCCACGCTCCACTCGCTGTCACCAAACCAACGGTTGAATGCGTTTTTTGATTGCTGGACGAGGAAAGAAGCGATTTTGAAGGCCACCGGACAGGGTATCACGGGTGGCGTCGATGGCGTGGTCGTCAACTGCGCACCGGGCGAACCGGCTCGCCTGTTGAGTTTATGGGGCGACACCGCGGCTGCCGCCGGCTGGGTCCTCACCTCGCTCACACCCGCCATTGGCTATGTTGCGGCCTTGGCCTACATTGGTCCACCGCTCGAATTGTGTTGCTACGGAATCCCCAGCATGAATCCCGGAATTGAAGCCACGCCATAATAAATATGCTTCAAAATCATCCCCTTTGTCTTTATCTTGCCGTCCGCAGCTATGATTCGCGGCCCAAAATCTCTCCGTCATGGACCTGAACGATCTTGCCAGTAACCGCTCGGTTGATTTGGGACGCTTCACCGTAGGCGACTTTGATCGCGGGGCGGGAATTATCAAAGAAAGCCTCTGGCTGCTGGTCAGCTTCCTCCTGTTCCGGCTTTGTCCGGTCAGCTTCTCGGCTTTAAAATGCGCCGTCTTGCGGGCTTTTGGCGCCAAGGTCGGTCGCAATGTGACCATCAAGCCCCAGGTGAAAATCACTTTCCCATGGAAGCTCGGGGTGGGTGATCACGTTTGGCTGGGTGAGGAAAGTTGGCTCTTGAACTTGGCGCCCGTGCAGATCGGCAGCCATGTCTGCATCTCCCAAAGAGCCGTCTTGTGCACCGGCAGCCATGATTATAAAAAGAGCACTTTCAATCTAATCACCCGGCCCATCACACTTGAGGACGGCGCGTGGCTCGGAGCCGGTTGCTGGGTCGGCCCGGGAGTGACCGTGGAACGGAATGCGGTATTAAGCCTGGGATCCGTCGCCTCGCAAAACTTGGTGGCGAACGGAATCTACCGCGGCAATCCTGCCGAGTTGGTCAAGCAGCGGACGATCGCCTAAAGCCGCCGGAAGCCGAATGGATTTTTCCCAAAAAGAATCTTCAGCCGCCGAGGTTTCCAACCTTGATTCGCTGCCACGCGAGACGGCAATGCGGCGTCCCTCGATCTTGAAATGGATGTGCTTGGCGTTGCCGGTGGGCTACCTGTGGTTTCGCCTACTGGACAACCTGCGGTTGGAATGGGAATCCAATCCACAATACAGCTATGGGCTGTTGGTGCCGCTGCTCGTCGCCGGACTTCTTTTGCGCCGCTGGCAAAGGGGCGCCTTCACCACCCCGACCCCGCCGGCCGAAATCTCCAAGTCGGCGTGGCTTTTTTGCGGTTTGCTGGCTTTTTTATACCTGCCAACCCGGCTGACGGAAGCGGCCACCCCGGAGTGGCGCCCCTTGCAGTGGTCCTTGGCGGTCGAAACGATCGGGCTGACCTTTTGCTTCCTCTACTTGGCCGGCGGCAAAAGCTGGTTGCGACAAACCTTCTTTCCGATCGGCTTCTTCTTCATAGCCGTCCCCTGGCCCTCCCCCATCGAACAGACCATTATTCAAAGTTTGAGCCGGCTCAACGCGGCCATGGTCGTGGAAGTCTTGAGTGTTCTGGACATACCCGCCATCCAACATGGCAATGTGATCGAAGTCAGTAAGGGGCTGGTCGGCATCAACGACGCCTGTAGCGGCATCCGATCCCTCCAATCAAGCCTGATGGTATCACTGTTTCTCGGTGAGTTTTATCGCTTTATCTGGCTGCGACGGATACTGCTATTGCCCATCGGTTTTGGATTGGCAATGCTGCTAAATCTCTGCCGCACCTCCCTCCTCACCTGGCTGGCGGCGACAAAAGGTGTCGGGGCCATCGCCGAATACCATGACGAGGCCGGCTTGGCAATTCTCATGGTTTGCACCACCATTCTGTGGATTGCAGCTTGGACGCTAAGCCGACGCCCCGCCCCTGCCGGCACTGGCCAAACACGCTCCCGCACCAAGCCTGCCAGCAGCGGCTCTCCCGGGCGAGCTTGGCGTTTCGGGGTGGCTTTGGTCGTCTGGCTGTTCGCGGTCGAGCTGGGGGTGGCGCTTTGGTATCAAATCCGGGAATCCCATTTGCGTCCCGGACCGAACTGGTCAGTCAAACTACCCGAGCAGAATCCCACCTTCAAGACTCTGCCTATTACCAAAGAGGAAAACGAGTTGCTTCAGTTCGATCAGGGGCGGCAGGGCGAATGGCAGGAAGCGGATGGTACTGCCTGGCAGGTTTATTATTACAATTGGGTGCCGGGACGCGTCGCCGGCTACCTGGCCAAACGCCATACGCCCGATATTTGTATGACGGCCTCGGGGTACCGCATGACCTCGGGGCCTGAATTGATGGTGCTCACGGTAAACGAGGTTGTACTCCCCATGCGTCATTATGTATTCTCCACCAGCGGAGGTCCGTTGCAGGTCTATCAATGTCATTGGGAAGCAGGCATGGACCAAGCGACTTTTACCGCGGACGAGTCGAGTCGATTCAATCTGATTCGGGGAATTTGGGCCGGCCGCGGCAACCGGGGTCAAAAGGTCTTGGAAGTGGTCATGGCCGGATATGACGGCCCGGAGTCGGCCAAAGCGGCGTTGGTGCGTCAATTGTCGAACTTGATAACCGTGGAACACTGATTGAAAATACTGCTGCTAAATCAGGCTTTTTACCCGGACGTTGTCGCCACCGCCCAACACTTGGCCGAGCTGGCCGCCGCCCTCGCTGAAGACGGCCATGAGGTCACCGTGGTCACCGGTCGCCGCGCCTATGAGGATTCCCAGACGACTTTTCCAGCCCGCGAAACCTGGCGAGGCGTCAGGATCCATCGCGTGTTTTCCACCCACTTTGGCAAGGCCGCGAAATGGCGCCGCGCGGCCGATTTCGCCAGTTTCCTGCTGTTCTGTTGCCTCCGGCTGATTCGCTTACCCCGGCACGACGTGGTGGTGGCCCTGACCACACCGCCCCTGATTTCTTTTCTGGGAGCCTGGCGGGCACGACTTTGGCGCGCGCGGTTCTGCTATTGGATCATGGACTTCAATCCGGACGAAGCCATCGCCGCCGGCTGGCTGGCGGCGGATTCGCTGGCCGCCAAGTTCCTGGAACGCCTGTCCCGCTTTAGCCTGCGGCAGGCCGATGTCATCGTTGCATTGGACCGCTTTATGCGCGACCGCATCGTGGCCAAGCAAATTCCCGCCGACAAGATTGCCGTTATTCCACCGTGGTCACATGATCAGCACGTCACCTTTGACGTGGCCGGCCGTGACGCGTTCCGCAGCGCTCATGGGCTCACCGGAAAATTCGTTGTGATGTACTCTGGCAACCACAGCCCCGTCCATTCCCTCGATACGGTCATGGAGGCCGCCGAGCAACTACGGCAGCGTACGGAGATCGCCTTTTGCTTCGTAGGCGGCGGGAGCCAGTTTCCCAGGATTCGTCAGTGGGCAGCGGGAAATCCAAACGTCTGCTGCCTGCCATACCAACCGCTTGACAAACTGTCAGCCTCATTGTCGGCGGCCGATGCCCACCTTGTGGTCATGGGCGATGCGATGTTGGGTCTGGTGCATCCATGCAAAATCTATAATATTCTGACCGTCGGTGCCCCGGTCATCTACGTGGGCCCGGAGCCAAGCCACGTCACTGAAATTCTCAATGGGTTGCGGTCTCCCCATCCTTGGGCGGGCGTCCGCCATGGAGCCGCGGAGGCGCTCGTCAAACAGATTGATCGGCTGCGCCAGACGTGCGCCACGGTAGACCGCCAGCCGCCGCCGGAAATCGGGACCCTGTTCTCACAGAAGACCTTGTTGCGTCGGTTGGCGGCCTTGGTCGAATCCACCCCCGGCGCCAAGGCTGGCGCCTCGCCCGATTCCGAGCCAAGCGCCTTGGTCGCCGACGCCGCCAAATCCGGCGAACGCTGAGCACCGGGCCAAAAACGCTGGGCCACCAATTTTTATTCAAACGCTACTGGCAAAATGTTCGGCGAACTGGACCAATATATTGCGGTGTTCCTAGTCGGGTTGCTGGTGACTTATCTGCTCACACCAATGGTGCGGGCGGGAGCCATCCGGTTCGGCGTGGTCGACGTGCCGGATGCGCGCAGGCCACACAAACGACCCACGGCCCGGGGTGGCGGCGTGGCGGTCGTGCTGGGTGTCCATATTTCCTGTTTGGCAGCCATTGCTTATCCCTGGCCCCATCTGGCTGGGGCGGTGGACTGGCCTTGGTGGCAGCGGTATGCCTTGGCGTCGCTGGTGCTGTTGGTCGTAGGGGTGGTTGACGACATTCGGGGAATGAAACCGCTGATCAAGCTCGGCGGCCAGGTCGCCGCTGCGCTGATCATGTGGTTTTCCGGCACCCGCTTTGGCCAGTTGCTGGGCCACGACATTCCGGTACCTTTGGATTGCGCGTTGGTGGTCATTTGGCTGGTCGCCATCATCAACGCTTTCAATTTGATCGACGGGCTCGACGGGCTGGCGTCCGGCTTGGCCATCATCTCCGCCGTGGGCTTGTGCGGCATTATGGTTATGCAGCAGGCCCCCGGGGAAGTGCTGTTTCTATTTGGATTTATTGGCGCATGTCTTGGATTCCTGCGCTATAATTTCAATCCGGCCAGCGTCTTTCTCGGCGATACCGGCAGCATGTTTCTGGGCTTCACACTGGGTGTGGTTTCTTTGCAGACGTTCAATAAGAACACCTTTATGATTTCCATGGCCATCCCGGTGATGGTTTTGGGCATTCCGATTTACGATGCAATGCTTGCCATCTGGCGGCGCTCCGTGCGTTCCTGGCTGAGTACGGGCAGCGGCGGCCCGCGGCTGGGCATCATGCAACCCGATGTGGAACATCTACACCACCGGCTAAGCCAGGCCGGCTTGAGCACCAAACGGGTGGCCTCCACACTTTATCTGCTCAACGGAGGTCTGGTGATGGCGGGCTTGACGATCATGTTTTTCAATTCCCATGCGGCCGGCATCTTCCTGATTGCCTTGCTGGCGGGAGTGTACGTGCTGATGCGGCACCTTGCGGTCATCGAACTGCGGGAAACCGGCACAGCCTTGTTAATGGGCTTGCGCCGCCCCTCACATTCTTCGCTCAAGGCCCTGGTCTATCCCGTCTGGGACATGGCCTGGCTGGCTGGCTCACTGGCGCTGATCATGCGCTGTTTCGAGAACCTACGGGTGGATTTTTGGCACGCCTGGTTTTTGGAACTGCCCATCTGGGTGACCCCGACCTTCTTTCTGCTGGCCATGTCCCGCACCTACGTGACATACTGGCCCCGGGCGCGATTGCGGGATGCCTTGATGGTTTTGTTCTGGTTACTGTCGGGGATTTTGCTCAGTTTGGGCCTGGCCCTGATCATCAACCCCATCGAACGGCCCAAGTGGCTGCTGCGTGCCGTCCTCATCATCGGCTTGAGTCATCCCGTAATCATGGGTTCACGGCTGATCTACCGTTGCCTGGAAGAGCTCGTATTCTGGCTGAAACGTCAGACCGCCGACTTGGCGGGTGCGGACCGAGTATTATTATACGGAGCGGGAATTCGCGCCCAGTTATATTTAAAAGACCGCGCCACCCGAACATCCAAGTTGCCCGATAAGGGTCAGGTGGTTGGTTTCATCGATGATGAACAGGCGTTGCACTTCCAGTGGGTCTATGGTTTTCTGGTGCTGGGCGCGCTCAGCGACTTGCCCCGTTTGATCGAACGCTATCATATCAGCCGGGTGGTAATTGTCACCGACCTGCGCCCAGAAAACCGTGCCGCCATTGAACAGATGGCCGTTCACGGTGGTATTACTTTGCATGAGTGGCTGCCTGAAGAACATGATGTGCCACTGCCCGTCCATCAGCCTTGAAATAATCATTTTTCCCAACGTAATCCGTAATCATCATGCGCAAAACCATCACCGTTTTTGCTTCGCTCACCGCCTTGCTGCTATTAGTCTACACCAGCTTCCGCTCCTACCAGGTATGGAAACAAAACCATACGCTGGCGTTGGCTCGACAATCCATTGCCCAAACGGATTACCGCACCGCCTTTCTGGCCTTGCAACAGGTGCTGAAGACAAACCCGCAAAATGTCGAAGCCACGCGCTTGCTGGCCAACCTCATGGAAATCCAACACCTCCCCGCCACCTTGAACTGGCGCGAACGCGTGGTGGAACTGGCTCCAGATTCGCTGGCCGACCGTCTGGCCCTCGCGAAGGCCGCCATTGTCAGCCAAGACTACGCTTTGGCCACGAATGCATTGGCGGGGGTGTCTGAGGCAGACAAGAACACCGGAGACTATCAAAACCTGGCCGGTACGGCCGCACTCATTGGCGGCAACCCGGCGGCAGCGGAAGCATTTTTTTCAAAAGCCATCAGCCTCGATCCCGCCAACCTGGCCCCGCAGGTCAGTCTGGCGGTTGTCCGGCTTCATTGGACCAACGTCTTGGATATGGCGGAGGCCCGGATTGCCCTGCAACGCATCATTCAAGACTCCACCAATGCGACTCTCCGCGGCCAGGCGCGCCGCGAACTGGTCAATGACGCCATGCGATTCAACGACCTCAACACCGCGTTGCGTCTATCACGAGACCAAGCCGAGCAAACCAATGCGCCATTCACCGACAAGTTGTTGCGGTTGGATGTCTTGACCCGGGCGAAAAGCCCCGAGCTGCAAGCCGCTCTCATCCGCTTTCAAAACGAGGCGGCGACGGATACCGAAAAAATCGCTGCGCTCACTGAGTGGCAAACCGCAAAACTCTCGACGCGCCAGGCACTTGACTGGTTGGACAGCCTGCCGCTGCAGACCAGAACCAACCAAACTGTCCAAGTCGCCGCCGCCGTTTGCCGCCTACAGATGAACGATTATGCCGGCCTGCAAAAGGCCATCCAGCCGGAGCATTGGACCGATGCGTCCCACCCTTGGAATGACTTTGAATTCATGCGGCATGCATTTCTGGCCTACTCGCTGCGGGGCCAGGGTCTGCACGAGGCCGCTGCCACAGAGTGGACCGTGGCAATGAAGTCCGCCACCGAACAGAAATATTCCGGCACCCAAAAGAGCAGCTTGAAGAAATTATTCGAACTGGCAGTCGGCTGGACTTGGAATACCGAAGCAGAACAGATCCTCTGGACCGTGATCAACCAGTATCCGGACGAAAGATGGGCGTATCCAGCGTTGAGGAACGCTTTGATTGGCTCGCGCCGCACCCAATCATTGATGCAATTGCTGAGTATTATGGCCAAGCGGGATGCCAACGATATTTCCGTAAAAAACGACCTCGCGGCCACTGCCATGTTACTGGGAGCCCAAGAACTGAAACCCTACGCTCTGGCGGCAGAAGTGTATGAAAAGGCCCCCAAAAATCCCTACTATGTTTCCACCTATGCTTTTTCCTTGTACCTTCAAAAGAAGTATGGTGATTCGCTTAAAGTGATGCAGCAACTTGCCCCGAAGGACCTCCGATCCCCCGCGATTGCCGGTTATTACGGATTGATTCTCCTCGCCAACGGTGATAAAGCGACCGCGAAGAGTTATCTGAATCTAGTTTCAAAAGCACCCGTGTTGCCGGAAGAACAGGTGTTGTTTGAGCAGGCCCGGATGAAACTCTAGCTTCCGCTGACCAGCTTAAAGACGGGCCAGCCGGACATTTCGATTCGGAACCGTGGATGCAATAAACCAAACGACCGTGATCGACCGTTTGGCTTTCTTAAGCCCAACTATATGAATTTGCGGATCGGAATCCTGGATTACACGCAACGCCCCGCCCGGTCCTTCCGAAAGGACCGCACCACACCGATTCCCAGCGGCAACAGCATGAGAATTCCCGCCACTACCGTCGATGCTTCCGGGATCGGAACCGTGGGAACCGACATACCAGGGCCGTTCGGATCTCCATGGTGGAAGGTCCCCACCAGAGCCATTTCGTCGGCGCCGGATGAAGATCCAGTGGAATAGAATTCCCCGGTGTCACGATACCCCCCCGACAAACCCGCCACGGAAGTGACCGCCATAGCAGCAAGAGCTCCATTGTCAGAACCAATTGACGCATCATTGACATCGTACTGCGCCAATCCAGCGCCAGCATTCATTATGGACAAGGCGAGCGCACCAGCCGCCACCCCAGCGATTAAAGTTTTATTCATGTTCATAATTGGGTTTTCTATTACGTCCTTCTTGAGCCACATTCTGTTCATTCGCCTCTCATTTTTCGCGCTGTCATTATCCACAGGAGAGGCCTCAAAAACTATCCCTCAACAGGACACTCTTATTCGGTTTTGGGACATCCTCCACTGGTCACATGAACGGCTTCTGCGAACCTTCCATGTCTCCCAGACACGCTGTCATCCTCTCAAACCCGGTGCCGTACTGCTATCGTTGGATGGGACAAGCTATTACGCAATTAGGACACCAAAATCCCGTCTGACGCTGGAAGTTATTGGCACGCAACCCACAGCACACCTCGCCTCCGATTCCGCCCATGGCCCTTGAAAATTGTTGCCGACCAAAGAGTTTGACACTCCGAATGGAGCCAATACCCTGCCGGAATTAACACTCGGCAAAGTGCTGAATGAACAGGTTCAATTGCGACCAAGGTTAAGAAAAATGCGAGCCGCAAATTCAATTTTTCTTGCGTGCGGCCTGCTTTTTCCGGGAGCAGCCCCTGCGCAAGCGGAAACCCAGGTCGTTTTCAGCAGTCTGATTTCATTCAATCAGACGAACGGTGCGGACCCGCAGGCGGGCTTGACCCTCGGAGCGGATGGCAACCTTTACGGCACCACCACCCTGGGCGGCACCAACCGCTCCGGTACGATTTTTCGTCTGAGTCCCGCCGGCTTGTTTACCAACCTCGTTTGGTTTGATGGTACGCAGGGTGCGGATCCGCGGGCGACCCTGCTATCGGGCGCCGATGGGGCTCTCTATGGAACCACCTATACCGGAGGCACCAACAACGCCGGGCTGGTTTTTAGGCTCACCACCAACGGCACCATGACCACCTTGGCCAACTTGTCGTTTGGCACCGGTGCCTTTCCCATCGCCGGCTTAATTCAAGACCAGCAAGGTGACCTCTATGGCACCACCACCGTCGGAGGAACCAACGGGGCCGGTGGTACGGTATTTGAATTGGACACCAACGGCACGCAGATTGAATTGGCATCTTTCGATCTGTCGGGCCCGAGCGGAAACAGCCCTTACGCCAGTCTGTTGCCGGCTTCGAATGAGAGTTTTTACGGGACGACCGCCTACGGGGGCACCAACGATAATGGCACCGTCTATGAGATCGACACCAACGGCGATCTGACCACCGTGTTTTTTTTCAACTACACGAATGGAGCGAATCCTCATGCGGGACTCGTCCGCGGCTGGGATGGGCAATTATACGGAACCACTCTCGGGGGCGGGGCCGGTGGCTATGGCACCGTGTTCAAACTCGACCACACGGGTAATGTGACCACGCTGGTCTCCTTGGCAGGTACCAACGGGGCCGATCCTCAAGCCTCGTTGCTCTTGGGACCCAACGGCAGTTTATTCGGCACCACTTCCGCTGGCGGCGACTTCTCCAACTCCAGTAGCGGACACGGGACGGTGTTTGAATTGACGACCAACAACACGCTCACCCCTCTCATCGTGTTCAACGGCACCAATGGCGACTCGCCCGAAGGCTCCCTCGTGCAGGATGCGGCGGGGAACTTTTACGGAACCACCGCCAACGGCGGCACGAACGGCTTCGGCACCATTTTCCGCTTCCGGATCGTGGCAGCTCCAAAATTCCTAACCGTCCAAGCCCTTGACACCAAAATCGCCTTGGCTTGGAGCGCGACTTTGGGCGGAACCTATCAACCATATTACCGAACCAACTTGAACCAAGGTTCATGGATCAATCTCGGCAGCACCATTACTGTAACCAACCTCCCCCTGACGACCTATGACACGATCATCCCCGGCCAGCAACGGTTTTATCAAATCCGCTCGGTGCCCTGAAGCAGCGCCCAGCGAACGGGCCAGGCCGATTTTACGGCCAATGATACAGGCCTCGTTTGCTGGTGCCAGCCTGTCAATTACACCGTTTGCTTCCGCCGCACCCCACGGAAGATCCCCACGGCCAAGGGGAGAACCAAGGCGGCGCCGGCCAGGAACGTTGAAGCTTCAGGAACCGGAGTTGCACCGTACAACAGCTCTTGAGGAAGCTGCCCATCCGCATTTTGATTATCCGGAGCTCCGGTCGTGGGCACAAACAAGTCGCCGGCATATCCGTAATTGCCGTCCAAATTATTCAGCCAAGTCGTGACGTCATTCCAAACAGTTGAATCGACGCTGCTCTGGACGATCGAAAACCGGCCCCCGGCCAGCGAAATCGCGCCACTGGCGGTCGTGTCATAAAGCGCCACCCAAACAGCCAATTGCAACGCCTCCAACTGATCCGTCGAACCGCTCACACCAGAGCTTCCGGTCAACGCTCCACCACTGGTGCCGTAGTGATTAAAGAGGTATGCCGCGTTCTGAAGCGCCGAGGCGGCAGTCGCCGTGTCAATATGCGAAGCCCCCGGACCATTGTCCGCACCCCAAGTGGGATCGATCCCCGTCGATTGCGAACTGCTAAAGGTGACGGGCGTGTTGTACGTGTACGTTTGACCGAGGTACAACGTCCCTTCCACATCGGTACAAATGGTGACGTAGCTGGCGGGCGTACCGCTCACAGTGGTGCCCACTTCGGTCAGCTTGATGCCCCCAGCAAGCGCATTGTTAATCGCCTGACCATCGATACTGCCGCTAAATGTCCCGAGCCCGCCGTCGCTGATTTGGTAATCGACCGTGGCTTCGGCCACCGCCACCGAGCAGGCAGCAGTCGATACGATTGCCAGACAGTTCTTCAAGTATTTTTGTTTTCTCATTTTTACTCCCGTTGGTTGTGTCACTTTTGTGACATTGATTGTCTCAGAATAAGCCATAACCGCTCCAAATAATCTATCTACATAACGGACACCATTATGCACTTTTGGGTCGCACCCTCCATTTGCGTTCATGGAATCAAAACGCCGCCTTGGCACACGATGCCCGGGAGAATCGTCGACATGGCGAATAATTTTGGAAGCCGAGAATATCGCGTACGACCAATGATGGCAGGGCTTTTATACGTTTTCACGTCCCCCGCCCAAGGCCCCCGCCATTTAGGGCAATCTGAGGGATCATCGATGCCACTGGCTGGCCGGTCAGCCGCCCAAGGCGGCCAGCCCAATTCAAACGAATTCCCTGCCCAAGACAGGCACACGAGCCTGTTTCCAGAATTCCATTGGCATCCGCTCCGAGCCCTGGGAACTGATTCCGAGCCGAAAGTCACTCGGCAGAAACTTCCCTTAGCAAACAGCCAAATCATGGTGATTCCCTCATCTCCCAGCAGCCGAGCCATGCAAATGCCTCCGCATCGGAGACAAACATGATCCGATCCGATTTTGATCACACGCCGTGAACCCCTACCATCGCAAACCAACCGGCCGGGCGACATCAACTCCTCCGCCTCGATTCCGGGCGTTTTCACCCGGAATCGCACACTTTTTCGATAATCTCACTGTCCATCCTGACCCATTCCAATGATAGATTTCCTTCCATATTGCTGTATCGATGCGCTGGTGCCCACGCGTTCGCTTCCACGAGATCCAATTCCTGATTGCGTTGGCATCCAGTTTGCTGCAAGGGCAGGCGTGAGAAGTATTTTGATCCTCGCCGCTGTCTTAATATGCTTCGCCAATTGGAGTTACGCCGATGGCCACAATGCAACCTTGAGTTGGAACTCGCTGGGATCGCCCGCCGTCGCCGGTTACAATGTCTATTTCGGAACCACTGCTGGCCAATATCCGTACAAGATCAATGTCGGCAGTGCCACGACGCTCACCGTCTCCAACTTGACAGCGGGCATAACGTATTATTTTGCAGCCACTTCAATAGACACAAACGGGGTTGAAAGCACCTTTTCCAGTCCAGTAAGCTATCTGGTTCCTGGCGTGGTCACCATGAGCCCGGCTGAAAACCCAGGGGACTCGCCACTGATCCAATTCCCAGTCGAGCCTGACCATTGGTACGAGCTCCAAGCCACGACCGATTTCCAAACTTGGACGTCAATTCTGCAAACCAGCGTGGTCAGTTCGAATGCCTGGATGCAATTTACGGATACGAATGCAGCGGGTTTTAGTTCCCGATTCTATCGCTTGGTACTACATTGAGAGTGGCGCGCATGGACCGCAACTCACCACGACACCAGTACCAATCGTCGGTTTTATTTGTTTACCCGCAACAACTTCCGTCCGGTTTTCAACACCATGGTGAGCGGCCCCAACGGCGAATTGGCGCGACCACCCAGTCAAAATCCAGGCCCCTCGCGGCGCAAAACTGAGACGACCGAAAACTGATGAAATATGTCCGAATTGTGTATAGCAGGAAGTGTGCGCTATCGTCTATTATGCTACCTTTGAGTTGCAGCTAACGTGAAAACCTACCAACACCACGTCAGTTTGGCCTGTGGGTTCGAAACCAAGGCGAAGAGGAACTCATTTCCGCCACTGAGTTTTATCGCGAAGGTTTTCGTTATCATTCTGGCAATCGGCAACTGTTGGTTCGCGCCTTACAGCAGCAAAGCAAACCAGGTCTTCGGGAGTTTGCCCTCGGGAAACGGCGGCTATGGAATCTCCACCGAAGGGGGAAATACGTTCGGCGTAGCGGTTCAATTTACAACCCAGCAAGCCGTCGACTTCAGTTCCGTCACTCTTTGGGTTAGCGGTTATACTGGTTTGGACGGATCCTCCTTGCAACTTTCGCTCCTGCAAGACACTTCTTCGATGGGCTACTCCTGTAGTGGTCCCGGCAATATCATCAGCACGGCCACCACTGCCGCCAACAGTGGCGCCGATGCCGCCTTCAACTTCAGCCTCAGCGGGCAGCTTCAGGCGGATACGACCTATTGGCTTTTCCTGTACCTAGAAGTTCCCGGCGGAGGTATTGGCTCCGATTACGGAAGGTTTAATTGTTCGTGGGATCGCGGTGGGTCTTCCACTGGGAATATCACTGTCAACGGATCCGAGGATTTTGCCGATGGATTCGATTCTTCCAGTTTTGATTCAGACTCGCCGGCCTTTGCCTTTAGCGCCGTGCCCGATCTGGTTTCCACCGGTTCGGCCATGGCGGTTTCGCTCGGGTGTCTGGCGCTGTATCGCTTTCGACTGCGTCAGCCGTAAGCAAGTCAGCTTGTGCTTGCAGCCCACCGGCTTTCCCTGATTTCCATTTCCAGCCAAGTTCTATGGTTTGATTGGGTTGTGACTTGTCGTCGGAGGCGGTGACCTTTACGATCCCTGCCCCGTGCAGAAGTCACACTCGCAAATGCTCCGCCGGAAATCGGGCACCCTCCTGATCGGTGAACTGACTGAATCTCCCAACCAACTAAAACGGGTGCTCGGCCCGTTTCAACTGACCATGCTGGGAATCGGCGCCATTATTGGCGCCGGAATTTTTTCCACCCCCGGCACCGCTGCCGCGGGCGGCGGGGAGCATCTGGGAGCCGGCCCCGCCCTGGTTATTTCCCTGCTGATTGTGGCCGTAGCCTGCGGCTTCTCAGCCCTCTGCTATGCCGAATTTGCCGCCATGGTCCCCGTCTCCGGCTCGGCTTACACCTATGCCTATGCCACTCTGGGGGAACTGGTCGCCTGGCTCGTGGGCTGGGATCTGATTCTCGAGTACGCCATCAGCAATGCGGCGGTGGCTGTCTCCTGCTCCGGCTACCTGCAAAGCTTTCTCCACGGACTTCACGTGGACTTGCCGCCCTGGCTGGGCACCGACTTCCGCTCCGCTTTCCAGGCTGCCAGCCAAATGTCTGCCGCCCTGGCCGCGCATACGGATCCTGCCACGCTCGATCCCCAAACCCTCCATGACGCGCTGGCTTGGCAGACGGCGCCACACCTGCTGGGCTTCGCCATCGTTTTCAACCTGCCGGCCTTTTGCATCGTGGCCTTGGTCACGTGGGTGGTGCTCATTGGCATCCGCGAAACCGCCCATTTCAACAGTTGGCTGGTCGTGGCCAAGCTGGCGATCGTCGTCTTCTTCATCGGGCTGGGCGCGTTTTACATCCGGCCCGAGAACTGGACGCCCTTTGCACCCAACGGATTCAAGGGCATCTCCAGCGCCGCCGCCATTCTGTTCTTTGCCTACATCGGTTTCGACGCCGTATCCACGGCCGCCGAGGAGACGCGCAATCCCAAACGCGACCTGCCGATCGGCATCCTCGCGAGTCTGGTCATCTGCACTGTTTTGTATATCGCCGTGGCGCTGGTGCTGACCGGCATGGTCAAGTGGAATAAACTGGACACGGCCGAGCCACTCGCTGACGCCTTTACGGCGCTCAAAATGCCCTGGGTTGCGGGCATCGTGGCCTTAGGAGGCGTCTTTGCCACCCTATCGGCCTTGGTACCCTATCAGGCCGGACAACCGCGCATTTTCTTTTCCATGGGGCGGGACGGTCTGCTACCTCCATGGACGGCCAAGGTGCACCCACGTTTCCGCACTCCCCATTTGACCACCCTGCTGACCGGCCTCGTGGTCGCCATCTGTTCATCCGTGGCCAACATCAATGAACTGGTGGAGCTCACCAATATAGGAACCTTGTTTGCGTTTATCTTGGTGGCAGGCGGCATCATTTTCCTGCGCCGGCGGGAACCGTCCTTGCCGCGCCCATTCAGAACACCACTGGTCCCTTGGGTACCCTTGGGGGCCGTGGCCAGTTGTGGTTACCTGATGTACCAACTCCCGGCCATCACCTGGCTGCGATTCGTGCTGTGGATGCTCGTTGGATTGGTCCTGTATTTTCTCTACGGTTATCGCCACAGCCGACTGGCCGGCAAATCGAACCTGCCCTCAACATTATGAGCCTCAAACACCTACTCTGGTTGTCCTTATTCCTAGCCGCCTCTCTCGGAGGGGCCCGCGCGGATACGGCCGCCGGGGCCAGCGCCGACGAGCGTTTTAACCGCTTGAGCGCCGAATTCCTCGACGGCTATTTGGCTTGGCGGCCTGCCACCGGCACCGGGTTGGGAATGCATGAATACGACGGCAAAACGACCGATCTCAGCCGGGCCTCGCTGCGCCACGAACTGGTGCGCCTGCGACGATTCGACCGCGAATTGGCCGATTTGCCGGTCAAGTCGCTCAGCCCACAATCATTGCACGACTACCGTCTCCTGCGGACCGGCATTGCGGGCGAACTTTTTCAGTTCGAGGACCTGAAAAGCTACACGCGCAATCCGATGACGTATGCCAATGCCATCGATGTAAACATCTACATCAAACGAGATTTTGCCCCGCTCGCTGACCGCGTCCGGTCAATCATTGCCGTGGAGAAACAGATGCCGGCCGTGATGGCGGCGGCCCGGGCAAACCTCGACCAGTCCCTGCCTCAACCGTACGTCGAAACCGCCATCGAGGTCGCCGACGGCTCGGCCGATTTTCTGGGCCATGAACTGGCCGAGGCGCTCCGAGACTTGCCGGACAAGTCACTCTTGGCCGAATTTAACACGGTCAACCAAGCGGCCATCGCCGGCCTGCACGACTACGTGGCTTGGCTCAAACAGGAGAAAATGCCCAAGGCGAACGACCATTTCGCCCTGGGCCGCCGGAAATACCAGCGGATGTTGCGAGACGGCGAACTCATTCCGTTGCCCCCCGAACGCATCCTGGAAATTGGCCTGAGCGAGCTGCATCGGGAACAGCAGGTTTTCGCGGAGGCCGCCCGCATCATTGATCCCAATCACCCACCGATCGAGGTCTTCAAGGCCATCCAAGCGGAACATCCCACCGCGGATGACCTGATCCCGGACACCCGCCGCGATTTGGAATCCATCCACCAGTTCCTGGTGGACCACCAGATCGTCACGCTCCCTTCCGATAATCGCGTCAAAGTGGAGGAAACACCGCAATATGCGCGCGCGACGTCTTTTGCCTCGATGGATTCCCCCGGGCCATTTGAGACCAAAGCCACCGAAGCTTATTATTACATAACGCCAGTTGAAAAGGACTGGACGCCCAAACAAAAGGACGAATGGCTGACGGCATTCAATTATTACACCACCGACGTAGTCTCCATCCACGAGGCTTATCCGGGGCATTTTGTACAATTCCTATGCGAGCAAGCCTCTTCCGCCACCCGACTGGAAAAGATCTTCGGCAGCTATGCTTTCATCGAAGGCTGGGCGCATTATTGCGAACAGATGATGCTGGACCAGGGATTTGGCGCCGATCCCGCCCAGGCTGACACCCCCGCCGCCCGGTTGAAGGCCGCCAAATACCGACTGGCGCAGTCAGACGAGGCCTTGTTGCGCATCTGCCGGTTGTGCGTCTCCATCAAAATGCACTGTCAAGGTATGTCGGTGGACCAGGCCGCACGCTTTTTCGAGGAGAATTGTTATTATGAACCCAAACCGGCACGGGAGGAAGCCATGCGCGGAACGTTCGACCCGGGCTACTTGTACTACACTCTGGGAAAGCTCCAATTGCTCAAGCTCCGCCAGGATTACCAAGCGCAGGAAGGAGCAAATTATTCGCTCAAACAGTTTCATGACGAAGTGCTGCGTCACGGCTGTCCGCCGGTCCGATTGCTGCGGGAAATAATGCTAAAAGACGCGAAACAGTGGGATGAAATCTTCTGACTTCCCGTGACGGGTGTCTCCTCGCCCGGTCAAATTGAAAGTGAACCTCAGCTCATGAAGCCAAAGTTTGCGTTTGTCCCGTTGCTCTTCTGGCTTGGCATTTTCGCTTGGCCGATGCTGCCTGCTCAAGCCGCGCCCACTTCCGACGATCAGCTTTTGCAGGCGCTGGAATCAGCACTGAAAGCCAAGGACAAAGCCGCCATCCTGGCGCTTTTCAACTGGGATGGCGTACCCTCGTGGGCGAAAGACAACCAAAGCGATGACATCGACGACTGGCTGACCCGCGAGCTGAAAAGCGCAAAATTGTCTCCCGTTCCCACCAATATTCCGGCCGTGTTCGAATCGGGCAATCTTCGCTTTAAGCTCAACGTGGAAGCAACGAGCATCATTGAACTCGGATTCACCGACGGCTTCGGGTTTGGTTTTCCCAGCGGCAAGAAAGGTGACGGCTTTTATATCGCCAGCACGATCACCGAGGAAATTGCGGCTGCTCCGGCCGATCCCAACGACTTGGTCATCCAGGTTCGGACGCCTGATGGTCAGCCGCTCCCGCACGTTGCCGTGGTCAGCGAGAACCCGGGGCAAAGCTGTGTTCTCCATTTCAGAAAATTGTACGGCGATGAAGTGCTCACGGATAGCGACGGGCAACTGCACTTGTCACCTGCCGATACCAATCATTGTCTGGTGGCGGCCAACGGACGCGGGTTTGGCTGGCTGCCCAGCGCTGCGCTTACCAATCACGCCGTGATGATCCTACAGCCTTGGGGCCGTATCGAGGGGCAACTGGAGAATCGAAACCAAGTATCAACCAACATCCACCTCGAATTGGCAATCAACCGGGATGCCTATGAAGCCGAAGGCGTTCTACTACCCATTCGCCTGGCCGACGAGGAACTGAACACCGACGCCCAAGGCCGATTTGTTTTTGAACACGTGCCGCCCATGAAATTACGAATTAACCGGCACGATGCGCAGACGCAGTCGGGAGTGTATGTTTGCTCTGTATCCATCCAGCCCGGTGAGACGAATCGACTCGGAATCAACACCCGTGGACGCACCGTAACCGGGCACGTAGCGGCCGGGCCCGGAGTGGATACCAAGCTCAACCTGGCTGATTGTTCGGCCGGGTTGACGGCGGTAACGAAAGGGCCGGACGGCGTTCAAAGAACCGTGCCATTTCAGACCTCCAGCAATGGAGAACTGCGGGCAGCAATGGTGGAACCTGGCGATTATCAAATCTACGGCGACATCCGGAACGAAGGGGAGAAGGTGGCCCTGCTTGATTCCACCGTCGTTCATGTGCCAGATGATCGGTCGGAAGGCCCCGGCGCACCGTGGGATTTTGGCGCCGTCACTCTCAAGTCAGCGGTCCACCTAAAACCGGGAGATCGCGCGCCCGATTTCACCATCAGCGACCTGGATGGCAAACCGCTCAAGCTCTCGGATTACCGCGGCAAATATGTTCTGCTGGATTTTTGGGCCACTTGGTGCGGACCCTGCGTGGGAGAAACGCCGAATATGAAAGCCACCTACGACGCCTTTGGCTCGGACGCGCAGTTTGCCATGATCAGTCTGAGCCTGGACAAGGAGGCAACCGCTCCACAAAAATTTGCGCGCCGCCACGACATTGCCTGGCGGCAAGGTTTTCTGGGCGATTGGTCGGGCGACCGGGTCACCGGCACATACGGTGTCTATGGCATCCCGGCCATCTTCCTGATTGGCCCGGATGGGAAGATCGTGGCCACGCAACTGCGCGGCACGAACATCCTGGCCGCCGTTGGTAGGGCGTTGGCGCATTAACCAGTCTTGGGCGTG
>CAYTJG010000087.1:0-20645 GCA_964437865.1 uncultured Bifidobacteriaceae bacterium | reverse complement strand
CTCCTTCCGCACGGTGTGGATCGTCTCCGAACGGTCCGTTCTTGCCAAGCCGGCCAGAGCCTTGTCCAAGTGCCGCTGGCAAATGCGGCGCAACGCTGGTCCAATCGGCTCTTTCCGTTTCATGTGCGTGCTCATGGCACCAAGTATTCTAAATACTTTCAGCCACCGACTGCCAAGCAAAATAGGCCCGGGAGGATCGGACCCTCCGGTCTCTGGAAGGGTTCAAAAGCCTGACCGCCGGCCGAAATCACCCACTAAATTCACTTTACTGGCGGGCAACCTTTGATAAAGTTATCCGCCTTGTTTGCAAGGCAAACACAAACAACTTTAATTTATGGCTAAACTCACTGTTCGCGATCTCGATGTCAAAGGCAAACGCGTCTTCCTGCGCGTTGACTACAACGTGCCGCTCGATGAAAAAGACGGCAAAATGGTCATCACCGATGCCACCCGTATCATGGAGACGCTGCCCACGTTGAAGCTGCTCATGGAAAAAGGGGGCAAATTGATTTTGACCGCGCACATGGGGCGGCCGAAGGGGAAGCGCGAAGCCACCATGTCGCTGCGCCCGGTGGCCGAGAAGCTTTCCGAACTGCTCGGCAAGCCGGTCACTTTTGTGGACGATTGCATCGGTGCCTCCGTGGAAAAAGCCGTGGCGGCGATGAAGGACGGCGACGTGACTTTGCTGGAAAATGTCCGTTATTACAATGAAGAGGAAGCCAACGATCCGGCTTTCGCTGAGAAGCTGGCCAAGGTGGCCGATGTCTATGTGAACGACGCCTTTGGCGCCGCCCATCGCGCGCATGCCTCGACCGAGGGGGTGGCCCGCATCGTGGCCAAACGCGGCGGCAAATGCGCCGCGGGCCTGTTGATGGAGCGCGAGCTCAAATTCCTCGGCGACGAGCTGGATAAACCGGCCCGGCCGTTCGTGGTCATCCTCGGTGGTGCCAAAGTGTCCGACAAGATCAAGGTGGTCGACCGTTTGTTGGAAAAAGCGGACGCGATCATGATCGGCGGCGCCATGGCCTACACATTCCAACTGGCGCATGGCGGCAAGGTGGGCAAATCCCTCGTGGAGCCCGACCACAAAAAGACCGCGCTCGATGCGGAGGCCAAAGCCAAGAAGTTGAAGGTTCAATTTGTGTTGCCGGTCGATGCCGTCGTGGCCAAGCCCGTGGAAACTGGAAAGTTGAATAAAAAAGGCAAGCCAGTAATGGATTACGTCAATATCCACACCGTGGAAGGCGACATGGCGGACGACGAGGCGGGTTTGAGCATTGGCGAAAAGTCCACCAAACAGTTTTGCCAGATCATCGCCGGCGCCAAGACAATCCTGTGGAACGGCCCAATGGGCATGTTTGAGGATCCGCGTTTTGCAGAGGCCACCAATGTCGTAGCCCAAGCGGTGGCCGATGCCACGCAGAAGAACGGGGCCAAGAGTATCATCGGCGGCGGCGACAGCGTGAAGGCCTTGAACAAGGCCAAGCTGGGCAAAAAGGTCACGTTTATGAGCACCGGCGGCGGCGCCAGCTTGGAATTTCTGGAAGGCACCGTGCTGCCGGGCGTGGCAGCCCTGACCGACAAATAAATCACACCCCACCCACGGCACGGCGTGAGGGGCCGAAACGGTGGACTGGCATTTGTTGTACCGCAAATGGTTGGTAATCCATTGCGGGTAATTTAACCCGTTATCAGAACCGATTGGAGATTTGAAAATGAAAAAAGAACGTAAATTGATTATTGCCGGCAACTGGAAGATGAACAAGACGGTCGCCGAGGCGCTGGCCCTCGTAGCCGATCTGAAACGCGACCTTGCCAATGTCAAGGAGGTTGACATGGTGGTGGCGCCGCCGTTTACGGCTCTGGAATCCGTTTCCAAGGCCATCCTTGATTCCAACATCCGGCTTGGCGCGCAAAACATGAGTGAGAACAACTTTGGCGCATTCACCGGCGAAATCTGTGCCGGCATGCTCAAGGAATTCTCCGTGCGTTACGTTATTTTGGGCCATAGCGAACGCCGGCAGTACCAAAAGGAATCCGACGCATTGATCGCCAAGAAAGCGGCCGCGGTTCATGCCGCATCGCTCAAGCCGATTGTCTGCGTGGGCGAAACGCTGGCTGAACGCGAAGCCAACCGGACCGAAAAGGTGCTGGAGACCCAGGTGCGCGGCAGCCTCGCCGGCCTGACCAAGGAACAGATGATCGAAACCGTTGTCGCCTACGAGCCGGTCTGGGCCATCGGCACCGGCAAGACCGCCACCACCCAGCAAGCCCAAGATGCCCATGCCTTCATCCGCAAGGTCATCGCGGCCATCTTTGACGCCGAAGTGGCGCGCAAGGTGCGCATCCAGTACGGCGGCAGCGTCAAACCGAACAATGCCAAGGAATTGATGAGCCAGCCGGATGTGGACGGCGCCTTGGTCGGCGGGGCTGCGCTCGAAGCGAGAAGTTTTGCTGACATCGTCAGAAATTCCATATAATATCCCTCGTCTATGAGTTTTATTGCCGGCATATTGACGTTTGTACTGGTGCTGAACTGCCTGTTCTTGATCCTGCTCGTCCTGGTGCAACTGCCCAAGAAGGACGCGGGTGCAGGCATTGCGTTTGGCGGCGGCACGGCCGACGCGCTGTTTGGCGCCGGTTCGGGCAATGCGCTAACCAAGATCACCAAGTGGGCGGCGGTGACATTCCTCGGACTTTCGCTCGTCTTGGGCTGGGTCCAAGGCGCGTCGCGCACGGATACGACCGCGGCTGATTTCGGGAAACTGGTGGACCAGAAGGCCCAACAGGCGGCCATGCCTGCCACCACCCCTGCCCCGCAGTCGGCTGCGCCAAGCGCAGCCCCGGCCGGCAACGGGCTGCTGTCGACGACCATTCCGATGTCGGCGACCAACGCCGCCCCGGCGGCCACGAACGCGGCCAAGTCGGCAAAATAAACAATGATGTTTCAGAAACGCGTCCGCCGGTTTTACCGACGGACGCGTTTTCTTTTGGGCATGTGTGGTTGCCTCCTGGCGGCAGGTTGCGGCCACCGGGAACCGCCCGCCGACATCACCATCGTCAACGGTGACGAGCCTGAATCGCTCGACCCAGCCATCGTCACGGCCGAATCGGACATGCGCATCGTGGCCGGTTTGTTTGAGGGACTCACCCGCCAGGAATCGGTCGCCGCCCGGCCAGTACCCGGGTTGGCCGAGCGGTGGGATATCTCGCCGGATGGAAAGACGTACACGTTTCACCTGCGCCCCAACCTCGCCTGGTCCACCGGCGAACCGCTCACCGCCCAGGACGTGGTTTACTCCTGGCTGCGCGAGTTGAACCCGGCCACCGCGTCCGACTATGCGGGCCAACTTTACTACCTCAAGAACGGCGAGGCTTACAACACGGGCAAAATCAACGATCCCTCCCAGGTAGGCGTCCATGCCTTGGACCCACTCACCGTCCAGGTGGAATTGAATCACCCCACGCTCTTTTTTCTCGACCTCTGCGCCATGCCGCTGACCTCCGTGGTACCTCGCCTGACGATTGAGAAATACGGCGATCAATGGCTAAACGCCCGCCCGCTGCCGGTCAGCGGTCCGTATGAGTTGGCCTATTGGCGGCTCAACGACCGAATCCGTCTGCGAAAGAATCCACGTTACTGGGACGCCGCCAACACGCGCTCGGCGATCATCGACTTTCTACCGGTGAGTTCGCCCAATACGGCGCTTAATCTCTATGCCAACGGCCAGGCGGATATCGTATGGGACAAGGAGCTGATTCCCGCCGAACTGGTGGACGAGCTGCTCCGCCGGCCGGATTTTCATTCGTATCCCTTTTTGGGCTCGTATTTCGTCCGCTTCAACGTCACGCGCAAACCTTTTGGTGACCCGCGCGTACGGCAGGCCCTGGCGCTGGCAGTGGACAAGGAACAAATTGTCCGCAAGATCCTCCGGGCCCGGGGCAGGCCCACGTCGGCTTTGGTCCCCGCTGGCACCGCAAATTATGTCTCCCCGGCTGGCTTGGGCCACGACCCCGAACGGGCCCGCCAACTCCTGGCCGAGGCAGGCTTTCCTGGAGGCAAAGGTTTTCCACGGTTTGAATACCTTTTCGATTCCGGCGCCGGCGGCAAGAAACTGCATGAGGAAATCGCCATCGAACTGCAACAGATGTGGCATCAGGAACTGGGCATCGAGATGGACCTGCGGCCGGTGGAAACACAGGTGTTCTGGGGTATGCTTTCGCGCCTCGACTTCACGGTGGCGCGCTCCTCCTGGACCGCCGATTACAATGACGCCAACACCTTCTTAAGCATGTTCATAACCGGCGACGGCAACAACGAGACCGGTTGGAGCAATGCACGCTACGACGAGCTGCTGCATCAGGCCAATGAAACGGTCGATCCCGCGCAGCGCGAAAAGGACTTTCAACAAGCCGAATCGATCCTCATTCATGACGAGTTGCCCATCCTGCCGCTTTACATTTACGTGGGCGTCAATTATTTCGATACTAACAAGATTTTGGGTATTTGGGAAAACCTGGTGGATGAACATCCGTTGAACACGATCCAAAAGATCAGACCCTGATGTACTTTCTCCGCCGACTTCTGTATGCCGTCCCGCTGTTGCTGCTCATCAGCCTGCTGGCGTTTGTCTTGGTGCACCTGGCGCCGGGCGGCCCCTTTGACCGTGAACGCCGGCCGGCCTCGCCGGAAATTGAGCGCAATATCCAGGCCAAATATCACCTGGATGAGCCGGTTTGGAAACAATATGGCCGCTACCTCAATGGCATCGTCCACGGCGATTTAGGGCCCTCTCTGAAATATCGAAACCACTCAGTCACCGATATCATTGCGCAGGGATTGCCGGTGTCCATGACGCTGGGCGGCATCGCGTTTTGCGTCGCCCTGGCGGTGGGCGTACCGCTCGGCTTTTTCACGGCGGCCCAGCGCGGGCGGTGGCCGGATTTCCTGGGGAGTTTCCTGGCGGTCCTTGCCGTTTGCATTCCGAGCTTTGTCCTGGCGCCGGCCCTGATCTTGGTGGTGGCTTTGAAATTGAGATGGCTCCCGGTCGCGCTTTGGGAATCACCCTGGCACATGATCCTGCCCTCCCTCGCGCTCGGCTCGTTCTTTGTCGGCCAGGTGGCCCGCATCCTCCGTGAAGCCATGGTCACCGCCGCCCAGTCCGAATTCGTCACCGCCGCGCGGGCCAAGGGACTCGGGGAAACGACCCTGCTCCTCAAACACGTGCTCCGCATCGCCCTGTTGCCGGTGATTTCATATTCGGGCCCCATGCTGGCGGATTTGCTGACCGGCTCATTCATTGTCGAAAGCATTTTTCAAATCCCAGGCATTGGCGTGTTTCTCGTGAACAGCTCACTCAATCTGGATTATCCGGTCATTGTGGGCCTGTCCCTGCTCTACGCCGTGCTGCTGATCAGTTTGAATCTGCTGGTGGACTTGGCGTACACTTTTCTGGACCCCCGCGTGAAATATGAATGAGCCGATGCTTCATGCCGGACCGGGGGAGCGCGCCTGGTCACGGTTCCGAAACAATCGCCCAGCCATGGCAAGTGCGTGGTATCTGGCCGCACTGCTCGCCCTCGTGCTGGCCTGGCCAGTCTGCCTTAAGCTCTCCAGCATCACGTTCGCCCAAACCCACGCCCCGGACCACATCTCCGACACCCAATTTGCTGCGCCGAGCGCCCAGCACTGGTTCGGTACGGATGTCCATGGGCGAGATATTTTTTCGCGCACCCTGTACGGCGCCCAGATTTCACTGCTGATCGGCGTCGTAGGCGCCACCGTGAGCCTGGTCATTGGCGTATTGTGGGGTTCAATGGCGGGCTATGTCGGCGGACGAATCGACGCCGTGCTGATGCGGTTGGTGGATGTTCTTTACTCATTGCCGTCGATCATCTTCGTCATTGTCCTCATGGCCACGCTGGGCGAAGCAGCCAAGCAAACACCTCTGATCCAACATTCGCCCACACTGGCCGGCGCCTTGCGCGTCGCCTTGTTGTTCGTGGGGTTGGGCTCCATTTCCTGGCTGACCATGGCGCGAATTGTCCGCGGACAGGTGCTGACGTTGCGGTCGCGTGCGTTTGTGGAAGCCTGTCGCACCTTGGGCGCGGGTACCGGCCGAATCTTGTTCCGGCACATCATTCCCAATATTTTTGGCGTGGCGATTACCTACGCCGCGCTGACCCTGCCGGGGATCATTCTGTATGAGTCGTTTCTGAGCTATCTCGGTCTGGGCGTCCAGCCGCCCATGGCCAGTTGGGGAACCCTCATCGCCGAGGGTGTTTCCCAAATCAACCCCGTTCGGATTTACTGGTGGCTGATCGCCTTCCCGGGCGGCATATTGGTCACGACTTTGCTCGCCTTGAATTTTCTCGGCGACGGCTTACGGGATGCCTGGGACGTGAAGGGGCGGTAATCCTGCTGGCGCCACCGCAGAAATGGCGAGCAGTGTCGAGGGCTGGCTTTGTTGCGCCACGGCCAATAATATTGAAAGTCGCTTTCCAGCATCCGCAACTGCTTGACGCCATCCTCGGCCAGTCGTCTTGCCTTGTCACTTTGGCCGCGGGCAACCACCTGCTGCCACAACATGAATTGGCACGATTGTTCGGCCATGCGCGCCGCCAGGTCTAATTCCAAAGCGAGCAGAATCCCGGAGTCGGTCCCCCATCGGCCGCCGCGCAACCTCTCCCGCTGACGCCGGATTTCCCGCCAGGTGGCCAGGATCTTCCGTCCGGAAATACGGGCGAACCACTTCAAGCCGTTCCGGCAGAAGAGTTCGCGCTGTTCCTGTGGCGGCGCCGCAATCACCGTTCCCAGCGGCGTCTCATTCACGGCTGTGACACCCAGTTTGCGATGGACAAAGCCGAGTTGAATGGCGGCCTTGCCGGTGGCCCCGGTGGCATCCTCGTAGATGTCGCGGCTGAGCACCGCGGCCAGCACATTTTCGTCGAGTTTGGAGCTATTCCAGGCCAGTGCCGCCCCGGCCGCAAACATGGGCCAACTCACTGCCAGGGGCTGCGGATGTCCTCCATCCCCCCAATCCGTGTTCAGGTATCCGAGCGCACCAAACTTTTTCCCGGCTTTGGCCGCCGCGCGCAGATTCATCAGCGCATTATCGTGCCGCCCCACCAAGGTCTGCCAGGTCGACGTGCCGGGACACACGTAAAAGGGGAGCTTCGCCTTGGCGAACCGGGCGGCCTCCTTTTCGAAGGGATGATTCGCCTCGTAGCCCCAATTGAGTGCGATCATCCGGGATGTTGCCACCGCGGTTGCCGGTGCTCCCGAGCTGGTCAATTCAGCGATCAGCCGAGGATATTTTAAGATGATATCCCCCCAGAACATCATCGTTTTTCCGCGGGCTGAAACTTCACGCTGGAGCTGCTTCAGAAAATCCACATAGACTCGCCCCCGGCCGAGACGCTGGCAAGGAACCTTGCTGCGGCCCTTGCCCAAGTCCCATGTTTCATCGCCGCCCACGTTGAAAAAACGGCTGGAAAAATTCGGCAGCAGCTCGTCATAAAGACCGCGCAAAAAGGGCATGGTGCCTGGATGCTTCGGCGCCAGCGTGCTGGGCCGGCGCACAAAATCCTTGCTGTCCGCCTCGTACGGCTCGTCGATTTCGCCCAGCCTTTTCAACCGCGCGTCGGCTAGAAAATAACGCAGGTGGCCAAAGGAATTTTGGTTTGGCACCAGATCAATGCCTAGCTCGCAACAGCGCGTATCGAGCGCGCGGATCTCCCTGGCCGTCAGCGCCCCCCAGCTTTGCCACACCGACCGATACCGCTGATAAGCAAAGGTGTGTTCGGTATAAAGCTGGAGCTCGTTGATCTTTAAATCAGCGAGCTTTTCAGCCAGGTCCAGCAGAGTGGCTAAATTGGGCACTCGCCCCCGCGAGACATCCAACATCACGCCCCGCCGTGCGAAATCGGGCCAGTCGCGAATTTTCAGGCAAGGCAGGTGACGCCCACATTGGCGAATCAATTGCCGCAGCGTTGCTGTGGCGGCGCGGAGGCCGGCCGGCGTGCGGAATTCGATCGTCACGCCATGCCGGTCAATCGTGAGGGCATACCCTTCCGCCTGCTCGGGAGCGGCCGCCGAAAGCCCGGCCCGGATGGCCGCGGCCGGATTCCGCCGCGGCAACACAAACACTCCACGCTGCCGTTTCAGCGAACGTGGAGCGGGCAACAGCTTAAGCGCGCCGCGCTTCGGGGGCGGATCAGTTGGCTTCTTCAAGAAGTCCATTCAGGCCGGGCAACGCCGGAACACCGGTCGGGTCCGCCAGCCGCCTGGCTCCATTTCTCACACCGTCCATCGGTTTGTCCATGGCGTTCTTTTTACAAAGCGAAGATTATCAATAAAAAACGGCGGTTCCGTGCGGAACCGCCGTTGCGAAAGGCTGGGCTGGTTAAATACCCTTGCCGGTGATGTACTTCACGAGGTCAACCACGCGGTTGCTGTAACCCCACTCGTTGTCGTACCAGCTCACAATCTTGAAGAAGCGCTTTTCGCCCTTCAGGTTGTTTTGGAGGGTGGCCAGACTGTCATAGATCGAGCTGCGGGGGTCATGGATGAAGTCGGTCGAAACCAATTCCTCCTGGGTAAAACCCAGAATGTTCTTGAGGTAGGTCTTGGACGCGTTCTTCAGGGCGGCATCAATTTCCTCGATGCTCGTATCCTTGACGCTGCGGAAGGTCAGATCCACCACGGACACGTCCGGAGTGGCCACGCGGAAGGACATACCAGTGAGCTTGCCCTTGGTGGCAGGCAAAACTTCGCCGACGGCCTTGGCCGCGCCCGTCGTGCTCGGGATGGTGTTGATGGCCGCCGCGCGACCACCGCGCCAGTCCTTCTTGGAGGGACCGTCCACGGTCTTTTGCGTGGCCGTATAGGCATGAATGGTGGTCATCAAGCCGGTCTCGATGCCGATACCTTCCTTTAGGATCACATGCACCAGCGGAGCCAGGCAGTTGGTCGTACAGGAGGCGTTGGAAATGATATTATGCTTCTTGGGGTCATACTCGCCTTCATTGACGCCAATGACAATTGTCTTGACCTCGCCTTTGCCGGGCGCGGAAATGATGACCTTCTTGGCACCGGCCGCGAGGTGACCTTTGGCCTTTTCGCTGTCAGTGAACAGACCGGTGGACTCAATGACGATATCCACGCCGAGCGCCTTCCACGGCAGTGTGGTGAGATCCTTGACCGCCATGATGCACTTGATCTTGTGGCCGCTCACCACCAGAGTGTCGTTATCCTCCAGCGAGGCATTGCTCTTTTCCGTGGTCACCGGGTGCTTGAACTTGCCGTGAACGGAATCGTACTTCATCTGGTAGGCGAAATAATCCGCGTCCGTGGATACATCCACGACGGCCACGACGTCAATTGTCTTGCCAAGCAGACCTTGGTCGCACAGCGCCTGAAACACCATCCGGCCGATGCGGCCGAATCCGTTGATAGCTACTTTAACTGCCATATTTTGTTTGTTTTAATAGATTACGGAGTTGGAACCAAATCCGATATGGAATTTTAACCGCGAAATCCGGGCGGTCAATGCAGAATTGGGCGAGGCAGTTGTCAAAACCAACTCATTTTTTGTCCCCACCATCGTCCCCGCCGCCAGGGCTTTTCAGACCGGTAGAACAGATATTGCCCGTTAATTGGCAAGAAATGCAAAGCCACCTCACCACGCAAACGCGTACACTTTGGTCGTCTGGAGAGTGGCCAACCCTAAAATCCGACAATCCGATGTTATCTTGGTCCGATAGGTTTGAGACTGGTGATGCCGTCATCGACTCACAGCACAAGACGCTGATTGATTATCTCAACCGTCTGGAGAGCATTGCCCGCAACACCAATTTCGACCGCGAGGAGGCCGAGTTTATCCTGAACTTGGTCGATTTTGTTGAAATCTACACCATCGCCCATTTCAAGAACGAGGAAGCCTGTATGGCACGCCATCGGTGTCCCGCCCACCAGAAAAACAAGGACGCGCACGCCCATTTTTTGGGCTTCTTTCACGATTTCAAGCGGCGCTTCGAAAATGAGGGCTGCCGCCCCGAGGTGCTTAACGCGTTGCACCAAGCGTGCAGTGACTGGATCCTGCAGCATATCCTGGGGATTGACCTCCAACTCAAACCCTGCCTCCGCCGTGCCACTACCGGCGATCCGCCCACGTCGTGACTTCAGCACTCCGGAGGGGTTGGCGGGACGTTGTGCATTGTGGGGGCCGCTTTCTGCTCGACAAACTTCGTTACGCCACCAAGACTGCCGTCGCTGTTTACGAACGTTTGAAACGCGATATCACCCATGCCCAAACGCATCTGTCCGCATTGCAGTCATCCTTTTGAGATTCCCGACGACATGGTTGGCGCGCACTTCCCCTGCCCCCGCTGCCGCGAGGACATTCTCATGCCCCGCAAATCCCGGCTGCCCGCCGAAAAAATCAAGCTGGCCGTCACCCCTCCGCCGATCGAGACCCTGCAGCCGCCGCAATTGGCAGCCATCGCCACCCGCATCATCAGCAACGTCGAACGCGTCATCGTAGGCAAATCCGACCAGGTGCGCCTCGCGGTGGTGGGCCTGTTCGCGGAAGGGCATATCCTGTTTGAAGACGTGCCCGGCGTGGCCAAGACGATGCTCTCGCGTGCCGTGGCCCAGAGCGTCGGCTGCACGTTCAAGCGCATCCAATGCACTCCTGATCTGGAACCCGAACACGTCGTCGGCGACTTCATTCTGGATCCCACCACCGGGCGGAAGGACTTCCGCTTCGGACCTCTTTTTTCGCAAATGGTGCTGGTGGACGAGATCAACCGGGCCAGCCCGCGAACGCAATCCGCGCTGCTGGAGGCCATGGGCGAAGGCATGGTCACCATGGACCGGGTCTCCTACCGGTTGGAAAAACCATTCATGGTCATGGCCACGCAAAACCCCATCGAACAGGAAGGCACGTTCCGCCTGCCCGAGGCGCAAATGGACCGCTTCCTGCTCCGGCTCAGCCTCGGCTATCCCGGCTTGGAACAGGAAAAGGAGATGTGCCTGCGCGCGCAACTGCGCCACCCGATTGACACCTTGGAAGCCGTGACGAACGGCGACGAAATCGTCAAATGCCAGCAAGGTGTGCGTGAAATTCAGGTGGGCTCGGCGGCGTGCGATTTTCTCGTGGCCGTGACGCGGGCCAGCCGCGAACATCCCGCGCTCCGGTTGGGTGCCAGCCCCCGTGGATCGCTGGGACTTTATCGTGCGGCCCAAGCCTTGGCAGCCCTTGAAGGTCAGGGCGCCGTCTCGCTTGCCCACGTACGCGCAGTGCTGGAACCGGTGCTTGCACACCGCTTGCTGTTGCGCAGAGATGCGTCGAAGGACTATCCCGATGGAGCGACGGTCATTCGGGAAATCGCCGCCACATTGGCCCAGACATGAAGACCAACAGCGGCCAGACTTGAATCATTCAAACAACAAAGGCCACTCGAGAGGGTTGCCTTTGCGATGTTCGGAATTGGCATTACTTGCCCTGCGCGGCATGGATTTTCGCCGAGCGCACTTTTTGGGCTGCACGAATTCGGGCAATGCCCGCTACGCTGAACTTGCGCGATTTCCGAACCTGATTGCCTGTCGCCACCGCCGCCGGAACCGCGGCCGCAGCACCTTGAAGTTCATTAAGTTTTTTTGTAGCCGCTCGATTTGTTCCATAATTGAGGCCGCCTGCATTAGCTGACTTCGAGTAAGATTGTTAATACTCATCAGGCACATTTCGTCACCCTCCGAATACAAAGCCAAAGCGAATTCCATCCTCCAACACGGTCATGAAGGAACTGTCCTTAAACCGAACGCCCAGATTTGGGATGATGCCATTTATTATGACACTTCAACTCGTCAAATGGCCGTCAGCATTGGTGCTTTCTAAATTTTCCTTGAAGTTAATTTGACAAATGGAAAAAAGAATTGAAGCTTAGCCCGGCCTTAAAAATTTCATTGCCGATGTTACTCAGAAATATCCACTCCTCGTCGTCCTGGAAGTTATCATCTTTCCATCACTTACTATCAGCCCTGCCGTGCCTCGCGCTGATTGCTCTCTGCTCGACAATTCAAATGGCACGGGCGCAGATGATTGATGTCAACGGGAACGGCATGAGTGATGTCTGGGAATGGCTTTACGGTGCCTACGGCGCGGACCCCGCCGCTGATCCCGATGACGACGGCTTCTCAAATGTGCAGGAGGCCGCGGCTGCCACCAATCCCTTCGATCGCAATTCCTATCCGCACATTGCCTCGTGGGCCTGGTCCGCCGGCACCTTTTCCGTCACGGTGCCGGGAGCGCTGGGCAAGCTCTACACGTTGCAGAGTGCCACCAACCTGGGGGCCGTCACGTGGACGTCGGAAACCAATGTGGAGGCGCGGACCGGCACGAACGTGACGCTAGCCGTGGCCACCGCCGCGGCGAAGTTTTACCGAGTGGCCATTGCGGATGTGAATTCGGACGGCAGCGGCCTGATGAACGACTGGGAGAAATACATGCTGGGTCTCAACCCCAGCAACGCCTGGAGCAATGGGCAGGAGGACGCCAATGGCAATCCGCTCAGCGACTATGCCTACGCCACCAATCTGCTGGCCTCGGAAAATGTAGTGACCATCGCCGCGACCATGCCCACTGCCATCGAACCTGCCAGCGGCCAGAGTGCCACCGTGACCGGACAATACACGGTGACGCGTGGCGGTTTCCCACTGGATAGCATCGTGGTTTACCTGGGCGTGACCGGGCTGGGCACGGCAGTGGCCGGGTTGGATTACAGCAATTTGCCGGCGACCATCACCTTGCCAGCCGGCACAGTCGCGGCGGCGTTCACCCTGGCCCCACTCGCCAATACAAATTTGCAAACGCCGGTGCTTGCCCAAGTGCAACTTTTGCCGCAAACCGGTTACACGATTGGCATCCAAAGTAATGCAGCGGTTGCGATTTATCCCAACCCCACCGCCTCCGGTACCGGGTTGCTCGGTCAGTACTATACCAATTCCAGCACGACGTATACGAACAGTCGTAATTTCAACCCCACCAATCTCCTTCTGACGCGGATTGACCCCGTGGTCGATTTCGTCTGGGGCGGCACCAATGCTTCGCCCAATCTCAGCAACGGCCTTTATTCGGTCCGCTGGACCGGACAGGTGCAGCCGCAGTTTTCCGAAACCTACTTTTTCGACGTCAAGAGCGACGACGGCTGCCGGCTTTGGGTCAACGACCAATTGCTCATCGACAAATGGCAGTCACAGAGCGCCATCGACTGGACCAACGCCATTGCCTTGGAGGCTGGCGTGCGTTACGACTTGAAGCTGGAATACTTGCAGACGGGCGGCGCGGCTCAGGCCCACCTGTATTGGTACAGTCCGAGCCAGCCGGAGGAGGTTATCCCCGAATTCTGCCTGTATCCGACCAACGGATATGGCGCGGGCAGTTCCAATGCTCCGTCCGTGATCACCAGCGCGCTCAGCGCGGTGGGCTTCCTGGGACAGCCGTTCAGCTTCACCGTCACAGCCGCGAACACCCCGCTGGCCTTTGCCGCCAATGGCCTGCCGCCCGGACTGAGCTTTGACGCCACGAATGGAGTCATTTCGGGCGTGCCCACCCTGGCCGGAACTTTTCAGACGACCCTCACCGCGAGCAATTTTATTGGCTTGGGCGCGTCGGTGCTCAGCATCTCGATCCTGAACACCGGCAGTTCCGTGGTCCAGGAAATCTGGACCAACCTCGCCGGGGTCGATATCACCAACGTGCCCACGGACACGCCGGCGGATTTCACCAATGTGATTGGCACTTTGGAGGCCCCGGTTGCCTACGGCACCAACTATGCGGAACGGATCCGCGGCTATTTTACGGCGCCCGCCACGGGAAATTACTATTTCTGGATCGCGGCCAGTGACTCGGCGCAACTCTGGATTTCTGACGATAACAACGAGGTAAACGAAATCCTGCGTGCCTGGGTGACTCCCACGAACAACCCGACAGCTCCGGGCCAAACCGGAACTTCGTCGCGCCAGTGGAATTTGCAGTCTGCGCAACAATCCGGCTGGCTCTCCCTGGTGGCTGGTCGGCAATACTATCTCGATATCCGACACAAGGCCGGAACGGGAACCAATGCCAACTGGTCGGTCGGCTGGCTTCAGGATCCGACTGGCACCAACAATACACCTGCAGGTGTCGTGCCCGGCTTCGTGCTATCCCGATATTATCCGCCACTCCCGGCGAGCGATCTCGGCACCCTGTACTCGGCCAATCTGCTGGCGTTGCCCAGCGTCGTCAGCGACGGAGTGGGCTCAGCCACCTTGCGCGTCAATGCCGCCGGTACCCAGGCCACCTTGAGCTTCACGATCACCAATCTCGTTGGCGCCCCCACCGGTGAGTCCATCAATTCCGACCCTTATTTGACGGACCCCAGCGAACTAATCTTCGACATCTCTGCCGCCAGGCCCCAGGCCAATGGAACTTATTTGTGGAACCTTAAGGCCGCCGGCCCGTTGCAAACCAACGACATTCTAGAAATCATCGCCGAGGGCAAGGCGGCCATCGTCATCGAATCCACCGCGTTTCCCAACGGCGAAATCGGCGGACATTTTACGCTGGCTGACGGCTCACAAAACTTTACCGCCCCGCCCGCGGCGCCCGCTTGGACGGATGATTCCGCCGACGCCAAGGCGGCGGCACGGTTTCTCAGCCAGGCGACTTTCGGCGCCAGTTCCAACGATATCGCGGCGGTACAATTGCTGGGCTATGCCCGGTGGATCAGCAACCAATTCAACCTTCCGCCCACCCATACGCTGACCAATGTGCTGGCCCATACCGATGCCGATCCCACCGACCCTTATGAAAGCCCACTCTGGTTCAATTCGTGGTGGCAAAATTCGGTCACCGCCCCGGACCAACTGCGCCAACGCGTTGCCTTTGCCTTGAGCGAAGTAATGGTCGTCTCGGAAAACGGCGTACTTGAGAACCACGCCGATATGCTGGCTTCTTATTACGATACCCTGCTGGACAACGCGTTTGGCAATTTCCGCACGCTGCTGGAGGACGTGAGTCTGCATCCTGCCATGGGCATGTTCCTGGACATGCTGGGCAACAACGCCGGCAATCTTAAAACCGGCTTGCATGCGGATGAAAACTACGCACGCGAGATCCAACAGTTGTTTTCCATAGGTCTCAACCGGCTCTGGCCGGATGGTTCGCTCGTGTTGAACAGCCAGGACAACTTGGTACCGACGTACAGTCAAAATGAGATCATGGGTTTCGCGAGCGCGTTCACTGGCTGGAATTACTATCAGACCAACCAGGCCAACGGCCGCCTGCCAGCCAATTGGTATCCGTCGTACAACGGCACGAATTTCATGGTCTTGGTACCCGCACACCACGAATTGGGTCCCAAGCTGGTGCTGGATAACGTGGTCTTGCCGCCGGCTTGGGGGAACCAGACGGTGGCCTCAACCACCAATGACGCCTACTGTTCGCAGGATTTGGAACAGGCGTTGAATTCCATCTTCCGCCACCCCAATGTGGGGCCGTTCATATGCCGCCAATTGATTCAGCGGTTGGTCACCAGCAACCCCAGCCGCGACTACGTGTATCGTGTCACCCAAGTTTTCAATGATGACGGCACCGGCGTGCGCGGCAATCTGCAGGCGGTGGTGCAGGCCATCCTGCTCGACTACGAGGCGCGCAGTGCGGATGTGCTGATGCAACCCACTTACGGCAAACAACGCGAACCGCTGGTGCGGGTGGCGCAACTGGCGCGGGCCTTCCCCGCTCCCGCCCCGACCAGCGGCACCTACAGACAGACTACGAATCAGCTTGTCACCGTCACGACCACCTATCCGCATCTGCTCGACACTGGCGACACCGCCTACCTGGTTTTTACGGACACATCTGGGAACGCGCCGCCCGCCACGCAGGGGTACACCGTCACCGCCACCGGTGCCAACACGTTCACCGTCACGGCTTCACAGCTTTTACCGGGCACCTATGGCCAAACCAACGGCACCGTCACCGCGGCTTTTTCAGGCCACGGACTGGCCGCCGGGGACCCAGTTTATCTCGTCTTCACCACCGGCGGCGCATCCAACGCCCTTTTCCAGGTGGCGAGTGTCATTGACACCAGTCATTTTACCGTGACGACCACTGATTTGGTCCAGCGCGCGGGCAGTTGCCTGTTACCAAAGCTATCCGCAGGCGGCTACACCCAGACTGGTACGAACATCGTCATCACCACCAGCGGACCACATGGTCTGGTGGTGGGCAACAGCGTGTATATTAATTTTACGGGCGGCACCGCCACCTCCGGCACATATCAAGTCGCCGCTGTGCCGAACGCCACCCACTTCACCATCAACACCGCCAAATCCGCCAACCAAAATCAGAATAGCCTTTCAGTCTATGGGCTGCAGGCTCCCGAGTTAAACCGCTCCGGCACAGTGACCGTGCAGCAGGACACTTGGAACATGAGCTACACCGATACCGGGACCACGGCGAGCCTGTCACAATCTCCCTTGCGCTCTCCAACCGTGTTCAACTTCTTCTATCCCAGCTATGAATTCCCAGGAGCCTTGGCATCTGCCGGTCTGACCACGCCGGAATTTCAACTGACCACTGACAGCGGCGTGGCAGCCCAAATGAACTTCATCGAAGGTGGCATCTTGAACAACACGGGCAACACCAATGGCTTGAGCAGCTTCACAGGGGGCAACGGTTCCATCGTGCTGAACCTGTCGCCGTGGATGACGACTGCTTACACCGCCGACAGCGGGGTACCCAGTCTGGTGGCCAGCTTGAACAATCTCCTCGCCGCCGGCCAGTTGTCCGCAGCGGCCCAGACGGGAATCGTCAGCTATGTGGCCAATACCAATAACTTCGCCTTCAGCACGCCGCCCACCGCCAACCAGATGCGTGATCGGGTGCGGGCCGTCGTTCACCTGATCGCCAATTCACCCGACTATCTCATTCAAAAGTAGCTTGATAACCCTATGAAGGATAAACGTCTCTCGGCCATCAACCGCCGCGATTTCATTCGCCGCGCGGCTTGCGCCGCCATGGGCACGGCCGCCATGACTTCGGCCATCCGCGATCTGCGGTACATGAACGCGGCGGTTGCCCAATCCAACGTTACCGACTACAAGGCGCTGGTGTGCATCTTCCTGCAAGGGGGCAATGACTCGAATAATCTCATCATCCCCACCCTGGCCTCCCAATATGCCAATTACGCGGCGGTTCGCACTCCCGTGCTTGCCATTCCACAGAGCGCCCTCCTCCCGGTCACCTCGTTAGACAGCGACGGCAACACGTATGGTCTGCATCCCAGTTGCCCCGAGTTGCAGACCCTTTTTGGCGAGGGCAAGCTGGCCTTGCTGTTCAATACGGGCACCTTGGTCTATCCCCTTACCCGAGCGGAATACTTGGCTGGCAGCATTGCGAAGCCGCCGCAGCTCTTTTCCCACGCCGATCAGCAGACCCAATGGCAAACGTCGGTGCCCGACCAACCACCGACTACCGGCTGGGGTGGCCGTTGCGCGGATTTGCTGAACGCCGTGCAACCCAACGCCCCCATCTCCCTGATGGTAACCCTGGCGGGAGCCAACACCTTCGAAGTGGGCAATGTCGTGGCGCAGTATTCCGTTTCCACCAGCGGGGCCGTTGCGCTGTCGCTGCCCACCTCGCCTTCGGGCGGTGCTCGCACGAACCGGCTGCCCGCCTTGTTAAATGTGCTCGGTTTGCCCTACACCAATCTTCAGGCGCAGGCGTACGCCACCGTGGCTGAACAAGCCATCAACACCAGCACGCTGTTGAACAACGCCATCTCCAACACCGCCGCCGCCACTTATTGGACCAACGCTTTTCCCGCAAAAATCACGCCGCCGGAGGGCGGTGGGGCTTTTACCTCCTCGCTCAGCCCGCAGCTTGAAATGGTTGCGCGCCTCATCGCCGCCGGCAGTACGCCCGTCGCCCAAGGCGGGTTTGGCATGCGGCGCCAGATTTTCTTCTGCCAAGTGGGCGGCTACGACCTGCATACCGGCCAGACGAATTACACTGCCAATACGCCGAATGACGTCCTGCTGGGGACCCACAGCGATCTGATGGCGGAATTGAGCCAGTCCATGTACGCCTTCCAGCGGGCCATGGAACAACTTGGCCTCTCGCAGCAGGTGACCAGCTTTACCGCCAGCGATTTTGGCCGCACTTTTCCCAGTAACGGTCAAGGCAGCGACCACGGCTGGGGCAGCCATCACCTCATCCTCGGTGGTGCCGTCAACGGCCAGCGCACCTACGGGCAATTTCCCGATCTCGCCGTCAACGGTCCCAGCGATACCAGCACCGGCCGCTGGATTCCCACGACCGCCATCGACCAGTATTTCGCCACGCTGGCGACCTGGTTCGGAGTGGATAGCAGCAACCTCGCCACCGTCTTTCCAAACGTCGGCCGTTTCGCCTCATCGAATCTGGGCTTTATCTGATGAAGAATCGCGTATTGGTGGCGGTGGTAGTCCTGGGGCCGCTGGCTTTGCTGGTCCTTTTCTGGTGCCAGCCACGACTGATAAAAACCCATCGTCCGGCCGCCAGTCCACCCAACGAGCGGGCGGCAATCATCCGGGTGCTGGCGACCCAGAATTCAAACACCGTTGCGCTCATCCATTCAAACTTCGCCACCATCCCGACCACTGCCCAGGGTCGGCGCCAGGCCGGCGCCAGTACTTTCACCCGGCCAGCCGGCCCGGCCGCCCCGTTGGAATTCACCAATTTCGCGCCAGACACCGTGCTGCAAAATGCGGGCCGCGCGGTGCGGCAGTTTGGAATGATGTTTGGCGGGAACCCGGTGGGAACCAACCCCGAAATCACCCAGCAGTTGAGCGGACAGAATTCCAAGCATATCAATTTTCTCAGCGCCGAAGCCGGCTTGCGCATCAATGCCAACGGTGAATTGGTGGACCCGTGGGGTACGCCGTTTTTCTTTCACCAACTCTCGGGCCGTGAGATGGAAATACATTCAGCGGGACCGGACCGCGTGCTGTGGACCGCGGATGATCTGGTTGCCAAATAATGCCGCTGCCGGCGCGTCAGACGTCCCGCAGCATGAAGGTAACGGACGCCTCGCTGACGACTTCGCCACCCACCTTGCAGACGCTCTTGGCCTTGCCAATCTTGCCGCGAACCCTCGTCAGCTCCACTTCAATCACCAGCACATCCCCAGGTACCACCGGCTTGCGCCATTTGACTTCCTCGGCGGACATGAAATAGGCGAGTTGGTTCGTCGCCTGGATGCGTTTGAACAGCAATATCCCCGCCACCTGAGCCATGGCTTCGAGTTGTAACACGCCCGGCATGATGGGGTGCCCGGGAAAATGCCCCTGAAAAAACGGCTCGTTCATCGTCACGTTCTTGACGCCCACTATGGTGTTTCCCTCGATCTTCAAAATGCGATCCACCATGAGAAACGGATAACGATGAGGCAGCATCTTCATCAGCTCCTCGATTCCCATGGGACCGTCCGCAGGCGCCGTGATATCCGTGGGAGTTGGTGTCGGCGGCGGCGGAGCAAATGTCTGTGCCGCGCGGATGGGCTTGTTGATCTGTGCGGCCATGCGCCGAACCAATTCCACGTTGTGCGCATGACCCGGGCGTACGGCAATGACGTGCCCGCGAATCGGCCGGCCCAACAGGGAAAGATCCCCCACAATGTCCAACATCTTGTGCCGCACAAATTCTTCCCGATACCGCAATGGCTCAGTCGTCAGCACGGCATCATCCCGGATGACCACTGCGTTCTCCAAGCTGGCTCCCTTGATCAGACCGTTCTTGAACAGATACTCGATCTCCTCGAAAAAGCTGAAGGTGCGCGCCAGCGATAGTTCCTTCTCCCACGTCTGGGGCGTGACTTCGGTGGAATAGAATTGTGTGAAACGGCCCATCTTGTCCGCGCTGGTGCATGTAATCTTGAACTTCTCGTCCGGGAAAATCGTCATGATGGTTTCGCCCGACTGAAGCTGCATGGGGACCGTGGGTGTATAGAATTCGCGCTTCTCCGCCAAGGTGACCAGCCCCGCCGCTTGAATCAAACGGCAAAACTCGCGCGCACTGCCATCACCAATTGGCGGTTCGTTGGCATCCAATTCGACCACGGCATTGTCCACGTCATATCCGGCCAGGGTTGCCAGCACATGCTCGACGGTGTGAATCTTGACGTTGCCTTTGGCAAGTGTCGTGGAGCGGTTCGTTTCCGACACGTTCTCCACCCGCGCCTCGATTTCCGGCTTTCCGTCAAGGTCCACGCGCCGAAACCGAATGCCGCTGTTCGCCGGCGCCGGCAAAATGGTCATGTTGACCCGGTTGCCGCTATGCAGTCCGATGCCAGAGAAGCTGGCGGGACGATTAAGAGTCTGCTGATTGAGCACACCAAATTAGACAAAACGAACGCGCACTTGGCAAGCGAACATGCATCCGGCGGACCATGGCACACGTCAAAAACAATAAGTCCCTGCCCAACCTTTCGGTCAGACAGGGACAAATCGGGGATGGGAGTTCGCCAATCTCTCTTTCCCGGTCCGGCATTAGGCGCACCCATTTCAGGGGCTGCCGGATTCCCGACGCCATTCTCCACGGCAAGCGGAGTTTTCGGCCTCG
>CAYTJG010000086.1:0-20805 GCA_964437865.1 uncultured Bifidobacteriaceae bacterium | reverse complement strand
GGGCCCGGGTTATTTCATACTCCGAGATCCTTCGAGCGGTCTCACGGTCTTCACCCGACAGGGAGAGTTTGCAATTGACTCAATTGGTTACTTGGTGAACACCTTCGGAATGCGGGTGCAAGGCTATTACGATGGAAATCTCGCACAAATCGGAGATGTTCAGATTGCTTCCTCCTTGTCGTACGCAATCGTGGCTTATTTGATTCAAACCAATGGCGAAATTATCGCGGGTCTGAGCGACGGCACCCAAGTGCTCTGTGGGCAAATCTTGTTGCAAAACTTTGGGGCTCCCGGTCAGCTCAAACCTTTTCCCTGCGGAATGTTCACCCTAACGGCGGCAGCCAACCCATGGCAGCAACCGTTGTCTCCGGGTTCGGGGGGCGTGGGAACGCTGCTGTCCGGCGAAATCGAGAGGCCCGTGCCGCAACTGGCCCTGGGGCGCATCGAGCCGCCATTATCGGCAACGGCACCAGTTACCAACCAAGGTGTCTTGACCAGCTCAGGAATCCAGACTGACCTGGCTATTGAGGGACCAGGGTATTTCATTGTCCGCGATACGAACTCGAACGCCTTTTATGCCACGCGAGCCGGCGCATTTTATCTCGACGCAAATGGCTTTCTCTTGAATTACGCCGGTATGAGAGTGCAAGGTTATAGCGACCCAGAATTGACTACGCAAGGGGACGTGTCCATCAATCTTGCCGGCATGGGAAATTCGCCGGGCACCCTGATGATGTCCTATGACCTCGACTGGACGGGGAAGATTTTCGTGGATTTTAGCGACGGAACAAGTTATTTGCGCGGGCAGATTTTATTGGAGAATTGTGCGCAGCCCGGACAGTTGGTTCGCACCAATTTTGGGCTTTATCCCATGATCCCCCTTGACGAGGCGTGGAGCGTTTTGACCGCCGCCACCATTCCAAGCCAAGTTCAAATCCTTTCCGGTTGTTTGGAATTGAACCAATTGGACCAGAACATCTTGAATGTGCGCAAACAGCTGAATTTCTTTTATCCCAGCCCCGTCAGCTTGACGACAAATCAGGATGACTTGGGGATTCTTGGCAACGGATTCTTTACCCTGCGGAACCCGCTGAATAATGCTTTCTACGCGACCCAGTATGGCCATTTCCACCTGGATTCGGAGGCGTGGCTGGTGGATTCCAACGGCTTTCGCGTCCAAGGCTTTTCAGATCCCAGTCTGACAACCGCAGGTGATATTCGCATAGACACTAATGGCGCCCCGAATACTTCCATGGCCGGCGCAACCTTGTGGGGCTATGATATTGAATCGGATGGCGTCGTTGAGGTGGATCTATCCGATGGCACCAGTTTCGTGCGCGGGCAGATCCTGCTGCAAAACTATGCAAATCTTCAGTCCCTTGTGCCCGTCACCAGTCTCCTTTACTCGAATGTCACCGCCGCGCTGCCGATTTATTCACCTGGTGCCTGTGACACCGATGGCTTGGGCGCCATTGAGTCAGGTTGCTTGAACCAAATTACGCCGCCCCTGCCACTTCAACTGCCGCCGCATTCCGGATTTCGTTTGTACATGTCAGGTCTAGCCACTCCAGCGAACATCCAGGTTTCCAGTGATCTGCTCCATTGGACGAACGTTTTGCAGGAAACGGGGTCGGTGATGCTGGACGCGGAGTACTATGACACCAATGCCTCCACGGCCTTGGCAAAATTTTATCGCGCGCAATTGATTTACTGATGCGCCCTCAGACCGGGACAACTAAGCGAGCCAGACAAACGACCTACCCGCCCCTCCATCGAGAATCCTCCGCCAGGATTCTCTCGACTGTGTCCGTTTGACGTTTCAAAAACGATTCCACGATCAATCCACATCTGTCCTAAACGGCGATGCGGGCAGCCCGGCTTGGTTGTAAAAATTCACCTCCGGCACATTGCTCCAGCCATAACGCACCGCCACCGGCCGGGCGACCGCTCCGCTCGTCACCTCCACCGTGTTCCCCTTGATGACGGCTTCTGCCGGTACGAATTTTTTGTCTTTGCCGGCAATGGTGAATCCTTTCAAGGGACCGTCCTTAGCCAGCAAACCGTTCCGTGCATGGGTGAAGTGCAGGACCACCTTTTGCCCCTTGATTTTCATGCTTTGGTATACCGGGCCGGAATACTCAATTTTCTCGCCATCGGCCACGGCGCGGGCCGCGAGCGCCAGCCGTTCACCGACGATCTGCTTGTTGCCGGGATGGATGTTGTTGGCGTCGCCGGCATCAGTCAGCACCACCATGGCCGTGTGCGGGACTTTCTGCAAGGTGAGCAGTTGCGCTTCGCGAATCTCCGGGGTCATCTGGCTGTACGGCGCGATTTGCACGAACAAGAACGGGAAATCGCCCAGTCCCCAGTGCTGCCGCCAATCCTGGATGAGCAGGGGAAATAGGGTCCGATACTGTCTTGCCCGCTGCTCGGTGTTGTCATTGGACTCGCCTTGATACCAAATGACGCCCTTGATTGGGAACGACTGTAGCGGGGCAATCATGGCGTTGTTGAGCACGGTGACCACATTGGGATTTCCCGCCGGATTGGCCGGCACGGGACCTAATTTCGCCAGCGGCGTGGTCGGCTGGTATTGCCATTCCCCCGCCAGCTCCACCGCGGCCACCCCGGCCTCGCCGGGCAGTTCCAGTTTCATTTGTTCCGCCTTGCCGCAAATCCCACCCAAGCCGCCCGTATCCAAAACCCGGATCGCAATCACGTTCCGGCCCGGTTTGAGCACGCCGGCCGGCACCACGTAATTCCGCACGTCGGCAAAACTGGTCATCCCCCCCACTTCCACGCCGTTGACCCAGGTGGTGTCTTGATCATCGATGGTATCCAGGTGCAGCCGGGCGCTTTTTCCCTGCCAGGCGTCCGGCAGGTTGATTTCCTTGCGAAACCAAACCATCCCGTTGAACCCGGGCAAATCCGCGTGTTGCCAGTAAGTGGGCAGCTTCATCGGTTTCCAAAGGGTCGTGTCCAAACTCTCCCCGCTCCAAGCCGGTTGGGCGGCCGAACCGGGATCGTTGGTGCGATACCACTCCGCCAGTTGCCGCGGGTAGGCCTTGGGGTCCACCTCTCGGATGCCGGCCAGCGCGTTGGTGAAATCCGGCATGGTTTGGAGTGAACCGGCACTGGTCCAGGCTTCCGCCACGGTGCCGCCCCAGGCGGAAAATAAAATTCCCACGGGCGTTTTCGTGGTGGCTTGCAGATCGCGCGCAAAGAAATATCCCGCCGCCGAAAATCCCGGAGCCGTCTGCGGGGAACACACCGCCCAGCTCCCATGCGTGTCGGCCTCGGGATGATAGGACACCATCATCGGCACAAAAAACTGCCGGATCCGCGGATAATTGGCCGCCGCCGCTTCCGCCTGCCAGTGGTCAACGGGCCCCGCCCACCAACACGGCCCGAGCGGGTCCTGCATGTTCGATTGCCCGCTGGCCAGCCAGACATCGCCCACCAGAATATTCGTCAGCGTCAGGAAATCTCCCCCGTCGGAAATCTTCAGGTCAAAGGGCCCCCCGGCTTTCATGGGCGCCAGGCGCACCAGCCATTTGCCATCTTTCGAAACCGTGGCGACGCTCTGCCCCGCAAACTCCACACGGATGTTTTTGCCGTCCTCCGCCGTACCCCAAACCGGCACGGGCTGCCCCTGTTGCAACACCGCATTGTCGCTGAACAGGCCGTTGGGCTGCACCCCGGCACGGAGCGCACAGGTTGCCAGGGCCAATCCCAAAACGAGGCTCCCACGTTTTAAAACTGCTTTCGCTTGAAACCGGTGATTCGTCATTTGAGTGAACCCTCATTATTTCAGAACGGGCAGACCGTTCAATAGGCCAAAAGTCATTCCAGCGCATGTTCAAAATCCGGTCCGCGGCCGTTCTCGGCCGCTGAGACGTGATTTTGAACGAGACTTCATTGGCAACGGCGTGTCAAAACGAAAGGCCGCAAAATGGGTTGCAAAAGTGGCCAATCTTGTGATCGGTTCATTTTGCCTTTGACTGCCGTATCGACGAAGAATTAGATGGAAGGTAGCCGGGAGGGGCCGTTGGAATTCAAATTGGAGGCAGCGAGTTTCTGGCCTCCCGGTCAGGATCATTTTTCACCTCTGACACATCGTTCAGGACCATCGTTTCCCCGTTGGCTATGGTATAGCGAGGCCAAACCGGCAACCCGCCACCGGGACTCCCGGTTTGCATGAACCGGAGCAATGACGCAGCCATTTGACGTGACAATTTTCTTGGCCTTGATCCGCCGCCGCTATGAGTGTACATCCGATCCGTATTCACGAGCCAGAAACTGATATCACTGCAGTGAAAGGCCCGCATCCGTTGATCAAATAATGGTGGCTGCCACCCGAACCAAGCCAGATAGACCGCTGCGCGCTGTTTGCATTTGGCATTGGCGGTGGCAATAGCTTGCTGACGGTTGCTGGCTGCCAGCGACCAGATTTCCACCGGTTTCAGGTTGGGGAATGCCTTGGCATAGGCTTCAACGACGTCATTGACCCGGTCCCCAAAGCGATCCTTCAATTTTTCCTTTACCTCCTGGAGCGAGACGTTCTCTAGCGCGGCATTTGACCGGCTCGGTGACATTTCATTGAAAGTGGTCGAGATGATCATCGGAATATCCGCCGAAAAGCTGTTGGGATCGGCATAAAAAGTTTCATTCGGTAGAACGTGTCCGTCGCCGACTGGCCCAAACTCCCCCCTTCTTACACCCTGGTCGTTTGTTTCTTGTCTTAATTTCCTGGCCGCTCGAAAGGCGGCGTCCTGATAATCCCGCCAGGGCATGTTTTGCAACTTTTCAAAATCTGACGCACTTGCCCCCACCTCAGCCAATATATAACTCCCCAGTTTTTCTGTATAATCCTTGGGCAGACTGTGCAGTGAGCTGCCACTTAACGCGACGGCTTTGTGAAATAAGCCTTTGGCCGACTCCATCGCCGTCAGGCAACATACCTTTGCCCCGCCCCCGGATTGCCCCATGATGGTGACGTTAGCGGGATCGCCCCCAAAATTACTGATATTATCACGCACCCATTCCAGGGCGGCAACTATGTCCAGCATGCCCACGTTTCCGGACCGGGCAAATTTCTCGCCGCCGACACCGGCAAAGTTGGAAAAACCGAAAACTCCCAAACGATGATTCAAAGAACAGTAAACCACGTCGCCAAAACGCGAGAAGTTCTCCCCGTTATAACCGTCCTGCTCAATCCCATTGCCGGCGGTAAATCCTCCGCCGTGCAGCCAGACCAGGACCGGCCGCTTGCGGCCATCAAGGGCGGGCGTCCAAACATTGACTCGCAGGCAATCCTCACTCAGTTCATCGTAATTCCAATGATCAACGAAATCTTGATAAGGGTCGGAGTAGCGGTTTTTCATATCCTGGGGGGCGGAATTACCCCACCAGATGGCTGGTTTGACCTCCCGCCAGGGAGCCGGCTTTTGCGGCGGCATAAAGCGGTTCTGGCCCGCAGTGTCAGCCCCGTAAGGAATACCCCGAAAGGCGGTGATGCCATTGAGGATGAATCCCCTGACCGGGCCCCACTTGGTTTCCGCCACCGCGATGTCATCGCCGATCAGCAGCACCGGACCGTCCTCATTGACGCTGCCACTGGAACTGCCCGCGCTTTCTGGTTGGGCCGCGTCGAGCGCAGGGGCAAACCCTGCCGCCGCCGCGCAGGAGCCGACTGTTTTCATGAAGGTTCGTCGATTTAGTTCCATAATATTGGTCCTTTATCAGGGCTATGCACGGACTCCCTGCCGCAAAACGCAAATGCAGCAGCGACCGGCATGGACGTGAACTTATTAATGTTCTGCGGGGTTTTATGTGTCGCCACCGAATTTAGACGATGCAACCGCAATTGAAAATACGCCGTTTAGGGGATGGCATTTCCCAGAAAATCGGCCAGAAAAAAAGGTCGCCCATAGCCCGGCTCATTTTGCCGTAGACCCCCGGATCGACGAGAGATTAAAGAAGACGTCACGCGAGCGCCGGTGCTGGGCGTCGCGCACGTCAAACCAGGCTCGCTGGGCATAAACGGATAGCGCAACTGACCGTTTCGTGGCACGCCATCACCGTGAAATTTTATTTTAGTGCTACCCACGAAAAATGCCCCTCGCACTGTTGCGCGCGGCGGATTTTGAAAAAATGGAGTTAGGACCGAACCTGGCTTCGGTTTAAACACGTTGTTGGTGGTGCCAAAACTCTAGCGGCAATCATCTTTGTTGACCTGAATCACCCGGTCGGACTTTTTGCCGCCGATAAAGTCCGCTTTGATTTGCTCGATGTGGGCTTTTTGTGAAGCTTCAAAAGCAAGCGCCACTTCATCCCGCTCCAAGGCATAAACTTTTGGAGCCAGTTTCCCTTCAAGTTTTTTGAGATTTTGCAACTTGTGAGGAGCCTGAGACAACGGAACGAAAAACGGCATTATCCCCATGCTTGCGTCAAATACTATATCGTACGTTTTATTTGGTGCTAAATCCACTGTCACAATGTTAACTGGATTGGCTTGAAACCAAGTAATTAGAGTTTTTGGTCCCGGCTCGAAAACAAACTGACATTCACTCTTTCTGGGCAGATCCATCAAAAACTTACCACTTTCATCGAATATGGGAATCCTTATGTCCGCTCCAAACGGCCCCATTCCTCCAATTCGGTGGATGTTAACCAATGCTTTCCCCTCCGGCGGTGAGGAGAGACGTGAAACTTCAGTAATGTGAGTTTTGGCGGCGTGGGAAACGCTGGGCGTTAAAACCGCCAGCATCAAAACCACCGCCGTGAAAATTGACCTTCTGGAAAGGGTTTTCATTTTTGATTTGGTTGCTTGTTGAGTAGTTGACTTGTATCAAACGAAACCATCGCGTCAAGGGCAAACTGAAAAGCCGAAATCGCGCTTTACCGTGGCCGGCGATGGAGCCTAAGCTCGGCGAGATGACAGCAGGCACAACCGCCTCGGTGTCGGTCAGGCCCCGGACAGCGGGATTGGACAGACAGGCGCAGCTACCGGGTTGGGGTGAGCAAAAAGAGTTTTCTTTTTGGGCCGCCCCCTTTACGCGAATGTTTATATGAAAGCCCTTTTTATCTCGATCCTCTTTTTACAGGTTTGGGTCGCCAGCTCGCTGGCCCAGAATGCGAGCGTTCCTTTCGGATTCAACCCGGCCGTCGGGAAGTATTACGACCTTCGCGGGATCAAAATGTATTGCGAGGTTTATGGGGCAGGCAAACCGCTGTTGCTAATCCACGGCAACGGTGGAAGCATCAAAAGCTTTGAACACAATATTCCGTATTTCGCCAAGAAATATAAGGTGATTGTCGCGGATAGCCGGGCGCAGGGAAATTCCAAGGACAGCGGCGAAACACTCAGCTTTGAAATGATGGCCGACGATGACGCTGCTTTGCTTGATGCCCTCAAGATCGATTCCGCCTACGTGGTCGGTTGGAGCGACGGCGGAATCGATGCCCTGCTTTTGGCGATGCGCCACCCGGAGAAGGTGATCAAAATGGTTTCGACGGGAGCCAACCTCTGGCCCGAAGCTTCCGCTTTTGCGCCCGGTGTTTGGGAGGAGGAAAAGCAGCATTATGAAGCTTCAAGAAATCAAGTGAGGCAAACGGAGAAGGAAAGAAACGATTGGAAGTTGTTTCTCCTGGATTGGGAGCAGCCGAACATTTCCCTGTCGGCGCTTCATGCCATTCGTTGTCCAGCGCTGATCATTTGCGGTGATCACGATATGATTGCCGTCGAACACACGGTGCAGATTTTCCGGGCCATCCCGCAGGCCGCGCTGTGGGTGGTTCCGCAGTCCGGACATGCGACCTTGATTGAACACGCGGACGATTTTAACAAAAACGTGGACGCGTTCTTCTCCCAATAGCTTGGCCCGTGGCGCGCTGTGCAATCCGCAAAAGAGGGTCCTGAATGGGGCTTGGATAAACCATAAAACTCTTGCATAAAACGATCTTCGAAACCGACGTTCCCGCGTCGTAGGTGCGGCCTAGTGGTAGAAATAAATCGACAATGCTCGCAAGCCTTAGATGCCGGTCTAAATGGATTCTCAATGAATTGCGCCGTTCCGGCCCTCCTATAGATCGGTTCATTTTGCCGTTGACCGCCGGATGGACGAGAGATCATATAGGGCAATCCTGTGTAGGGGGACAACTCTTGCAGAGCTGGTTCACCGTCCTCTAAACCGTTGGCCTCAGCCGCGAGGCTGCCACGGGGATTTGAGCGCGATTGCAGATTCTTAATCTTCGGTGTTGAAACGGAGGACGGATGTTGTACCATCCCTCTTCCAGTGGTTCGGGGCGTAGCGTAGCCCGGCTAGCGCGCTTGCTTGGGGTGCAAGAGGTCGGGAGTTCGAATCTCCCCGCCCCGACCATTTTTCTTCGGTCTGCCGATGGGCCATAAATGCTTGGGTTTGTTGAGGTTTTGTGGTTCCATGGGTGGGTTTCCCACGGCCACGCCTTGGTTTTCGATTTGACAGTTTCAGGGCAATACACCTAAAACACCCTCAATACAGAAATTTGTGAAGGCCCAGAGTGAACACCCCTTCTATACAAATCTGATGATTCAGTGCAAGCAATTGTCATTTCTGGCCTGGTTGGCGGTCCCGGCATTTGTTCTGGCGGGCTGTGCGAGCCATCCATCAGATACCCGCGTGGTTTACTCAAAAGCTTCCATCAACGCACAACCGGCCCGCCTGTGGTTGGACACCGGCAGTTCTTCCACGGCGCTGTTTTCGAAGGGGGCCCGGCGGCTGGGCCTGAAATCCCCCGAAATATCCGAACCGGCGGCCCTATCGCTCGATGGCCAAACCCTGACGGCACCGCTTCCCATTTTCCGGTTTCCGTTGTCATTGCGCCTGATGCTCGATCTGCATCTATGGTCTCCGCCGGACGGGGTGGTGGGCTGGCCCGATATCCGCGACAATATCCTGGTCTTCGACGCGGACCGACGCACCGTTCGCAGTGTGCCACAACTGCCTCCGGAAACCGCCGGCTGGCTCAAGTTGAAAGTGGTGCCGGGCGATTGGCTGTTCCTCGAAATTCCGCTGGCGGACGGCAAAACCGGCACGGCCGAAGTGGACACCGGCTCTGAGCTCGGCCTCGAAATATCGCCTGTCCAGATGAAGGAATGGAAGGCGGCCCATCGCAAGTCGTCCTTGCGATCCAGTCTGGGGGGCGTTGGCTCTTTTGGCGTGTATGTTTTGCACGCGGGTTGGGCGGACGAAATCAATGTCGGCCCGCTCAAATTGACCGACGTCGTCGTGCACGACATGCCCGCCACCCAAGCGGCCGTTATTCAGGGCAGCGGCCCCGGTTCCCAAGCTGCCTGGTCCATTGGCCTGTGGGCGCTGAACCGCCTGGACCTGGTGGTGGATGCGAAAAACGGGTTCGCCTACGTCCACCCCAAACCTCCGCCGGGGCCGCCTTATCCCGGGGTTAAACATCTGGCTGGCCGGCAGGGCATGACGAACGCGCTCGTCCGCGGCGGCAATTGGACCGTGGCGGACAACGTGCGCTTGAGCGGCGACAACCTCTTTCTCATCTCGGGTAGCTATAAGCACCACCATGGCAATTGGGTCGGCGCCCTGACCGATTTCAACCGGGCCTTGGAAATAAACCCGAACAATGCCAACGCTTATTCCCGTCGGGGCGTGGTCAGGCAGTTGGCGGGCGACTTCTCGGGCGCGCTGTCAGACTACGACCAGTTCATTGCCTTGAAACCTGACGATTCAGACTGGGTGCGTCTGTATCGCCACACTTTGTTGTGGCGATTGGGGCGGGCGCCGGAAGATTTTTCCAAGTCGTTGGCCGTATGCAAGGAGGATTCAACCAAAACCCTCGCCTCGTATCTAGCTGGGCGACTGGACGAAAAGGTCTTGCTCACGGCGGTGGCGAAGGGTGAGGGCGATCCGGCACGCGAGTGGAGAACCTTGTCCTCCTATTATATCGGCGTCATGCGTCTGAGCAAAGGCGACCAGGCGGGTGCGCGGACCTCGTTTCGCAAATGCCGGGCTGCCGGCCTGATGAACGATGATGAATATCAGTTTGCCGTCTCAGAGTTGAAGCGGTTGGACGAACGGGCACATTGATTAGTGAATCATCGACGTCACGGCGCGTAAAATGGCCAGGTCGATTGGGTGGGGCGCCCCAGTGATTCCTGTTCGAATCGGCCCTTGTGGCCCGCTTGCAACATCTGTTGCAAGGCCTGGTGCTCGGGTTTCATGGCCGGCAATTCCAAGAGCCGCGTGATCAACCGGCGGTCTGCCAGATCGAGCGCCGGCGCCGCCGCGGCCGGCCGCCAAGTCATGAACAGGGATTGAAACGTACGCCCGCAACGCGACCGCAGATCGCGCAGGATGTCAAAGCCTTCGGGGTCGCTATCGCCAAAATGCCAGAATTCGAGCGCTGCGGGCAGTTTGGCCAACAGCGCCAGCGTGGCTGAACCGGGATAGCTGGTGCAAATGAGGAGTTCGCCGGAATTCAGCTTGGCCAGTTCGTGAAAGCTGGTCTCGTTCTCAATGGTGAGACAGCGACGGGCGGGACAATCTACGCGGCTGGCGCGGAGCAGGTCGGTCTCGGAAAGTCGGCAGGGGCCTTGCAGGCGGCTGAGATCGAGCCAGGTGCCGTCCAATTCCAGGCGCAGGGGACCGTGAACGAGGGCAAACCGCGGGGTTGGCAGGATGCCCAGATCCTCCAGCGATCGGACCTGGCCGCCGGTGACTTGTTCGAGTATGGCTCCCAGCTTGCCGCGTCGGAGACCGGCGTTGTCCTCGGCGGCCAGTTCGCCGAGCCGCTTGGAACAGCCCGTGAGCACGCAACTGGCAAACCGGAGCAGGGATCCGCCGCCCTCGGTCGGCCACGCCAACAGTCGGGGAACGAGGTCCAGCAGTTCGGCGTTCGCTTGCCGATCGTCCCGCGAGAAGGGATGGATGGCTGCGCCTTGCAGGGCGGCTTGCTGGAGGCGGGTGCAGTAATCGGTCCAGCCGGCGCGCCACCCTTCCGGGATGGTCGATCGGGCGGCGACGGCGAATTGCTGCGCCAACTGTTGTCGGCGCGCGGTCGGCGAAGGCTCGTTCACGGCGGCAAACAGACGGGCTTCGTTCGCCACGGGCAAACGCACTTGATGGATGATGTCCCGGTCCCGGTGGGGACCTTCCAAGGTCAATAAATTGCCATCCTGTTCGTGCAAGTGGCGCATCGCCAATTCCCGGTCGTCGCCGTCCATGCATTGGGCCGCCGCCAGCAACTTCTTCAAATCCACGAGGAAATCCCGCTGGCCCAGGCCGGTGCGCCCGGCATTGGATTCCGCATAAAGCCGGGCCAGCGCCCGCAGAATGGGCGAGGGGACATTCATCGGGCGATTCAGCCGTGGTCGGCCATCCAGTCGCGCCCTTCCTCGGTGTCGCGCAGGATGGTCACCGGCACATTGCGGATGTGCGGCCGGTTGCCGCGGCGTTCCTCATGGCGCGACACAATGATCAATTGTTCGCACAAGCTGAAGGCCGCGGGGACGTTGCCGGTGCTCATGGAAAAAGCGCCTTGGAGATCCAAATCGCGGATGGCCTCGATGCAGTCCTTGATGCGGCCGGTATCCATTTTGGAAAACGCTTCATCGATGGGCACCAGCGCCAAGGAGGGGTCTTTCCACCGGCTTTCATGCCGTTTGTAGGCCCGCAGGTAACTGGCCAGGATGGCGACAAAATAGGGCGACTGGTTTTCGCCGCCGCTCATTTTGCCGCTTTGCTTGTCCACGCTGACCGGTTTGGATTGGGCATCGCGTTCGTCCCAGACGATCAGGTCGTAATCGAAGTATTGGCGGTAATCCAGCAGGTGGGCGGCTTCAGCGCTGTTCTGTCCATCCGTCAGGATCGTCAGGAAACGGTTCAAGGCGTCCTGAAGCGGGCCTTGCACGGCTTGGTAAAAAAGACCGTCATCCTGAAACTGGGAGTTGAGATCGATCAACTGCCGGTAGGACTGGAAGTCGGGATTCAGGCGGCGCTCGATTTGGTAACGGTCGTTGCCAATGGGCTGTTTGAGGTGATTGTTGAGCAGGCTGATCGTATCATTGACCCGGCGCAGAGCCTGATCCATGCGTTGCAGCACATTGCTGCGGAACAGTTGCTCCCAGCGTTTGCGTTCGGCTTCCGCCTTCCCTTTGTATTCCGGGATGTTGGCTTCGGCGACTTGGGCGAGCAATTTGGCCCAGGGTTCATTCACCTGATCTTCAGGGCCAAGGTCCTCGAATTTGTGATAGACCATGGCCAACTCGCGGCGGGCGGCCACCAAGCGTTCCCAGCTCTGGGCCGCGATCGTTTCCGCCTTGGCTTCGAGTTTTTCAAACTCCCGCGCCGCGGCATCGAGGGCCGGGAAGGCGGTCTTGATTTCGATCTGCCAGGCGTTGAGCCGGGCCGCGTACACGGAGATATCGCCCAACTCCTGTTTGATCCGCTCAAACGCGCGGGTGGCGGCGGCGGACTTTTCGTGCGCGGCGCGCAATTCAACTTCCAGCGCCTGAATGTGCCCGCGTTTCTGGCTTTGCAACCAACCGCGCTGCTCTTTTCTCCACGCCTCCTGTTCCTCTTTGAGCTGCGCCAACTGCCGCTCCTTTTCCTCAAAGCTGCTGCGGTCGATGGCGTTCAAACGGCTCTGCGTCTGCTGACATTCCGCCTGCACCCGGGCGAGTTGTTGCGCCTCGCGCAGATCGCCCATGAGCGACGTGTGTGCCGGGATGAAATCCGCCCCGCCCTCAATAATGGATTGCACGGCTGCGACCGCTGGCGCGAGCTGCCGCTCTTGCGCCTCCAAGTCATCCCAGAGCGACCGCTTGAGTGCCAGTTGCTTTTCCAAACCCCGCAACCCGACGAACGGCATGCCGTCGTAGTGCCGGCGGCGTTCCGTGAACGCGCCGCGGGTCATGAAACCATCTTTCATGATGGCAAAGTCATGCGCGGCCAATTCCCCGACTTGCTCCACGCACATCAGGTGGCCGAACAAATGGCTGAGAATGGCTTGGGCCACCGGATGCGTGGCCGTGAGTTTGGCGGCCAACGAGCCGGGCTGGATGTGGCCCGCCAGTTTCAAGGCCTTGGCAGGATGCACCAAGGATTCCTGCGGCGAGTCATTCTTGACCTCACGATAAAGTTTGAGCGCGGCGAGATAGTTGGCCTCGCTGACCACGATGGCGAACTTGCGGGTAAACGCCACTTCGATGGCGGGCCGCCATTCTTCGTCGGTGACCTCGCACAATTTGCACAACGGCTGGGCCGCGGGCGCTCGGCCCTCGGTGGGCAAATTCTGGTTGAGCGAATTCAGCACGGTGGTGGGGAAGGGCAACTGGCCGCGTTCCAGCAAGAGGATTTGCTCGCGCAACTCTCCCTTGCGGTTACGGATGGAAGCGAGTTCCTGGGTGGCCGGCCGGATCGCCCGGCTGAGCGCGGCCTTTACCTGTTCCGCTTCCCCGGCCACGCTGGCCAGGGCGGTTTCGGTTTGATCCACGGCGCAGGCTTCGAGCCGTTTGATGGCCGCCTCAAGGGCCAGCGTGGGCACGGGTTCGCTCACGGGCGCGGCGGCCACCTGGGCCTGCCACTGGCGTGCCTTGACCACGCGATTGCGCAACGCCGAATCCACCGTCTGGCCGATCTCCTGGAGCCGGTTTCTTTCGGCCGTCAGTTTCTTGAGCTGCTCTTTGAGCTCCAGGAACAGCGCGCCGCCGGGCATTTCCTTGAGCGCGGCCAGTTCGCGGGTGATCCTGCTTTCTCGCTCGGTGATGAGTTTGTCCAGTTCGCCGATCCGGGCTTCCTCGGTGGCAAACGCCGCCTGCTCGCGCTGCAAATTTTCCGCCAATCGGCTGGCCAGGGCCGCGGCATGTTCCAGGTTCAGCTCGCCAGCCAGCCAGCGGGCCACTAGGCGGTCGCGGGTGGCGTTGGCGTAATCCCGGTGCACCTGGCAAATCGTCTCCAGCCGCGATTGCTGATCGAACAGCGCGCGCAGGTCGCTTTCGTAGGCCTTGAAATTGCGGTAACTGGCCACCACGTCGCCCACGTTCAGTTGATCATCGGGCAAAATAAAGCGACGGCAGAATTCGTCAAAACTCTTGAGGTTGGTGAACGACATGGCCTGGGGCAGCAGCAGGCTCAACACGGCGCGGTTGAAATTCAAATGCTGGTCGTTGGCCATGTCCCGCAGGTATTGCTCCTGTGTTTCAAACAACTGGCCGCCGCGCGCCTTCTCTACGAGATGTTTGAACTCGGCCAGTTCCAGCGGCCGCCGTTCCGGGTTCAGGAAATCGGATTTTTCCAGCGCGTCAAAAATCACAAACGGCCGGATGGTGCCCTGGTTTTCCGCGGAGTTGCGGAACTCGATGCGCAGGCCCCACGTTTCAACGCGCGGCTCCCGGTTTTCCTGGCGCGGCCAGGTGAATTCGAGCGCCACGTAAGTGATGGCGGCGGGCCGGACATACTGCGGCAAGCCGTTCTCCTCCCGTTTGGTGTCCAGCAGGCAATAGCTCTTGAGCGTGCGGTCGGATTGCCCGCCGGTGGCGGAGCGGTTGAAGTGGCGATGGGCATTGTCCGTGCCCACGAGCACGGTCATGATCAGGTCCATCAAGACTGACTTGCCGGACCCGGTGACGCCGGCCAGGAGCAGGTTGCCCGCGACGGGCAGCGAATCGTTGTAGCCATACCAATTGATGGCCTGGATGCGGGTGAGCTTGATCGCGCGGCTCGGGGTGCTGCTCATGGTGCGGTCTCCTCCGTCTCACTGCCCGCGTCAACCTCATCGGCCGCCGTTCCTTCCGGGTGCTTGTGCAGGTCGGCCACCCGTACCCATTCGGCCACGTCGCCGAATTGGATCACGCTGGGCAGCGTCTTGAGTACTTCAATCCGGGATTCCTCGAAGGGCTGGGCGGTTTCGAAGCGAATCAGGTTGAAGCGCTGGGCTTGGCGCAGGATTTCCAGCATGCGGCCTGAACTGGGCTGGCTCTTGAGGTCCGGCAGCAGCTTCTCCTTGAGTAATTGATTGAGTTGTTCGACCGAGAGACGAACCTGGGCCGCGCCCTGATCCCGCACTTGCGTATCATATTCGTACCATAAGGCGAGCAGCACGATCGTGACATCCTGCCGGAGGTGCAGTGTCAGCGCGGCGCTTTCGGGCACGGCCTGAATCAGCCGACTTTCGTGCTCCATGCGCACGTCCAAGCCCACCAAGGTGGCTAGCTCGCGCAACCAATCGAAGTTCTGCCGGCACCAGGCATAGAGTTCGGCCTCGCCGTCCGCGAGGCCCAGGATGGAGCCGTGAGCCAACAAGGCTTGCAGGGCTTCGCCCAGCCGGGCGCGGTCCGGGTCGGCGATTTGCAGGAGTCGTGCCGGGGGAGCGGCGGTAAGGTCGAGGTTCATTTTTTGATCACGAAAAAGCGGTCGATGCGGTAATTCAATTTGCGGTCGGGCGCGGTCGGTGCCGGATCGTCGTGGGTGGCCGGAGACTCCACCCGGTAATGGGATTCGGAGGATTCGGCATGCAGCAGCAAGGCCAGCACGTCATCCAAATCGTCGTCGTTCCGGATCGGAAAGTCCTGGCTGCCGATGCGCGCGCCCTTGCCGCCGGGCAATTGAGCCACGAATCGGTTGGCGCGTCCCACCGTCAGGGAATTGCGCAAGGCACCGCCCAATTGCGCCCGGGCGGAATCGAGCAGGCCCTGGTCGAGGTCGTCTTCCACGGGCGCGTTTTCCTCGAGCGTGCGGCGGCGGGGCGGTTCGTAGAGGGAATCGCGGCCAGCCAGCAGTTTGGCGTTGGGCAGCCGGAGCGGGGGCAAATCGGTCAGCTCCGTCAAATCCACCAGCCGCCGGCCGGGGAATGACTGGTTGATCTTTTCGAAGAACGCCTTGATCTGGCCGCGCCGCTCGCCGACGATTTCCTGCAAGTAGCGTGAGCGCGCCAGCGAACGCCGGGTGAATTCCGCCGTGCGATGATCGATTTCATCGGCCAGGGGTTGCACAAAATCAAGCTTCTCCTCCAGCGCCTGGAGTTTGTTCATCACCCGGGCAGTCGCCACCGCCGTCTCGGAATTGTCCCGTCGCATGGCTTCGGCTGCCATCCGATCAATCAGGTCCCGGTCGCCGCGGATTTGCAGCAGCCGTTCTCGGGCGGCAGCCAGCCGGGCGGGCAACTGGGCGCGAATCAGGCCGGTGTAACATTCGTGGCCAACCTGTTCGGCGTATTGGTCGAAGATCACGGCGTAGCTCTCGCCGAGCGTGCGGGCTTCGAGTTGACGCTGGATGAATCGTTCGATGCTCTTGCCCACGCCGCGCAGTTCGCGCAGGCCCAGATCGGCTCCCTTGATGCAGTTTTCCAGGTGGGTGAGCGGTTCCTTGGCGAACGCATCCACATTGGCCAGGGTGGCGCACACCCCGACGAAGGGATCGGTGAAAATGGCGGCGTCCGGCCGGGCAATACGCCGCAGGGCCTCCAGCAGCGTGGCTCCGTGGGCATCAAACTGAATGCGCCGCTGCCAATCCGTCAACTGCACGTCTTCCAGCCAGCCCACATCCTTGCGGGCGAGATAGTCCAGCACGCGGCGGGCGCGTTCGCGCGGGGTCAAGGCGGCAAAATCGGGCGGCAGCGCATCCGCGGGTTCGGTTGGATCGGGTAGAAACTCGGGATGCCCGGAGAGAACTTCGCCCACGATATTAAGCGCCTCCTCGCGACTCATGCCGTCATGCCGTTGGGACGCTTCTTGCTCCAATGAATCGAGCACATCAATAAACGTCGCCGCGTTCCGGCCTCCCAAAATGCGGAAAAGGCCGGGGCGTATCTCCCGGAATAATTCAGTAGCTAACGAACCCATGGTCGCGCGGTTTGGGAAATATTTACCATGTCCAAAAGTCCGCCTCCAACAATAGAATAAACCTCGAGTGCCCGGCAAGCACGACCGCACGTTCCCCCCATCTGCCGCCGTGGAAACGCGGCTATTGGGAAGTTACTTTCGGAGTGAGGCTGAAGTCGAAATCCCCGACCATCACATCGAATGGCTTGCCGGTGGGCGTCACCACCTGCGTGATCGCCAATTCATGAAGCAAGCCATTGCTGGCCTTGGATCGCAGCGTCACCGTCAACTGCACGGTGTGCCGGTCCACCATTTCGGGCGTCAGCAGACATTCCCGGCCGTTGCCGAGCGCCACGCGTGTCTCGAAGCGATTGGTCAGCGACAATTCACCCAAGTCGCGGTTGCAGAGTTTGAGGCCGGCCGCATTGGTCGTGGTGCTGCCGTCGGCGGGTCGCTGGGCGACCAGGCTGGGCTTGCCGCCGCCGTGGCTTTCAATCCGATGGTAAACGGTCGGTCCGTATTTATAGCCCGCGCCACTGGCGGCCACCAGCGAGACTATGCCCACGATTCGCCGAATCCTCATCACGGTTGAGAAAACATCCGAGAGACTCATGCGTGCTCTGAAGCAATCCCCGCGCCGGGGCGGGGGGCAATGGAAATGCAGGGAAAAAGAACGGCTGGGAACAGCCCGCTGTCTTGAAAATGAGTGCTGCCTAGAAAGTGGACGTCAACTGTCCTATTCGACATGATCGAAGATAAGCAGGTTGTGGCCGTCTTTGAGCCGCAATCGGATACCGTCGGTTGTGCCGGTCAGGAATTTGTCCTGTCCACTCAGGCTGATATGGACCGTGTAATTGCTGCCCTCGTGCGACCAGTCTCCGTTCCAATCCTCTGCTTGGAAGGGGGCCTGGCCGCCTTGCCCGCCGAGGTTGAATTTTGGAAAACCCTTGACATAGACTTGATTGTCGGCCGTGGCCTCCACCGTGGTTTGCGCGTAGGCGGCTGACCACAGCGCCCGCAAGCCCCGCATTTCGGTGGCGCTCATCTTGGGCTGTTCCTGACGCATCCATGCCAGCGTGACGCCCATGTTGAACGTCCAGTCGCCGAGAATGGGTTCATTGCCGTATTTCGCGGATTTACCGGTGTTCAGGTAGTCGTTCAGGTCATTGTAATTGTCGAGGACGGTCTTCAACAGGACTTGGCAGAGGTCCTTGTTGGGCAGCAAAACCTGCACCACGGTGGCATCATTGAAGATTTCGTTCAACGAGGCCCCGGCGGCGAGCGCATTGGTCAGCGTGGGATCCGAGATCAGCGATTGCATGTCCCCCCGATGCCAGAGCGACACGAACGCCGGATAGTCCGCCACGCGCGGGGCCAATTGGGGATTCTGCATGAGCAAGCCGGTCAAGTCGCCCAACTTGTAAAAGTGAGGCGGCAAAGTGGCCACGGCGCTGGCGGTCCTGGCAAAGCCGGAGGATTGCAAACCGGTGCCGAGGGAGTTGACAATGCGGATCGGCAGGGCTTGGTCCCCGGGATTGGACGGATCGCGGACGACTTGCGTGGTCCAATAAGAAAAGTTGAAAATATAAAAGGAAATGAGGGTGAAATAGATGGCGCCGTTCAGGAGACCGATGCAGATGCCCAAGCGGGAGTTCAATCGGTCGAACAAAGCGAGGCGCAGTTCGCCGGCCTTGTATTTGTAAAAATGCTCGGCGCGGACATTGACATAATGCCCGCCCACCCGGAACGGTATGCAAACCACGATAAAAGCGATGACTGGAGCCAGCGCCCAAGCGGCGAGCGGATTGGCCACGCCCACGTGGAGCAGGAGGGGGCAAATCAATTTGCCCAACGGCACGGCCAGCAGGGCTGCGAACAAAATGCTCACGAAAGCAAACGCTGCACGAATGGCCCCCTGGCGCCAGGCGGCCAGGGAGGCCGACGCCATCAACAAAACCATCAAAATCCAAATGGTCATGGAGCAATTAAAAGACATTCGCCGAAAAATGCACGATCAAAATGGAATTGAATTCGTAATGGTCTGGAGAATAAATGGTTGTGTTAATCATTGGCCTGGGGTGGTGGGCGGGTGCGCCGCATTGGCAAAGCCGGCCTTTGCCGTTATGTTGGCCGCGTGAGAATTTCCGTCATTGTGCCGGCCTTCAATGAAGAGAAGGTCCTGGGCGCCTCGTTGGCTGGCATCCGGTCCGCCTCGGCCGCCTTTACCGGGCGTGGCTGGGAGTTTGAACTGATTGTTTGCAACAACAATTCTACGGATCGCACGGCGGAGATTGCCCAGCGCGCCGGAGCCCGGGTCGTTTTTGAGCCCATTAACCAGATCGCCCGGGCCCGGAACACGGGCGCGGCGGCGGCCACTGGTGACTGGCTGATTTTTGTGGATGCCGATTCGCATCCCAGCTTGGACTTGTTTGCGGACGTGGCCGGGCAGATCGTGACCGGTGGGTGCTTGGCGGGTGGCGCTACCATTCGATTGGATGAAAAACTCCGGGTGGCGGGCGCCATTGCGCATCTTTGGAATCTGGCCAGCCGGGCGGGGCGCTGGTTGGCAGGCTCGTTCATTTTCATCGAGGCGAAAGCATTCCGCCAGGTCGGCGGTTTCAGCCATGAGTTGTTTGCCGGGGAGGAATTGGAATTGAGCCAGCGGTTAAAACGGCTGGCCCGCGCGGAAGGCAAGCGCATGGTCATCCTCCATCGGCACCCGCTGGTGACCTCGGCGCGAAAGCTGCGTTTGTACACAACTTGGGACCACTTAAAGCTCTTGGGACGGGTGACTTGGAATCGGCGGGTGTTGACCCGGCGGGAAGCTTGCACGCTGTGGTATGACGGACGAAGATGAGCTGGAGCTGGCCCAGCCACGAATGATAAAGCTGTTGGCTTGTTTACTCCGGAGACCGGCAGTGATTCGTGAGCTTTGCCTGATTATTGCGAGGTGTAAGGCCATTGGCAAATAAAAGACCGCCGCCGCGAAAAAAAACCAATAAAAACGCAGCGGCGGGTGAAAACCACGCAACTGCCTTCTAACATAGCAAATCTCCGGCCACTTATTTTGTGGTTCGCGTTATCGATTACGTCGTCTCGACGAAGCCTTCTTTGCCGGGCGGGATCGTAAAATATTCCATGGCCAAGTGGTGACGGGGAATTATTTTCCGAATCAGAGCGCAAGGACGCCCCCGCAGCTGTCGGTGCATTGCATGCAAAATCCTGGCGGGCCACATTCGCTCTGACCGCTGGAGACCCAATCTGGTGAGCGGATGGGTTCAGGCAAATCGAAACCATAGCCTGCGCCGGCCCTGCCGACATCAGCGGCAATCGTCCAGGGCAATGACCTTTACTCGGTCCGCCTTTTCGCCGCCGAGGAAATCCGTCTTGATTTGTTGGATGCGGTCGCGGCTTTGGGTCTCATACTGGGCCACGCGGGGTGAATTGGGATTGGCCACGATCGTCCATTTTTCGCGGCGGTCAAATTCTGCCAACTTGGTCCGGCGGGCATCATTCTTGGCCAGCGGCGTCAGATAGATGTTGGCTTGCACCCAGCCCGGCGCCACGTCCACCATGACGTCGTAGATTTTGTCCGGCGCGAGCTCGGCTTTGATGACCGTTACGTGCTCGGCCCAGCTGATGAACACCTTTTCGCCGGGATCACAGACCACCTGGCTCAGGGACGCCCCGCGCATATCCGCCAGCATTTTGCCATCCAGATCGAAGATGGGGACGCCAATCGGTTTGCCATAACTCGACGGCCGATGGAAATTCACCAAGGCCTTGCCCGGCGGTGGCTGGGTGATTCGCTCCACTATCTTGGCGGTCGGGGGCACGCCGGCGCAGCCGCAACCCAGCCAGACCAAGGCCAGCAGGGAGGCTAGAATCGCCGGGCGGAAGAAAAAAGTCGAGCTGCTGAAACTGGTGTTTTTCATAGATCTTTCTTTTGGTTCCGGGGCCTGTCTTCAAATACGGTC
>CAYTJG010000085.1:0-20920 GCA_964437865.1 uncultured Bifidobacteriaceae bacterium | reverse complement strand
TCGCCAGCGGCTATTTGTTTGCCTTTCTCATGACCGATGTGGCGCTGCAACCCGGCGACTACGTCACCCAGCTCACCGATGCCATGGACTCGCTGGATTTCGTGCTGCTGGCGCTCAAGACCATCGCCTTTGGTTTCTTCATCGCCATCGTGACCTGTTATCATGGCTTGGCCCAACCCTTGCGGCTGGAGGATATCTCGCGCGTGGCGGTCCGCGCCGTCACCCAGGGGATCATTGTTTGCGTCTTGATTGATGCGGTGTTTATCGTGATCTATTTATTGAAATGAGCGCGGCAACCTCCCGGCAACCCATTTTGGAAATGAACGGCGTGCAAGTCACCGCCTTGCGCGATGCGTCGCTTGTGGTCCTCGAAAACGTCAATTGGACCGTGCTCCCGGGTGAATTCTGGGTGGTGGCGGGGGCACCCCATGCGGGCAAAAGCGATCTGCTTCTGGGCGTCGCCGGCTTGACGATGCCGGGTGAAGGTGTCTGCCGCCTGTTCGGCATCGGCACCAATGAATTGGGCGAAAACCGACTGTCCGAGCGCCTGCGCGTCGGTTACGTGTTCGCCGACGGCCGACTGTTCCATCAGCTCACCCTCGCGGAGAACATTGCGCTGCCACTCCAATACCACCGCAACCTGTCCGCGGCCGAAGCCGCCCCGACGGTGGCCACACTGATGGAAATGCTCGAACTGACGCCCTTCGCCGATTCCACGCCCGGCAACGTGGCCACCGTTTGGCGGCACCGCGCCGCCCTGGCGCGCGCCTTGGCGCTGAAGCCCGAGCTCTTGCTCCTCGACAACCCCACTAGCGGGTTGACCGCCCGCCACCGCCAATGGCTTGTCGATTTCCTGGATCAACTCTCCCAGGGCCACGAATTCCTTGACCGGCGCCCCGCCACCATCATCGTCACCACCGAGGATTTGCCCATCTGGCAGCATCCCGGCCGCCGCTTCGCCGCCTTGCACTCGCGCGCCTTTACGACCCTCGGGGCCTGGGGCACGCCTGAATTTGCGAGCCATCAGGCCGTGCTGGAACTGCTGGTCGCGCCGCCCGAACCAAAGGAAAATCCCTAAAACCGAACCATCTCTCAGTCCCAAGTTAATTTTATGCCACTGCAAGATCTCACTCCGCAACTCCGCACCCGGCTCAACAAGGTGGAACGTTCCGTCGGCTGGTTCATTTTTCTAGCCACGGTCCTGTTGCTTTTCGGCTTTGGCTATTTCATCTACAACACCGCGGAACGCAAAGGCTGGTTTCTGGTCGAGGCCAAATTCTACACTTATGTCAACACCGCGGCCGGACTCAAGGTCGGCGACCCCATTGTGGTCATGGGCTTCCCGGTCGGCGCGATCACACAGATCACCGCCGAACCGCCGCGCACCGGCCACAATGTGCGTGTTCAATTTGTCATCAAGAATCTCAATCAAGACGGCACGCCTTATTTCAACTACGTGTGGACGGATGGTTCGGCGGTCAAATTGAATTCCACGGATTTGCTGGGCAACCGCAATTTGGAGGTGACCCGCGGCACCAGCGGCTACAACGTCTTTACCATGTACGAACCGCAAACGCTTTCGCTGGCCGAGGCGCAGAATTTGCACGATCCGGAAAAATGGCGGCTGGGCCAAAACCTGTATGATGAACAATCCAACCTCGTGGTCCGCGCCTGGAGTTCCCTGGCGCAATCGAACCTCACGGTCATCGTCCGGCAGAATCCCGGCTCCATCGTTGCTTTTCACATTACCCCTTCGGCCCGCCACCGCCAGACCGTGGCCGCTTGGAATAAACAATTGCAGTGCTACGAACGCTTTGATTATCGGAGCAAGACCAACGCCTACTTCCTGCCTGTCACCGAATCGCCAGCCATCTCCGACCAGTTGCAAGCCATGGTCACCCAGATCCAGCAGGCCCTGCCCAATGTGCTCGCCCTCACGAACCAACTGAATGCCGTCCTCAATCACGCCGCCAACGCCACCTCAAATCTCAACCTGACCATCGCCGCCACGCAACCGCTAGTCGGCAACCTGACCGCCCTCAGTAGCGACTTGCACGGCGCCGGCGCCCTCGGCGCCTGGGTGCTGGGCACCAACGGCACCTTCCAATTGGATAATGCGCTCACCAACGCCAACGCCCTCCTCATTGGCGCCAATACCAATCTGGACGAACTCACCCAACAGATTGGCCTCACCTTGATCAATGTCGCCGACATCACCAGCAACCTGAACGTCCAAGTGGGGGCCAGCTCAAATCTGATTCCGGGAATCTCCAAGACCATCAAGGATACGGATGATTTCATCCAGGGTCTCAAGCGCCATTGGCTCCTGCGGTCCGCGTTCAAAACCAACAAGGTAAGCACCTACCACCGGACCCTAAAAAACCCTCCGCCGACGCCGGCAAAATAGATTTGCCGGCGGCGGCGGTATTTTGTTCCCTGAAGTCGTTTATCTGGGCAGAAGCAGGAGCAGCCCAACAAAGGCGCCCAAAAATGCCAAGATGATCGCCCCGTCCACCAGACAGAGCCGTGTTCGCGTCGCCCTCAGCAATCGGTTCGCCTCGGCGCTCTTTTCGCGCAGCATGAAATCTGTGTTCGTCATCCGAGCCCAGCAAAGCACGAGCCGCGCCAACCGCCACCCGAAAAGTATTCTCCGCCTCCCAACGCCTTTAACAAATATCTGGCCGGTATTCTAAGGGGAAGATAGGAAATTTATGTCCAAATTTGGAGCAGCTGGCTAATAATTTGACATCTCTCCGCAGGACAATGGCTGCCCCAAACAGGATTTTGCCTCACTCGCCGGCAGATCCCCTCAATCCGCCGCCAGCAAGGTTCCATCCCGCCGCACCTTCATTCGGCGGCCGCGCCACTCAATGCTCGTCCCCAAGAACGCCCCCAACCACAGAATCGCCTGCGCAAAATCCTTGGTCGGCACCAGCCAGAAGGGTGAAACGAGCCGTCGGTTTGGCGTGAAGCGCCGCTGAAGGTCTTGCGCCAGCAAAATGCGCATCCCAATGCATAAACCGGCGGCGAGCAATCCGAACCACAGATTGCCACTGCCCAAGGCGGCCACCGCCAGGATCGCCGGCCATAGGCTGCCATTGGACAAGATGCTGAAAAAGTAGGGCCCCGGTTGGCACACCCGAATGGTGCGCGCCCAGCGAAGCTGATGTTTCCACACTTGCCGCCAATCTTTAGGCGAATCCCAGCATTCCACCACTTGGGAACAGAGCGCCAGATTATGGCCATGATCGGCAATCTGCCGGCCGAGCTGGTAATCGTCCGCCAGACAATCCACGAGCGACGCAAACCCGCCGATCTCCTCCAGCGCCTGCCGGCGGACCAGAATGGCCGCTCCCAATGCAAAATTCAGCGGCTTCAAGGTCGTGGACTGCAGGACCTGGCTCCAAAAATCGGCGTTGATCGCCACCGCTTCCCATTGCAAAGCCGTGGTGGTGGGGTTTGCCAGGCGGTAAAAACAGTTCACTAATGCCGTCTGCTCCGCGCGCAACGGCGCCACCATGTTTCCGATGAAATCCGGCGTCACGCGCACGTCGGCGTCACTGATCAGGATCAACCCATGGGCTGCGAGTTGCTGCAAACGGGCGAGTTTGGCCACCTTGGCATTGGCGCCGGTCAGGTTCTCGCACACCACCAACCGCGCCGACACGCTCGGATTTTGCGTGATCAGCCGGCGGACAATATCGCAAACCGTGTCCTGGCCATCCGCCACGCCAAAGAGAATCTCCCAGTTCCCCGCATATTGCTGGGCAAACCAGCTCCGCAACGACGTCTCGGTGGTCTCGTCGCAGCCTTTCAGCGGCTTGAGCACGGAAACGGCGGGGGTAAAATCGCGGGCGTTGGCTTTTTGATGCAGGGGAAATCTTCGGGCCGCCAGCCATTGCCACAGCACGAGGCAGCAGCTTAAGCCCGCCAAGCCGGCCAGGATTAGATTCCACGGATGCACCACCAGAGGAAACAACATTTTGCCTCATTTAACCAGCGCCTTTTGACAATCCTTTTCACCATCACGCAGGTCTAATTGCTTTCAGATTTGGGAGTCGAATGTTGAGCGTTGGCTGGCTCGGAGCGCCAAGCATTGCTTGGCGAGTAGGAATCTGAGCCTGATCCTCCGCAAAAATGCGCGGAAAACACAAAGAATTTCCGGGAACGCCGCGTGCGGAACTTCGCTGGCTGGCGAAGTCGGAGCGCCAAAACGGCGGAGAGCTGACAGGTTGGTCGTGCGCTCTGGGCGCGCGGGCCGAGCAAGGCTCGGCGCTCCGGGGACACGCCGAACGCAGAACTCCGCACTCAGTTAGGTCCCCATTTCACGCCCCCGCCAGCGCACTAAACAAGGCCTGCATCTCCTCATCCGCGGAGGCGGGATTGGCCAGCGTCTGCGCAATCTCCTCGCGCAACATCTCACGGTAACGCTTGCGCAATCGATGCACCGCCACCCGCACCGCTCCCTCCGTCATCTTCAGGTCGGTCGCCGCCCGCCCATACGGGATCTCACTCGCCCCCATCATCAAGAACGACTTCAATTGCTCGTACAACTCCCCCTTGCCATCCCCGCTGTGTTCATCACGCAACCGCGTGATGACCCGCTCCAGCACCACCACCGCCCACGCCCGATCATACAACTTATCCGGACTGAGGTGGTCCGCGGGATTGATTTGATACCGGGTCTCGGCGTCCTGCCAATCCAGCGAGAGCGGCACCACGCCCCCGCCCCGTTTCTGGCGGTTGGCGCGATCCCATTCGTTGGCCATGAAACGTTTCAAGGCCACCAGTAGGAACGCGCGAAATTTTCCCCGCTCACTCGTGACGCCTTCCAGATAATTCTTCTCCAGCAACCGCGCAAAGAATCCCTGCGTCAGGTCCTCGGCATCCTCCCGCGCATGACCGTGCCGCCGCACATACGCATAGAGCGGATACCAATACGTCCGGCACAGCTCCTCCAACGCCACCTCCGCCTGCTGTGACCCGCCCCGCCCGGCCGCCAGCACCACCGTCCAGTGGGTGGTGGCAAAAATCCCGCCGCCGGCGTGCGAAGTTTTTTGGGTGGGTTCCGTGCTCAATTCCGTTTCCTTGCCTTATTTGGCCAGCTCGGACAAAGTCTGGTCGCGCAGGTTGGTATCGGGAATCCCTTTGGCCATCTCAATCGCCGGCCGACGCAGCCCACGTTTGGCCAGCAACATCGCCGTGTCATGCGCCGCCGCATCCCGTTGCTCACTGTTGTTCATCTTGCTGAGCGCCGATCTTGCCATTTCCACCTCCCCGAGTTTGCCGGCATCCACCGCGATGGCCGCCAGCAATTGGTCCCGCTCGTCGCCAAACGACATGTTCTCGGCCGCCTCCATCCGCTCCGCCAGCGATGCCAGAGTCAAACCCGGCACCGCCGCCGCTGAACCCGCGACCGGCTCGATGAATTTGTAGCGAATCCTCACGCCCGGCGGACTATCCTGTACGTTGGGCACCGTGGGGGTAACGCTCGTGGCCCCCGATGGCGGCGGGACCGAATTTAACTCATGGCCGGGAAAACTCACAAATTGCAGCAGGCCCACGCGCCCGCTCCGGGTCTGAAAGCCAATGGTGTAGTTGGTGGGATTGTCCGCTCCCGTGCCGTCAAATTTCGTGCCCACGTCCTGCCCCGTCTTTTGCAAGGCCGCCGTTACCGTGTCTGGGTTCCCTTCCCAACTGTCCCGCGCCAGGTGCGCCCAACCTGACAGCATACTGTAGCCACACCCGTCCACATACCCAAAATCCATATCCGCCCCCTCCATCCAGCCCACCACCGCCATATCCTTGCCATTGGCCGGCACCTGTCCCGCCAGATAGGCCGGCAGCGATTTCTGCGCACCGGAAACCAGATTCACCGCCCCCAAATTGGTGAGCACCAGCTCGAGCACCGGGCCAAACGCCGGCGCGGCGCTGGTCCCCGCGGCCAGCGCGGTTTCCGTGGGCGGCTCAGGACTGGGGAGCGGCTCGGGTGCCGGGTCCACCCTGGTCGTTTGCGAGACCGTCATGGAGCGAAACGCCGCCGTTGGATTAAGCTGCAAATGGTGGCGCAGCACCGGGACCACGATCACCACCAGCAGCACCACGGCCGCCACGCCCAAGCCAATCTTCACCGTCGGCGTCCACATTCCCCCCCGCACCGGCTGGGTGGAAAGCGGCGGCATGACGATGGTTCCCGACGGCCCGGTGGCAGCCGGCGCGGGTGCGGTGCCGGTGGCACTACCCAAAATGTCCTCATACGCATACATCAGCGCGCCGAGCGCCACCGGGAACATCACCAGCGCCCCCACCAACAACGCCAGCACGCCGGCAAACGTCAGCAGCCAGAGCATGAGCAGGAAGCCAAACAGCTTGAACCAATGCCGGTTCACCACCTTCCGGCTGAGTTCCATTGCCGACCAAAAATCAATCCCTTTATCCGCCACAATGGGCAGCGCAAAAATCCAGGCCACGGAGAGATAAATGCCCGGCAGCACCAGGCAGAAAAAACCGATACCTATCAACAGCGTGGCCGCAAACCCCACCAGAAACAAATGTAGAAAACGAGGGCTGAATCCGCTGAAAGCGATCTCCACTGTGGCCGGTTCCCGGCGGATTTTCTTCAAATAGTAAACCAGCAACCCACCCCAAAGCGGCCCAAATACCAACATGGCCACCGCCGACATCACCTCCACTGAACTGCCGCCATCCGATTCATGGAGGACGGTGGATCCGCCAATGGAACCGGCCAGACCGAAAAGAGCCATAAAGAGGGCCGTGATACCCACGAACGGCCAAAACTCGCCCGTGACCAACTTCCAACCGCGCCGCACGCAACTCCGGATGCTCAACTGGTAATCCTTGGCGAGAATCGCCCTGGCCAAAGCATCCGCGTCCACCCCCGGCGCCCGCGGCGGCGGCGCCGCGGTGCCCACAATCGTATCCACCGCCGATTTCACCTGGCTGACATGTTGGTAGCGCAGTTCCGGATCCCTTTCCAACGTACGCAACACCACGTCATCCAGACGCACGTCCACTTCCACCTTGCGCGCCGAGGGCGGCGCAAATTTACCCAGGGGCAGCTCGCCGGTGAGCATTTCGTAAAACACCACCCCCAGCGAAAAAATATCGGCCCGATGATCCACCGACGTTGGTTTTTCCATCTGCTCGGGCGCCATGTAATGCGGCGTGCCCACCACGCTCTGCGTCTGCGTCAGTTCCGGTTCCGACCCGCCGCCCAAAATCTTCGCGATCCCAAAATCCGCGATCTTCACCCGGCCCTTCTTGTCCAGCAGGATGTTCTCCGGCTTGATATCGCGATGCACAATCCCCTCGTCGTGCGCGAACTGCAGCGCCTCGCAGATTTGGGGGACAATTTGCAGGGCTTCATGTGGCGAAAGTTTGCCCGCTCGTTCCACCTCGCGCAGGTTCAAGCCGTCCACATACTCCATGATGAAAAAATAGAGGCCGTTGACCTGCCCGAATTCGTGCACGCCCACAATATTGGGGTGGTTGAGCCGGGCCAGTGCCCGGGCCTCGCGGTTGAACCGCTCCACGAAGCCGGGACCGGCCGCCGTCTGCGGCGGCAGGATCTTCAGGGCCACCAGGCGGTCCAAGCCCGGTTGCCGGGCCTTGTAAACCGCCCCCATGCCGCCCTTGCCAATAAGGCCGAGGATCTCCAACTGCGGAAACAGCCGGACCACCTCTTCCACGCTGGGCGGTTGAAACGGCGCGGCCTCCGGGGCCACGCCAGTATCGACGGCAGCCCCCTGCTTCAGCAGGCAGGCCGGACAAAGTCCAGCCAGGACGCCGGAGGGAAGCGGCGCGCCGCATTTGGGACATTTTTGCTCCATGTTCTGGTTAACTTCGGGCTCATTCATACACCCTCTTACTAAGCAAACGCCAGACTTTGTTACAAAGGGATTCTATTTGGCCGAACCGCGCCCGTCCGCGGGTGCTGAGACGCCATTCTGAGCCAAGCGCCGCCCGACTGTATCCCCGCAACGAGCGGCTGCTTCCACCACGCCTTGCCCAATTTGGCAGCGGCCGCAACGCCCGCACGTCTCAGCGGCCGGGACGGTCGCGCTCCGCACGACACCGCTCCTTTGGCTTGCGAATACGTCTCCAAAATGGTTTAAGAATGGTCCGACGCGGGAGGCGAGCGCAGGCATACCCTGGCGAACGCACGCCAACGCCCCCCACGCACCCGGAACAAATTGATTTTAAACCAGAATATAGGCAAACGTCCCTGCCCAACATGACCGGCGTCGTCGATATATTCGTGGGTCTCATGGTAGCGGTCGTCGTGCTGGCGTTGCTGGCGCGCCGGTTCCATATCCCCTACCCCATCTTCTTTGTCATCGGTGGCACTGTGCTGGGCTTTCTGCCCGGGTTGCCCAGCATCCGCCTGAGTCCGGACCTGGTATTTCTGGCCGTGCTGCCGCCATTGCTGTTTCCCGCGGCCCTGTTCACCTCCTGGCGGGATTTTAGGGCCAATTTGCGTCCCATTTTATTGCTGGCCATCGGCTTGGTCCTGTTCACCACGGCCATTGTGGCGGCGCTGGCCCATGCCTTCCTCCACCTGCCACTCGCCGCCGGCTTCGTCCTCGGAGCCATCGTCTCGCCCCCGGACGCCATCGCCGCCACCGCCATCGCCGAGCGGCTCCGCGTTCCCAGTCGGATTGTGACCATCCTGGAAGGCGAGAGCCTGGTCAACGACGCCACCGCCCTGGTCGCCTACCGACTGGCCATCGTCGGCGTCACCACCGGGTCGTTCTCGTGGATGCAGGGCACCAGCCAGTTCTTTCTGATCGGCCTCGGCGGCATTGCCACCGGCCTGGCCATCGGCTGGCTGGCCGAGCAATTTCACCGTCGCGTGGACGATGCGCCCATTGAAATCACCTTCTCGCTGCTCACGGCCTTTGGGGCTTACCTCGTCGCCGAACGGCTGCACGTCTCCGGCGTTCTCTCCGTGGTGGCGGCGGGCCTGTATCTGGGCTGGCGCGCGCCCGAAATCACCAGCTACCGCACCCGCCTCCGCGGCGGCCCGGTGTGGGAGATGCTCGAATTCGTCCTCAACGGCCTGGTCTTCCTGCTGATCGGACTGCAACTGCCCAGCATTCTCGCACGCCTGGACCGCGACCAGATGCCGCCACACCTGGTGCTCGGCTACGCCATTCTCATCACCGCGGCGATTATCGTGGTCCGCCTGCTCTGGGTGCTGCCCACCCTCTACGTGCCCCGCCTCGTCTTCAAAAAACATTGCCGGAACGAGCCCCGTCCGCGCTGGCAAAATATGGTCATCATCGGCTGGACCGGCATGCGGGGCGTGGTTTCCCTCGCGGCCGCCCTGGCCCTGCCCGTGGCCAACGCCGATGGCACCCCTTTTCCCGGCCGCGACCTGATCCTGTTCATCACCTTCGTGGTGATTTTCGCCACATTGGTGTTGCAGGGATTGAGTCTGCCGTGGCTGATCCAGCGCCTGGGAGTGAAGGATGACGGCATCGCCGAAAAGGAGGAACGCGAGGCGCGCCTGCTGGCCAACCAATCCGCGCTGGACCAATTGGATCAATTGGCGTCGCCGGATGCGCCCGGACACGAGGCCCGGGCCAGACTGCGGACGGAATACGAAGACCAGATTTTGCAATTGCAATCCGAAGCCGCCCGGGAATCTGGCGCGCCGCTCCGCCTCTTCTCGCTGGAATACGAACGACTCACCCGCGAAGCCTTGCAAGTTGAGCGCCGGACCATCCTCCGTCTCCGCAACGACGGCGCCATCAACGACGAAGTCCTGCGCCGCATCCAGCGCGACATCGATCTTGCCGAAGCCCGGTTATAAAGCTGGCGATGCGGAAATACCAGGGGCGGAGAAGGGAGACACGAATTTCACTTATGCTTGGCAGGCTCTACTGGCCCCGAACCCACCATGAACTTATACACGATAAGTATCGTCGTCTTTTTATTTGAAGTCGGCGGCGACCGGTGGTAAAAGTAACTCATCGCGCTAGCCACAGGCGTGGTACGGACTTGTTTGCTGGTGTTACGGGAGGCGCGGTTCCCCGGAAAAGCAGGGAGTTTGGACTCAACGGTGCGGAGGTTGCAAATCAACAAAACCAAATATGAAGCGAAACCAAATATGCAAAATCCACCTATGAAAAAGCACATATTACCCGCAGTTGTCTTAATGGGAGGTCTCTGTGTCAGTTCGGCAAATGTCACGGTACAAGGCTGGTGGCACCTGGATAGCAGCCAGCCGATAACGGATTCCAGCGGGAACGGCCGGACTTTCGGCAGCGCGTATTCCACGGCTCCGGCCACGGGCGGGCAAGTGGCGGCGCAAGTGGTCAACAATGGGGCGGGCGGACCGTTGGATTCGACGGGTTGGACGAGCACCGAGTGCATCCAAGTGGGCGTGGGTGTGGGCGGGAAACGGCAAAGCTCCATGTGGAATATCAGCTACAACCCGCCCGCCGCAAATTACGGCATTGAAATCTGGGCCTTGCCCCAGGGAAACGGCATCGCCGGGGGGACTGGCGGCTGGCTTCTGTCGTCCGGCACTTCCGGGGGCGTTGCCCTGAGAATCAACTCTCCCGGCGACGGGAGCGGTTCCTACATCGACGCGCCGATTCTCGGAACCTCCCTTACGATTGGAGGTCAGGCCCCCATTGACACCAACAACTGGATGCACCTGGCCATTGTCAATCAGAACGGCATCACGACGTTTTACACCAATGGGGTGCCCTGCGGCACGAGCGACACCAACGACGCCACCACTTCGGCTGGCGACGTCTATGCCATCGGCGCCAGCGGGGATAACCAGGCGTTTTATGGCTACCTGGATGAGGCGCGTATGTTCACCTTCGCCTCCGGCGCGTTCACCACGAACGACCTGCTGCTGCGGCCGGCAGGTCCCCAGCTCATCGCTGACCCAGAGAGCGGATCGGTTTGGACTGGCGGAGCGGTAACCTTCGCGGTAACCCCTTCCTTCAGCAGCGAGCTAACTTATCAATGGCGGGACAACGGCACGAATGTGACCAGTGAGACCAACAGCAGCATCTTTTTGCCCGTCGTAGCTTCGTCGGATAGCGGGGGCACGTTCGATTGCAAGCTGACCAGCGGCGGCATCACGGTCACCAGTACGGTGGCCACTCTCACGGTGCTTACCCCCAATGCCGCCGACGTGGCTGCCTATCGCAACATCGTGACCGACGAAGCCAGCCTGCTGGCTTATTTCCCAGTGGATGGAAACACCGGCACGGTTTTGACCAACACGGTCAATGCGGCTTACAACGGCGCCCTGGAGCTCAACGCGACTTACGATGGGAGGACAAATGATTCCTTCGGCCAACGCGCCGTTTCGTTCAACTTCGACGGCGACGTGCAGATCCCGAACAATCCGGCCTTTGAGTTTGCGGGCGGCAATGGCACCGTGGAGGCCCTCGTGTATCTGAGTGGAGCCGCCGCGACCGCACCCACCTATTTTGCCGAGGGGTTTGATGGGGGGGCGCCCTATTTAGACCTGCAGTTTTCCGCCGATGGCAGCTTCCTGGTCTACACCAACGACACGCTGACGGGCCCGATGACCTGGTCGGTGCCGGGAGGGGCAATTGGACAACTGTTGCATGTCGTAGTTGTCTTCGACCATGGCACAAATGTCACGCCCTACGTCAATGGGAAGTCGCTGGGCACGCAAGTTCAGCCCAGCTTTGGATCCACCCCCGGCGGCCCGGCATGGATTGGTTCGATTGGCACCAGCGCGGTCCAGAACCTCTGGGGAGGAACGGTGGATGAGTTGGCCATTTACGGCACGGCCCTGTCGGCGGCTGACGTTCAAAGCCATTATACCAAGTTCTATTATGGCACCAACAGCGCACCACCGGTGATCTCGAGTCAGCCCGCGTCCAAGTCGTTGCTGGCCGGAGGGTCCCCCTCCCTGGTGGTCACCGTGTCCGGAGCGCTCCCGTTCACCTTCCAATGGACCTCCAACGGGGTTCCCATCGCCGGCGCCACCTCCGCCACCCTGACTCTGGCGCAAACCACGACCAACTCGAGCGCCAGCTATAGCTTGAACGTGACGAACGTGTTTGGCCGGACCAATACCCAGCCGATTGAACTGACCTTTTCCAAGCCGCCGACCGGTTACGTCGGCCAGGTGATGAGCGATAACCCCACGGCATTCTGGCGTCTGGCCGATGCGAGCGGGCCGACCGCGGCGGATTCCGCCGGGCTTTATGACGGCACCTACAGCAGTGCCGGCGTCACCTATGCAGCAGGAGGATTCATCGGCGACCAATCGAGCGGCGCCGCTTTCGATGGGTCCTCCGGCCGGGCGCTGGTACCCAATACCACGGCCCTGAATCCAAACGGTCCCTTCACCATCGAGTTCTGGGGCGAATTGGCCAGTTACGGATTCTTTGTCCCGATCTCGTCACTAAACCGACCGGCGCGGGACAGCGGCTACGAGTTCTACATCGACGGAAACGCCCCCGGGTATGAGTTTCACACCGCGGCGGGGGGCGGCTATAACATGATCAGTTATGACGACCACGTTCCGGCGAATGGGGGCTGGACCCACGTGGTGGGAGTGTGGGACACCACGAATCTCTACATTTACGTCAACGGCCAACTCGGGGACCTCAGTTCGGAGTCAACACTCCCGAATGGCGAGGACAATTGGGAGTTGGAGGGCGCTTCGCCCTTCGCTCCGAACACTTCCGAGCCGTTCTACATCGGTTCCCGTAGCGATGGCACGCACTACTGGCACGGCGGACTGAGTGATATCGCATTCTACAACTACGCGTTGTCGCCCGCGCAGATCCGCGACCACTGGAGTTACGCCTGGGTGCCTTCGAGCGTGGTGCAGTCGCCCGTGGGCGTGACCAATATCGAAGGGAGCACAATCACCCTCACCTCGACCGTAACGGGCATTCCCAATACCTACCAATGGTACAAGAATGGGTCCGCGTTGACCCCGTCGAGCAACACTGACGGCACCCCGCATTACACGGACGATGTCACCAATTCCACGCTGGTGATCTCTGAGGCGCAAATCGCGGATTCCGGCCAATATTACCTAGCCGTCGCCAATCCGCTCAAGAACAGCACGACGGCCAGCGCCACCGTGCTGGTCACGGCCGATACCAATCCGCCGGCGGTCCTTTCGGTGACCGGATTAGGCACGCCTAATGCCAGCGGCAAGACGCCGTATTTGGTCAAGGTGGTGTTTGACAAACGGGTGGATTCCACCACCGCCGGGGCGAGCGCCAACTACGCCCTCACTCCGTCAGTGACGGTGAACAGCGTAATCGCACTGGAGGACGAGGCAGCGGCCTCTTTGGGCGCGGATTGGCGGACCGTGGTTCTGGCCACAAGCGGGTTGACCCCGGGCCAGAAGTACTCGCTTACGGTGAGCGGCGTGAAAGACCAGGCGCAAACCCCCAACACGATCGTTCCGAAGCCAACCTCCTTCCTGGCGCCGGTTCTCACCTCTGGGGTGCTGGATTGGGATTACTACTATCTCGAGACAGGAACCAGCATCATCGCGCTGACCGGTAACGGGAACTACCCGAACGCGCCGGAGACGAACGACACTCTGACCGTGTTTGACACGGATCAGATCACGGGCGGGGATTTGAACAACAATCCAGCCTTCGGCAGCCTGGGCGACAATTACGGGGACAGTGTTTCGGGCTGGATCACCCCCACCGTATCGGGCGCTTACACGTTCTTCCTGGCTGGCGACGACTACTCGGAGTTGTTCCTCAGCACGGATTCGACGACGGCGAACGCGCAGCTGATCGCCGACGAAACCTCGGCCAGCACATCGTTCCAGGAGCCGCCCGCCGAATCCACTTCCTCCACGATCAACTTGGTGGCAGGCACGTCCTACTTCATCCAGACCCTGCATGTGGAAAATACCGGCGGGGATTACGTCAGGGTGGCTTGGCGGATCTCCACGGATTCGACCCCAGCGGCCAGCCTAAAGCCCATTCCGGCTCAATACCTGTCCGCCTACGCGGCGGTTCCCGCGCCCAGCTTCAACGCGCCGGTGCTCAGTGGCGGGCACTTGACGATCAGCTGGACCGGAACGGGAACCCTCTACCAGTCCACCGACCTCAAGACTTGGACACTCGTGGCGGGCAGTCCGACGAGTCCCTTTGTAGTAACCCCGGGCGGTGGTTCAGCACTGTTCTATCGCCTCGAGCAATAGGCCGGGGGGTTATTTCGTAACACGAGGCCGGGGTCATCCCCGGCCTCTTTTTTTTTGCCCCGGGAAATGGGAAACTGTTTGGATACAACTCGTTTATTGCTTTGCGAAAATTCGCAAAATTCGTTTCTCCGCCTCCAGGGGCCGTTTACAGATTACGCCAATTGGGGGATGGCTGCAGCGGCTGGAAAACCACAAATTGTGGGTTCTATAAACCAGACCTGAAACAGTGACCTTCGATCGCGCCGCTTTGGCCGAAGGTTTCCGATTTGAGCTCAACCCGCCATCATGAGTAATCGCCGATTTGCCCGCCGGGATTTTATCAAGACCACCGCGCTGGGAGTGCCGCTCCTCGCCGCGGGCTGCCTGGGTCCGCGCCGCGGCCCGTCCACGGGATCTGCCCCGGAAGGGGCTGACGGCGCCCCGCTCCAATCTGCCGTGAAGTCCTTGGACCTGGACCACGGTTGGCAATTTCACGAGGCGTCCGCCGCCGGCTCGGCGCATCCCGCCCAAGTACCCGGGTGCGTGCACACCGATTTACTGCGCAACCAGCTCATTCCTGACCCCTTTTACGGCACCAACGAGCAGAAACTCCAATGGATCGGCGAAAAGGACTGGGTCTATGAAACGTCGTTCGCCGTGCCGTCGGAAGTCCTCCGCGAGGAAAACGTGGAACTCGTCTGCGCCGGACTCGATACCTACGCCGCTGTGACGCTCAACGGCGCTCCGGTGCTCACGGCAAACAACATGTTTCGTACCTGGCGGGCGAGTTGCAAGGAAATGCTCAAGGAAACAGGGAACGTCCTGCAAATCCGCTTCCGCAACGTGTTCGACGAAAACCGGCCCCAATACCAGGCCGCCCCGTTTCGTTTGCAAGCCTTCGGCAACAATGACCAGGCCGAGGTGAAGCTGGCCATGTACTCGCGCAAGGCGCAGTTTCATTATGGTTGGGATTGGGGCCCGCGCCTGGTCACCGCCGGTATCTGGCGCCCCGTGCGACTCGAAGCCTGGAGCGGCGCGCGCCTGCGCAGCGTCTGCGTGCGGACGGAAAACGTGAGTGCCGCTGGAGCCGACATTCTTTCCATCGTGGAGGTGGAATCCAGCCGCTACCAAACCGCCGCGATTGCGGTGAAGTTAGGCTCTGCCACCTTGCACGTCAGCGAACATCGCCTGGCCCAGGGACTCACCCGCATTAAGCTCCAAGGACACCTTGACCGGCCCGACCTCTGGTGGACCAACGGCCTGGGCGCCCAACCGCTTTACGCGCATCGCACGCAGCTGCTCATCGGCTCGAAAATCGCGGACGAACACGTCACCCGCATTGGCATCCGCTCGCTGGAAGTGGTGCGCGAACCGGACGCCGACGGCCACTCTTTTTACGTGCGCCTCAACGGCGTGCCCGTGTTCATGAAGGGTGCCAGTTATGTGCCGCAGGATAATTTTCAGTCTCGCGTCACCCCGGCACGTTACAAGCACATTATCCGCTCCGCGGCGGAAGCCAATATGAACATGCTGCGGATCTGGGGCGGCGGCATTTGGGAGGACGACCTCTGCTATGATCTTTGCGACCGCTACGGCATTCTGGTGTGGTAGGACTTGCAATTTGCGTGCGCCATGTACCCAGCCGACGAGGCCTTCTTAAACAACGTGCGCCAGGAAATTCTGGACGAGGTGGCGCGCATCCGCAACCACCCGTCCCTCGCATTCTATTGCGGCAATAACGAGGGCAGCATTGCGTGGTACAACTGGGGTTGGAAACCAATGTTCACCGCCGACGTCCAGTCCCGTTACGAAGCGGACTACCACAAGCTGTTTCAAGCGGTCGTCCCCGCTGCCTTGGCCGAGGCCGACCCCAGCCGTTATTATCATTCCACCAGTCCGTGCGCCGGGTTCAATAATATCCCGCCAGGCGAAGGCGACATTCATTATTGGGGCGTCTGGCACGGGCAGGCACCGTTTGAGGATTACGCCAGGAATCTCGCCCGTTTCGTGAGCGAATACGGTTTTCAATCATATCCCGAACTAGCCACGGTAAAGCAATTCGCCGCCCCCGCCGACCGGGAATTGCATTCGCCCGTGATGCTGGCGCATCAGCGTTGCCTGGCCGACGAACGCCGCGACCGGGAATACGGCAACCGCCTGATCCAGACCTACCTGGATCGCTGGTACCACGCGCCCAAGGATTTTGAAGCGTATCTCTATGTGAGCCAGGTCATGCAGGCCGACGGCGTGCGTCTGGGCATGGAAGCGCACCGGCGCGCGCGCCCTTATTGCATGGGCTCGCTCTATTGGCAGATCGACGATTGCTGGCCGGTGGCCTCGTGGTCCAGCATCGATTATTACGGGCGCTGGAAAGCGCTGCACTACACCGTCCGCCACGCCTATGCGCCGGTGCTCCTTTCGCCCGTGCCGGAAGGAGACTCGGTCCGATTCTTTGTGGTTTCCGACCGATTGGAGCCAGTCGCGGCCGTGCTCGAAATCCGGGTGCTCAATTTCACCGGCGGCGAAGTGAGCCGGCACTCGCAGCCGATCACCGTGGAACCCAACGCCTCCAAATCATACCTGACCCTCTCCAAATCAGAATTGGTCCACGGCGCCGACGAAGCCCAATTGGTGGTCGTTTCCCGGCTCAACACCCCGGACGGGCTGCTGGCGGAACACCTGAATTATCTTCATGTGCCAAAAGAATTAAAATTGTCGCAGCCCGCCTTGGCGTGGGAAATCCGGAAGCAGGACGGCGGGTTTGCCGTCGTGGTCTCGTGCCAATCGCTGGCCAAAAGCGTCCGCCTGGCTTGCGGCGATGAGTCCGGCCACTTTACAGATAACTACTTTGACCTGTTGCCGAAAGCGTCGAAAACCGTCGAATTCAAAACCACCCTCTCCGAAATCGAGTTTCGGCAAAAGCTTACCGCCATCAGCCTGGTGGATAGTTTCGGATGATCTGGAGCATGCGGCCGTAAGCCATCCATGGCCGGCGGCGCATTTTAGGGAACACCCTGAAACGTCATGACCGTAAACGAGTAAGGCGCCAATGTGCATTGCGCCACCGCATTCGTGCCTGCCGACGGCCATTGAGTTTGCACCGGCGTGATCTTTTGTGGCCGGTCGGCGGGGTTGTTGGCAGCCAGCGAACCAGCCAGTTCAGTGACGGCCACCAGTGAATTGGTCGGCGTAAAGCCTTCGAAACGAATGGCAGTTGGCGTCGCCGTACTGTTCAAGTTCACCACCTGCACGGCCACCGTATGCCCATCCAAGCTGGCCGTGGCGCAGGCATCGAGATGGCGGTCGCCGGTGACTCCACATTGGACGGCCTGCGGCAGATAACTGTCGGCTCTCATTTGCATAACATAGCCGGACGGCTGGAGCCAGACCTGCGCAGGGTTGAGAAAGAGCAATCCTTGATCCCAGCCGTTGTCGTTTTCGCCATTGGGCTGGAGGCAATTGGCCGAGGTGGTTTTTCCCGAGCCGTCCATGAGTGCCTGCGTCACAAATTTTGAGATTCTTTGTCAGCCGCAGCCAAGGCCGTCTTTCAGATTTCAAGCCGCTCTGACACCATATTTATTTGGCAAACTCCGTTTGCCCTCGCACCGTCCTTGAAATTAAATGAACTTGTCAAATAAACCTTTTTAGATCCTTTAACCGTGTTTTTCCTTGGCCGCACCAGGCCATTTCCGATAATGCCCGCGCATGAACCAGCCGCCGCGCATCGGCTTGATCATTGAAACGTCCGTCGTTTATGGCCGGCGAATCCTCAGCGGCGGCGCCCGTTACCTGCGGTTCCATCATCGCTGGTCGGTCTTCCTGGAGGAACACGAGCTGGGCACCCGCCCGGCCGGCCTGGCTTTCCGGCGGCGGCTGGGGCGGCACTCTCAGCCGACCGACCCCGAACTGGCAAAGCTGTTCCGCCGCATGGGCGTGCCGGTCATGGATTTGAATGATCCTCACAACGACCTGGGCTTGCCATGGGTTGGATCCGACCACCGTGCCATCGGCCACCTGGGGCGGTCCATTTGCTGGAACGCGGCTATCGGCATTTCACCTTTGCCGGCTTCAGCGGCGAGGTGTGGTCCACGCGCCGCCGCGAAGATTTTCACGAGGTGACGCGGGCGAAGAGGTTCCCCATCTACCAACCCGATCCGACCGCACCCCCTATTTCGGGGATGGTTGATGGTCGGGCACGTTCCTATGCTGAGTCGGCATTTCCCGGAGCAAATGGAGCACGGAATGCTCAATAGACCGTTTTGCGTGCCACCATCAGCGTGGAACTCATTGCCAATAACAATTCCAATTTATGCCACTCAAAATCTCGCTGCGCCAATCGCACCCCCTGATCGCCGCGGTCTTTCTAACCGGTCTTGCCACCCTCGCCAAAGCCGACCAAGCCGTCCCGCAAAGCCAGTCCAATCCCGCCATCGAGGCGCGCATCCGGTCCTTGCTCCACCGCATGACGCTGGAGGAAAAGGTGCATCAGTTGGACATGTACAACGGCGGTGAAAGTCTGCTGGCCAACGACCAAAAGGTCGACACCACCCATGCCAAGCCCGATGCCAGCCTGGACCCGGCGCGGGCGGAAAAGGGCTTGGGAACCAACGGGGTCGGCTCCATTCACGATATTTACGCCTCCCCCCAGCTCTACAATTCCATTCAGCGCTGGGTAATCAAATCAGACCGGCTCGGGATACCGGCGCTCTTTTTGGAAGAGGGATTGCATGGGTACATCGGCCACGGGCAGACGGTGTTTCCGCACAGCGTGAATCTGGCCACTACCTGGAACACCAATCTGGCTCTGCAAACCGGCGCCGCCATTGCCGCGGAAGCGCGCGCCAATGGCGTGGACATGATCCTGGGACCGGTGTTGGACGTGGCGCGCGATCCGCGGTGGGGCCGCGTGGAGGAGGATTTCGGCGAGGACCCGTTCCTCTCCGGCCGGCTGGGATTGGCCTACGTTCGCGGCATGCAGGGCGATTCGCTGGCCACCGACCACACGGTCATTGCCGAGCCCAAGCATTTTGCCGCGCACGGTTCCCCCGAAAGCGGTTTGAACACCTCGCCCGTCCACGCCGGTGAACGCGAAGTCCGCAGCATCATGCTGAAATCCTTTGAACCGGCTTTTCGCGAAGGTCATGCCCTGGCAGTCATGGCGGCCTACAATGATATTGATGGCATCGCCTGCACCGGGAATCCGTGGCTGTTGAACACGGTGCTGCGCGGCGAATGGGGCTTCCGCGGCTTCGTGCTCTCCGACCTGGGCGCCATCCGGCGGCTGTACGAGGATCATCACGTGGCCGCTTCGCCGGCGGACGCCGTGCGGATGGCCATCAATTCAGGCGTGGACATGCAATTCTATGACTTCTCCCACGAAGTCTTTCAGCAGGCGCTCATCGAGGGGGTCAAGAACGGCCAAGTCTCCCGGGCCACGCTCGATGCCGCGGTGGGCCGCGTGCTGCGCGCCAAGTTTCTCCTCGACCTGTTCGCCCACCCCTACGTCGACGAGTCCTTGAGCCAGCGCGTCCGCCGGTCACCGGAACACCTGGCCCTCTCCCTCTCGGTGGCCCGCCAATCCATGTGTCTGCTCAAGAATGAGCATGCCTTGTTGCCGTTGCGCGCGGACCTCAAACAAATTGCCGTGATCGGCGTCAACGCCAACGTCGCCCGCCTGGGCGACTACACCGACGACCGCCCCGAGGGTCCGGAATACGGCCTGTACAACCAGCTCAGCAAACGGGTTTCTCCTGGGACCAAGGTGGTCTTTGCGGACGGTTCCAAAATCGATGAAGCCGTGGCCCTGGCCCGGACCGCGGAGGTCGCCATTCTCGGCTTGGGCGAATGGCATGGCGTGTCCGGCGAAGGTTTTGACCGCTCGGAACTCGGGTTGCCGGGCGAACAGGAGGCGCTGCTGGAAGCAGTGGTCGGCACCGGCGTGCCGGTGGTGCTGGTGCTGCAAAACGGCCGGGCCCTGGCACTGCCCTGGGCGGCCAAGCACGTGCCGGCCATCCTGGAAGCGTGGTATCCAGGCGAGTTCGGCGGCCAAGCCATTGCCGAAACGTTGTTGGGCGACAATAACCCCGCCGGCCGCCTGACGGTCTCATTTCCCAAGAACGTCGGCCAGTTGCCCGTGTACTACAACCATTTCCCCTCCAAGGGCAATAATTACATGGACGGCGACGATTCCCCCCAGTTTCCCTTCGGCTTCGGCTTGAGCTATACCAGTTTCAAGTACGACCATGTGCAGGCTCTGGTTTCAGCGGCGGGCTCCACGGACGCCGTGGTGGTAGTCTGCGACCTGACGAACACCGGCAACCGGGCGGGCGACGAGGTGGCTCAGCTCTATGTGCGGAAGACCACCGCCAGCGTGGCCATGCCCGTGGAAGCGCTCAAAGGATTCACCCGCGTCCACTTGCAGCCGGGCGAGACCAAGACGATTCAATTCCACGTGCGCTCTGCCGACCTGGCCATTTGGGGCGTCGAACAAAAATGGCAGGTCGAACCCGGCGAATACACGTTCACGGTGGGAGGCAGTTCCGCCGGCGGATCATCCACGACCGGCATGGTGCGCTGACCGGAACGGTCAAGGCTTTTCCAAGTCCGGAACGGCAGCCGCCAAGCCGCCCGCCTGCCCTTGACGGGTGCCGCCCCAGAGCTTTTCCATCTGTTCGAGGGATCGACCCTTGGTTTCGGGGACACTCTTCCAAACGAATACCGCCGCCGCAACGCTCA
>CAYTJG010000084.1:15762-20987 GCA_964437865.1 uncultured Bifidobacteriaceae bacterium | reverse complement strand
CGCGCCAGCGTCGTGGAGTACGGTGGCCCTCCACCGTTTTGGAACGCGCCGCCGCTTGGCAACCCACGCCGTCACGGTTCGTTTACACGTGCCGCATGTTTGCGCGTGCCGCGTGACGCCCACCAATAGCCGTGCCCGGGAAAAAACCATTTACCCGCTGGTTGGCAAGCTTCGTCTTGGGCCACAGCGCCGGAGGGCCGGACGCTCCAAGACGCTTCGCGAATGCACCGCGCATGGCGAACGTGCCAGCGTCGTGGAGTACGGTGGCCCTCCACCGTTTTGGAACACGCCTTCGCTTGGTAACCCACGCCACCCTGGTTTATACGCTCGAGCCGGGTTCTTGCGACGTGCCGGATGTATTACGACGCCTATTTTGACCGGTGGCTGCTACACCCGGGAATTGAATCGCGCCGTCTGCTCAGGGCAGCTTGGCCGGCACGGCCAGGAGCGTGACTGGATCGGATTTCAAGCCCGCCGCGGTGGCGATCACCGTGATTTTGCCCTTGGGTTGAGTGGCTCGCAGGTAGGCCAGGCACCGGCCCTGATACGCCGGGCGTGACGTGGCGGCAAACGGCTCGTGGCTGGCGTTGTCGGCATTGTCCACGGCGGCAATTTGGCCCGGACCGGTCACCTTGAACACGATCAAGTCATCCGCGCTGGGAACCGTGACCCCCTTGGCATCCACTACAGCCGCCCGCACGACCGCCACGTCGTCCCAGACGGGCGTGAGCTTGTTCTGCTCGATCGTTAGCACAATGCGCACCGGTTTGCCGGCGGTGCGCAGTTCATTGGTGCCCACCGTCCGCCCGCCCTCGCGAGCCACGGCCTTGAGCATGCCCGCCGCAAACGGCACCGTCCATTCGCGCACCATGCCGTCGGCATCGCCCTTCTTTTCGCCCAGCGACTTGCCGTTGAGATACAATTCCACCGCCTGGCAATTGGAATAAACGACCACTTTTTCCGCGTGCGGTGTCAACGATGCCGGCGTCCAATCGGACACCAAATCCATTCCCGATCCGGTGGCGGCGGGTGCGCCATCGCCGGGCACCGCGTTCCGAAACACGGTCACAATGTGGGTCTTTTGCCACTGGCTCTGCCGCACGCGTCCGAGCGGACGAATGGCTCCCGTTCGGTCCAGCAGGCCCCCCGCATGGCCAATGCCTGGCCAGCCTGACGCCCCGCCCAGGTAATCGATGCCCAGGTCCAGCGTGTCTTTGGCCGGCGCGACGACGTCGGGAAATTCTGCCAGGTCCAGCAATCCCAGGCGGTCGCACAGGGCAGCCAACCTGGGCGCCGTGTCGCCGCCTTGGAGGCTGACGGCATTCACGCCCAGCATTTTCAACGTCCGCAGCCGGTTTGCCCAAAGGGATGCGGGTGCGGCCGCGCCAAACGCTCCGCCGTCGGGAAACAGCGTCACCGCCCGCAAAGACAACGGTTTGCCGTTTAACAAGATTCCCTGTTCGCCGTCCGGTTGAACCGCGCGCACGGCGAAAGTGGATGTTTCCAGGTCCGCCAGTCGGCCGTCCACGCGCAGTTTCGCGACGGCGTGACTGAGGGCGGGCGTCTCCGGTGTCCACGGTTGAGGCTCCGGAAATACTATCTGCTGGTCCACCAGGACGGTGGCGGCGGGCGGAATGGTCTGGCTGGATTCCACGGCGCCCGCAACGTCTCCATCTGGCGAAAAAATGCTGGTTTGCAGGCTGATAGCGTGCGGGTCAGGGGATTCATTCGTCACGGTCGTTGCGATGGAAACCAAGGCCTCTGAACCGGAGATTTTGGGGACGCTGACCGAAATGCCGTTGGGGGCGATGTGCACCGGATCGGCGATGATCAGCCGGACGGTCCGGCAGAGGCCGGCGCCGGTGTACCAGCCGGTGGCGGGCGGGTCCGAAGTGTCCGCGCATACGCTCAGCACGTTGTTGGGGCCGCTGCCAAAGGCGAGCCTGGCGGTGGAAACCTCGTAACGGAAACCGGCGCTGCCGTTGGTTTGATGGCCCAGATGCATCCCGTTGATCCAGACATCGCAGGCGCCCATGACGCCGTCAAACTCGAGGGACACTCGTTGATTAAGCGCGCTGGAAGGCAATGCGAAATCCGTGCGATACCAGGCCACGCCGGCCGGCAGGAACGCGCCGCCGGCGCCGGTGACATTTGTCTCCGCAAACGGTCCGGCGATGCTCCAGTCATGCGGCACGTGAATCGTGGGCCAGCGAAGATCGTTGAAATTCGGCTGGTCGGCACCAACGACATCGCCTTTGAAAAAACGCCAGTTGTCGTCCAGCACCACCACGTCGCGGGCATGGAGGGAGGAGGCCGGCGCCAAGACACAGCCCACCAGTAACGACAACATGGCCGTTCTTATTGCCATAAAAAGCACCGCAAACCGCGCTTGAGTCAGACCGGCGATCACCCCGCGTTTGGGGTCAGGGCGCGGCCGTAATCTCCGTGGTGGCCGCCTGCAAGCCATCCGACTGTGCCTGAAGCGTGAGGTGGCCCGGGCTGTTGGCCCGCACAATCACCAGCGCCAGGCCGTTGTAAGCGTTGCGCTCCTTGGCTTGAAACGGTTCAAAGCTCGTGGCGTCGCCGTTGTCCACCGCCACAATTTCGCCGGGACCTTCCAGCGAGAAAGTGAGGTGGTTCTTCGAGCGGGGAACCAGATGCCCCTTCTTGTCGGCCACGGTCACGGTGATGTAGGACAGGTCCCGGCCATCCGCCGTAATCTTCGCCCGGTCCGCCGCCAGCAACAGTTTCGCCGCGGGGCCCGTCGTCTGTACCTCGTCCGTGGCCCATTTCTTGCCGTCCTTGTAGACCACCACTTTGAGTTCGCCCGGCTCGTATTTCACGTCGTCCCAGCGCAGCCGATACTCGAACTGGCCTTTGGTTTTGCGGCCCAGCGATTTGCCGTTGAGAAACAACTCCGCTTCGTCGCCGCTGGTGTACACGTGTACGGGCGTGATTTGGCCAAGCCGTTCCGGCCAGTTCCAGTGCGGCAGGATGTGCGCCATGGGAAAATCCGGGCGCCAGTGGGCTTGGTACAGGTAGTAGCGGTCCTTGGGGAATCCCGCCAAGTCGATGATGCCGAAATAGCTGCTGCGTGAGGGGGAACGGATCTTGCCCAATTCGGCGAGCTCCTTCTCCGCCCGGGCCTTGGCCACGGGATCGCTATAGTTGTTGAGAATGCTCAGGTCACCACCGTAGGGCGTGGGCTCGCCCAGATAATCAAAGCCCGTCCACACGAATTCCCCCGCGGTGAACGGATTCGCGTCCTGGCCCTTGAACTCGGAATCCGGCGTGGTGGCCCACGGCGGGGCATACAAATCGTAGCTGCTCATCTGAAAGTCCGACTGCCCCTTGGACTTGTCATTGCTCACCGGGAAGAAGTATTCGCCGCGGGAGCTGATGGTGGACGCTGTTTCGCTGCCAAACAGCGGAATGGACGGGTTGGCGGCGCGAAACTTCCCGTATTCCCACGGCTTGTAGTTGTAGCCAAACACGTCGACGATGTGCTGAAAGCCGTTATAGCCCGCTTCGGTGTGATTGCAGGCGGCGGTGACCGGACGGGTGGTGTCTTCGCGCCGGACGGCGGCCGCCAGGTTTTGGGCGAGGTAAAACAGGTCGGGGTGCGCCTGCTCATCGATTTCATTGCCGATGCTCCAGAGCACCACGCACGGATGGTTGCGGTCGCGGCGCACATAGGCCCGCACGTCCGCCTCGTGCCAGTCGCCAAAAATGCCGGCGTAATCGTTGGGCATCTTGTGCTCGATCCAGCAATCAAACGCCTCGTCCATCACCACGAAACCCATGCGGTCGCAGAGTTCCAGCAATTCCGGGGCGGGCGGATTGTGGCTGGTGCGGATGGCGTTGCCGCCCATGTTGTGCAGGATTTCCAACTGCCGTTCGAGCCCCCGGGTGTTGATGGCGCTGCCCAGCGCGCCGAGATCGTGATGATCGCACACGCCGTTGATCGGCACCCGCTTCCCGTTCAGCAGGAAGCCGTCGGTCTTGGTAAACTCGGCCGTGCGGACGCCAAATGCGTTTTCCACCACGTCCCACGTTTTCACCGATGAGGAATCATTCCCGCCCTTTTCCCGCAAGGTGGTCACGGCCACGTAGCGGTTGGGCTGGTCCAGGTTCCACAGCTTGGGATGCGCGATGTTCAATTGGCCGGACGCGATCACGTTACCGCCGGCCGGCACCTTGACGGGCACGGTGGCCGAGGCCACCACGGTGCTTTGCTTGACACCCTGGCGATCGAGTTCATGAATTTCCGTGACCGCCTCAATTTCCGCGTCACTGGCGGATTTGTTTTCCACCTGGGTCTTGATGGCGACCACTGCCTGGCCGGGGCCGATCACCGGCGTGGTGATGTAGGTGCCCCAATGGCTGACGCGCACCGGCAGGGTTTTGGTGAGCCACACGTTGCGATAGATGCCGCCGCCCGGGTACCAGCGGGACGAATCTTGCGGGTTGTCGAGCCGGATGGCCACGGTGTTGGCGCCGCCAAAACTCACATAGGGAGTCAGGTCCACCTGCCAGGAGGCGTAGCCGTAGGGCCAGCCGCCCACGCAATGGCCGTTGATCCAGACCGTCGCGTAGGCCATGGCACCGTCCACATCCAACAGAACCTGCTTGCCGGCGTCTTCGGCTGGCAGCTCGAAATGTTTGCGGTACCACGCCACGCCGGACCAGGGCAGTTTGCCGGTGTCGCCCGGCAGTTCCTGTTGGAACGGTCCCTCGACGCCGAAATCATGCGGCAGATTCAACTTGCGCCAGTTCGAGTCATCGAAGCCGGCCTGCGCGTAGGTGACGTCGCCGCCGAAGTTATCCGCCGGCCACGCGGCCGGGGCGTTCGTGGTAAAGGGGTTTTGCAGCGGCAGGAGCCAGGGCCGCGCGGCGCTATACCCCAGACGCGCGCCATCGTCGCCGGGATCGCCCTTGGCGAAGAGCCAATTGGCGTCGAACAGTTCTTTGGTGCGCGGGGTCTGGGCTTGGGTGGTCAGGGAAGGAAGCAGCAGGACAACCGCCAGCAGGGCGGCTGCGAATTTGGGTGGTGTCTTCATCGTCTGTGTGAGGCGCAGCATCGGGCAAAAACGGGCCAAAGGCAAGGCTCCGAATGGGGGATTTTCCCCCGCGGGGGCGGGGCGCGTTCTCCGAAAGTGCCACGCTTGCCAACCGCCGCGTTCAAGCCAACTCAACGCGCCGCCGGGAATTCCTCTGTCCGGTCC
>CAYTJG010000084.1:0-15662 GCA_964437865.1 uncultured Bifidobacteriaceae bacterium | reverse complement strand
GTCAGCGCCCGAGACGGGCGCGCACCGGTCCGCGGCCGTCCCCGGCCGCTGAGACGTGATTTTGAACCTGCCGCCACCTGCCAAGGCCATGCCGAAACGAACGGCCGCATAATCACGCACCGATCGCGTTTCAAGCGGCCGCTACGCGCGAATGTGTCAGCGCCCGAGACGGGCGCGCACCGGTCCGCGGCCGTCCCCGGCCGCTGGGACGTGATTTTGGACCTGCCGACACCTGCCATGGCCACGCCGAAACGAACGGCCACCTCACCACAGACCGCCCGATTTTCAAGCAGCCGTCACGCGCGAGCAAAGAAAAAGCCCCGGACGTTGGTCCGGGGCTGGAGTAATCAATTAAGGTCGGTCTCAGTCGAAAGCGTGGCCGGCACAGCACAGCACGTTCTTGACCTTGTGACGCACGAGATCCTTCACCCCGGTGCGGGCGGGAGCGAGGTATTTGCGCGGATCGAATTCCTTGGGGTTTTCGAAAAACACCTTGCGGATGCCCGCGGTGAACGCCAGACGCAGGTCGGTATCGATGTTGACCTTGGTGCAACCAATGCGCCGGGCCACTTCGATGTCCGCTTCCGGCACGCCCTGGGCGTCGGGCATTTTGCCGCCGTACTTGTTGATTTCCGCGACGAGGTGCTGCGGCACGCTGGAGGCACCGTGCAGCACGAGCGGATAATCACCGAGGCCGGCGTCCATGAGCGCCTTCTTGATCAGTTTCAGGCGTTCCAGGTCCAAGTGCTGTTCGCCCTTGAACTTGTAAGCGCCATGGCTGTTGCCGATGGCCACGGCCAGGGAATCGCAGTTGGTTTCCTTGACGAATTTCACCGACTCTTCCGGGTTGGTGTAGTGGCCGCTGGTGGAATGAGCGCCGCCTTCTTCGCCTTCGTCGAATTGCGCCCCGACCAGATGGCCGAGCTCGGATTCCACCGAGCAGTTGTATTTGTGGGCGTATTCCACCACCTTGCGGGTGATTTCGGCATTCTTTTCGAAGGGCTCATGCGAGGCATCGATCATCACGCTGGTGAACCCTTCGTCAATGCACTGTTTGCAGAGTTCAAACGTGTCGCCATGGTCCAGGTGGACGGCGATCGGGATGTTGGAAACGCTCACGGCCGCCTCAATCAGTTTCTTGAGGTACACCGGGTTGGCGTACTGGCGCGCACCCTTCGAGATTTGCAGGATGAGCGGCGCCTTTTCCTCTTCGCAAGCCTCAACGATGGCTTGTATGAGTTCCATGTTGTTCACGTTAAACGCGCCGAGGGCATATTTGCCTTTCAGCGCCTTAGCGAACAGGTCTTTGGTATGTGTCAGTGGCATAAATAATTTTTTGTTCAGGGACGCACGGCCCGGTTGTTCAAGCAGCTCTGAAGGATATTAAAAACCCGGCGAAAAGAAACGAAAATCTACCAACACCTTTGAAAATCAATCGAATTAGCCGGGCCTATCCTGCCCGCATGAATTCCCCGGTCCGGCCCCCCGGGCGTCGGGTCGTCGGACGTTGAATTTTGCCGGTTGAGCGTTGAAGGTGCCGAACTCAGCCGTTCGTGCCCCCACTTGGCTGGTCTTCGCCCTTCCGCCCTTGGGATTCTCGCTTGCGCCCCGAAAGCGGCGGGAGGATGGCGCTTGTGGCTGGGGCCAATTGTGACGATACTGAAACATTAGCACATGAATGTCAGCAACCTCACCGGCTGTGCCGTCGTCTTTTCCTCCTTCCTTGGGATTTCGGCCCTGGCCGCCAATCTCGTTCATCATTACCCCTTTACGATCGACGCCAGCGACGCCGTGGGCGGCGCCAATGGCGAATTGGAGGGGGGGGCCGCCATCAGTGGCGGCGCCGTGGTGTTCAACGGTTCGAGCGCCTACGTCAACCTGCCGGTCAATCTGGTCAGCAACCTGACCTCCGTCACCTATGAGGTCTGGTTCACGGATTATGGCAGCAGCACTTGGGCGCGGATTTACGACCTCGGCAACAGCAGCGGGGGCGAGGGCAATCAGGGCGGCGGCACCAGTTACATGTATTTGACCGCCCTGGGTTCCTCCGGCGGCCTGCGCGGCGCCTACAACTTGGGCTCCGGCGAGGAAATGGTGGACACCAGCTTGCGTCCCACCGTGGGGGTGGAGCACCATGCGGTTTGGACGCAAGATGCCAATTCCCAGGTCGCCAGCCTGTACGTGGATGGTGTGCTGCTCAACCAAAACACCTCCTTCACGTACACGCCCGCAGCCATCGGCGCCACGGAAAATGACTGGCTGGGCCGCTCCCAGTACAATGACCCCTATTTTTACGGCTCCATTGACGACTTCCGGATCTATGACGGGGCGTTGAATTTGTTGCAAATCGCCATCGACCTGGCGGGCGGCCCCAGTCTGGTGGTGACTAATCCGGGAGCGCTCGAGTCCCTGACGTTTGCGGCGGCCACCGCGATGGTTCAGGGGGCCTCCCAAACGCCGAGCGTGTATGGGAATTTTCAGAACGTCACCAATGTGAACCTGTTACTGGCGCAAGGCGTCCAGTTTGGATCGAGCGACACCAATGTGCTCACCGTGAGTTCGGCTGGGGTGATAACGGCGATTGGGTCGGGAGTGGCCACGGTCACCGCGACGTATGCCGGCGTGAGCGGCACGGCGACGATCTATGTATCCGACCCGCCGCAGACGCTCGTGCACCGGTACAGCTTTACGGCCGATGCCAGCGATTCCGAGGGCAGTGCCAATGGCACGCTGTCCGGCGGCGCCACGATTTCCGCCGGCGCCGTGGTGTTTAACGGTTCCAGTGCCTACGTGAACCTGCCGGTCAACCTGGTCAGCAACCTGACGTCGGTCTCCTATGAGGCTTGGTTCACGGACTATGGCAGCAGCACTTGGGCGCGGATTTACGACTTCGGCAACAGCAGCGGGGGCAAGGGTAATCAGGGCGGCGGCACCAGTTACATGTTCCTGACCGCCTTGAGCTCCTCCGGTGGATTGCGGGGCGCTTATAACGAAGGTTCCGGCGAGGAAGTCCTGGACGAAGGCACGCGCCCCGCCGTGGGCGTGGAGCACCATGTGGTCTGGACCCAGGACGCCAATGCCCAAGTCGCCAGCCTGTATGTGGATGGCGTGTTGTTGGGGCAGAACACCTCGTTTACCTTCACGCCGGCAGCCATCGGCACCACGGAAAACGATTGGCTGGGCCGGTCCCAATACAACGATCCCTATTTTTACGGTTCCCTCGACGAGTTCCGCATCTATTCCGCCGCCTTGTCGCCGGCGCAGGTGGTTCAGAACTATCATTTGGGGCCGAGCGTCTCCCCCCAGTCCGGTCCGGTAACCATCGTTACGGAGCCGACCAACGTGACCGTCACCGAGCAGCAGCCGGCCATCGTGAGCGTGGGTTACATTGGCCGGCACCCGGTGGCCTTCCAATGGTATCGGAACGGCGCCCCGCTGGCCGGCGCCACCAATTCCATTTACAAATTGTTGTCTGTCTCCCTGGCGGATAGCGGCGCTGTTTTCTCCGTGGCCTTGACCAACACGGTCACCAATACCATCTTCACCGCCCTGAGTTCCAATGCTGTCCTCACGGTGCTGCGGGACACGAATCCCCCCGCCGTGAGCCGGGTCATCAACGTGGGTACCACGAACGTCGAACTCGTCTATTCAAAAGTCGTCGCCGCGGCCAGTGCCACCAACACCGCCAATTACGTCTTCACCGATCACCTGCCGGTCACCCAGGCCGTCCTGAACGGTGACGATCAAACGGTTGTTTTGACCATCGCGCCGCTGACGTACGGCAGCAATTACTCGGTGGTGATCAACGGCGTGCAGGACCGTGCCTCCACGCCCAATACCATTGCCACCAACACGCTGGTCAGCTTCACCGCCCTGGCGGTCACCCCGCTGGATCTGGGTGGTCCGGTCGTGGCTTCCAGCGTGGCTGCGGCGGGCGACGGTTATGACATCACCGCCACCGGCACCGGTTTTGGCAGCGCCTCCGACCAGGGCAATTTTTCCTACCAGCTTTATACCGGTGATTTTGATGTGTGTGTGCGCGTGGCGGCCTTGGGGGCGTCCGACATTTTCGCCACCGCGGGCCTGATGGCGCGCGAGGATCTCACCGCCAGCGGCCGGTTCGCCGCGGCGATGGCCACGCCCGCCATGAACGGCTGCTTTTTCTCCTGGCGCGACCCGGCGAGCAGCACCAGCAGCAAGACCGGGAGTTTCCCCGCGAACTATCCGGAGACCTGGCTGCGGTTGAGCCGCACCAACGAGACCTTCACCGCCTATGCCGGCTACGATGGGCAAACCTGGACCGAACTTGGCAGCGAAACCATTTCCATGCCGGCGCAGGTTTATCTCGGGCTGGCGACCAGCAGTGAAAATGCCACCGCGGCCACCACGGCGGCATTTCGCGACTTCGCCAGCGTGACCAACGCCCTCGTGGGTAACGAGGTTGATCCTCATGAAGGGGTTGGGCCTTGCAGCCGGAAAACGCCCGTCGTCTTTTCCGAGATCATGTGGAAGCCCCTCGCGCTCGCCGACGGCAAGAACCTCGAGTTCCTCGAGTTGTACAATTCCAATCCCTGGTTCCAGGACATCGGCGGCTACCAAATCACCTGCGCCGACATGAGTTACCGGTTCCCGACCGGCACGACGCTGGCCGGCGGCAGTTATCTGGTCGTGGCGGCGGCACCCGCCGACCTCACCAGCGTTTACGGCATTACCAATGTTACGGGACCCTATACCGGCAGTCTCAAACATGCCGAAACCTTGGAGTTGCTCGATGAACAGACCAATGTGCTGCTGACCGTGCCCTATACGGATGTTTATCCCTGGCCGGTGGCCACCGATGGCACGGGCCATTCGCTGGTGCTGGCCAATCCCTCCTACGGTGAGGGCGATCCGCGCGCCTGGGATATCAGCGACGTCGTTGGCGGTTCGCCGGGGCAGATGGACGGATTTACCCCCAGCGCCTTGCGCCAGGTGGTGATCAATGAATTCCTGCCGCATTCGGAAAACCCCGCCGTGCCCCAGTTCATTGAACTTTACAACCACAGCTCCAACCGCGTGGATGTATCCGGCTGCATCCTGACCGACGACCCCGCCACCAACAAGTTCGCCATCCCGACCGGCACGGTGATCGGCCCGGCGGGATTTGTTTCCTTCCCGCAATCGCAATTCGGCTTCACGCTCAATGGCGCCGGCGGCACCCTTTATTTCATCAAGCCCGACGGCAGCCGCATCCTCGATGCCGTGCAGTTTGGTGCGCAGGCCGACGGCGTGTCGTTTGGCCGCTGGCCGGATGGTGCCAATGATTTCTACGCCTTCACCACGAATACGCCTGGCACCAACAATAGCACCATATTGATTGGCAACCTCGTGCTCAACGAGTTGATGTATGATCCCATCAGCGGCAATGACGATGACCAGTATATCGAGCTGTATAATCAGGGAACCAATACCGTCAACCTGGCCGGCTGGCAGTTGACTGCCGGGGTGACGTTCACGTTTCCCAACGTGAGTATTGCGCCCAGCGGTTACCTGGTGGTGGCCAAAAATCTCACCAACCTGCTCACGGTCTATACCAACTTGAACCCCGGCAACACCGTGGGCAATTACAGTGGCAAACTCTCGCACGACGGCGAATTGGTGGTGCTGTCCCAGCCGGCCACGCTTTATACCAACACCGCCATCCTGGTGGCGGAGGACCAGGTAAGCTATGGTTCGGGCGGTCGCTGGGGCGAATGGGCGGATGGCGGCGGCAGCAGCCTGGAATTGATCGATCCGCACGCCAACCACCGGCTGGCGGCCAATTGGGCGGATAGCGACGACACCCAGAAATCGTCCTGGGCGGATATCGAAACCACCGGCGTGCTCGACAATGGCGAGAACTATGATTCGACCATCGACTATGCCCAAATCGGCCTGCTGGATGCCGGTGAATGCCTGGTGGATAACATCGAGGTGGATTACAACGGCGTCAATTATGTGTCGAACGGAACGTTTGATGGCACGTCGGGCACCGCCAACTGGATGATGGAAGGGTGCTGTGTGCGCTCCAGCTTGGATAGTCCCGGCTACGCGAGCAGTGCCAATTGCCTGCACATCCGTTGCAGTGACCGGATCTGGACGGGCGATAATTCGTGCGAGGTGGCGCTGAAATCCAATTCCATGGTCTCCGGCGATACGGTGACGCTGCGCTACCAGGCGCGCTGGGTGCACGGCTGGCCCGAACCGCTGTTGCGTCTGAACGGCAACTGGCTGGAAGCCACCGCCGCCCTGCCCGTGCCCAGAAACCTGGGCTCCCCCGGCCTGCCGAACAGCCGCTACGTGACCAACGCCGGGCCGGCCATTTATAATGTGACCCACAATCCAACGGTGCCGTCCGCCAGCCAGCCGGTGGTCGTGACCGCGCAGGTCCACGACCCGGATGGCGTGCAGAGCCTCACGCTTTACTACCGTCTGGATCCCGCCACCACTTACACGGCGGTGCCCATGCTGGACAATGGGACCGGCGGAGACGCGCTCGCCCGGGATGGCGTTTACAGCGCCACCATTCCCGGGCAGGCCGCCGATCAAGTGGTTGCCTTTTACGTTGCCGCCGGCGATGCCTTGGGGGCCACCACCCGGTTCCCCTCCTTGCGGCCGCAGGATAACGAACCCGTTCGCGAATGCGTGGTGATGTTCGGCGACGGCAATCCCAGCGGCTCTTTTGGCGTGTATCACCTGTGGCTGACCCAGACGAATGTCACCCGCTGGGCGAATCTGTCCGACCTGAGCAACGAAGGCAACGATGGCACCTTCGTGAATGGCAAACGGGTGATTTACAATATGTGGGGCCGGTTCGCAGGCAGTCCTTATCACCAGGAATTCGATACGCCGGTCGGCAACCTCTGCCACTACAAGTGGGAGTTTAATGAGGACGACAAATTCCTGGGTGCCACGGATTTCAATAAGATCCATCAGCCCGGCAACGGCCCCGGGGATGACACCTCGATTCAACGGGAGCAGTTGGCTAACACGTTTCTGCGTTCCTTGGGAGTGCCCTGGTTGTATAAGCGCTACGCGGTGGTCTATGTCAATGGCAACCGCCGCGGCACGCTCATGGAGGACACCCAGGTGCCGTCCAGCGACGTCGTCAAAGAACATTTTCCGAACGATACCGGTGGCTTTCTTTACAAGATGCAGCCTTGGTTTGAAATGGCGCCGGCCCCCTCCGGCGATAGCATCGGTTACAATAACAATGCCTGGTGCCAGATGAATTCCTATACCACCACCGGCGGCGTCAGAAAGCCGGCCCGCTACCGTTATAACTTCGAGATCCGCCGCACGCCCGATTCCTGCAGCGACTTTACCAACGTCTTTTCGCTGGTGGACGCCGCCAACTCCTATAATTCGCCCAATTACGTGGCCAACCTGGAAGGCATCGCCAATATGGAGAACTGGATGCGGGTTTTCGCCGCCAACCATGCGGCGGGCAACTGGGATGCGTTTGGCGGGCCCAACGCCCAGAACCTCTATGGCTACATTGGCACCCTGGGAACCAAATATTCCTTGATGATGTGGGACTTCAACATCGTCTTCGGCAACAGCAGTTCCTGGGGCCCGGGCCAATACCTGTTGGACTACAATACCGGGGATGCCGGCATGGTCGCCATCTACAGCAACCCGACGTTCTTGCGCATGTACTGGCGCGCCTTGCAGGAACTGGTCAATGGCCCGCTGAACGTGGCTAATAGTGGTCCGCTCCTGGCTGCCAAATACAATGTTTTCACCGCCAATGGACTAAGCGTCGAGAACCCGACCGCGAACATCGAGCCCTGGTTGGCGGAGGCACAGACCAGCATCGCTGCCCAGTTGGCGGCCATCAACGCCACCAATTTTGCCGTGAAATCCACGGTCGTGATCAGCAATAACTTGGCTTATGTATCCGGCACCGCGCCCGTCGACGTAGCCACCGTCTGGATCAATGGCGTGGCCTATCCGGTCACCTGGACCTCGTTTACCAACTGGGTGGTGACCATTCCGCTGCAATCCGGTACCAATGTGCTCACCGTCACCGGCATCGATCGTCAAGGCCAGTCCATCACCGGCGACAGCAACCAGGTAAGCGTCGTTTTTAGCGCCACCAACACCTCGCCGGTCGGCAAGGTGGTCATCAGTGAAATCATGTATGCGCCGCTGGTCAACGATGCGGCGTACGTGGAGTTATATAATTCAGTCACCAACCGGGCCTTTGATCTCTCCGGCTGGCAGTTGGACGGATTGGACTATACCTTTCCCGCCGGTTCCGTGCTGGCGCCCACCAATTATCTGGTGCTGGCCGCCAATCGCGCGGCCTTCGCCGCCGAATTTGGCGGCTCCAATACCGTGTTCGATACGTTCAGCGGCACGCTCTTGTCCAGCGGTCAGCTCCTCACGCTGAATGATGCGAGCAATGAGGTGGTCACCCGGGTGAAGTTTGCCGGTCAGGCGCCCTGGCCCACCAACGCGAATGGCCTGGGCGCTTCGCTGCAATTGGTCGATCCGCACCAGGACAACTGGCGCGTGGGCAACTGGCGTGGCTCGTTCACCAACACCCCTGCCGCCCCCAACAAAGTCGCGGCCAGCCTCACTCCCTTCCCGACGCTCTGGATCAATGAGTTGGAGCCGGACAATCTTTCCGGCCTCACCAATAGCGCTGGCCAGCCGGTCCCGTGGGTGGAACTCTACAACGGCGGCACCAACACCTGCTCGCTGAACTCACTTTATTTGGCCAACAATTACACCAACCTCCTGCAATGGCCGTTCCCGGCCAATTTCAGCTTGGGCGCAACCCAGTTCCTGGTCGTCTTCGCCGACGGTTTGACCAACCTCTCCACCACCAACGAACTGCACGCCAACTTTGCGCTGCCCGCTGGCAGCGGCTCGATCGCGTTGACTCGTCTGGCCACCAATGGCCAGCCGCAGGTGCTCGATTACCTCGATTATGAAGCTGTCGGGTTGAACGATGCCTACGGCTCCTACCCGGACGGACAGAGCTTCTTCCGGCAGGAATTTTTCCAGGCTACGCCAGGCGCCAGCAACAACGCCGCCGCCATCCAGGCGCCGTCGTTCATCGCTTACTCGGCCCCGGCAGCCGTTTATACGCAAAACTTCGACGGCTTGCCCGACCCGGGAGCCACTTCCGTGAATACCGCCAACCCCGTCACGATCAATAGCATCACCTATTCGCTCGCGAATCCCTTTGATTTCGACGGCGCCATCGAGGCCACCGGCGAGGGTGGCCTGGGCATTGCCTCGCTGGCGGGCTGGTACGGTTCCGGCGACCTCCTCGCGCGCTTCGGCGCCACGGACGGCGACCAGACCACCGGCGGTCAGCTCAGCTTTGGCGCGGCCGGTAGCTCGGACCGGGCGCTGGGGTTGCTGGCCACCAGCAGCACCGGCGGCACGGCCTTCGGCGCGCGGTTCATCAACGGCGCCGGCCTCACGCTCACGCGCATGAACCTGCAGTTCACCGGCGAAGTCTGGCGCCAATCGAACGTGCCCAAGACGCTCCAGTTCCATTATTACGTGGATCTCTCCGGCACCAACACGCTGCTCACCAACGCCACCGCCTATCTGCCCGCGCTGAACGTGAGTTTCCCCACGGTCTCGGCCGACACGGGCGGCGCGGCGGTGGACGGCACCTCGCCGCTCAACCAGACCAATCTCAGTGCGCTGAACCAGACCATCACCAACTGGCCGCCGGGCGCCGCCTTGTGGCTCGTCTGGCAAATGACGGATAACACCGGCAAGGCGCAGGGGTTGGCCATCGACAACCTCAGCTTCTCGGCCAGCGTGCCGGTCGCGGTCCCGCTGGTCATCCAATCCGCCGGCACCAATCTGGTGGTGACTTGGACCGGTGTGGCGGGGCAGACTTATCAGCTCGAATACACGGATGACCTGGCCACGCCGACTTGGACGCCGGTGGGCAGTTCCGTCACGGGCACGGGCAGCACCTTGTACACCACGAACAACTTTGGCAGCTCGTCCCAGCGTTTCTATCGCCTGCGCTTGGTCAACTGACCGGGCGCACCCGGCTGCTGGCGGCCTTGCGGAGGGGAGTCGGCTGACCTCCTCCGCGGTGACTGTGGCCCGCTTTTTTGTTGCGTCCGGCGGCGTGTTTGCCAAGCTCTGGTTCACGCATGAAATCCCTATTCCTTGCCGCCTTGTTGCTGGCCGCGCCAGCCTTCGCCCAATCGATCGTCTCGCCGGACGTGCAAGCGGATGGCCGCGTCACCTTCCGGTTGCAGGCCCCCAACGCCAGGCAGGTGCAGGTGGTCTGTGAAGGCGTCACCAGCGCCATGCAAAAGGACGCGGACGGCGTCTGGACCTTTACCAGCCCGCCCATGCAGCCGGATATTTATGATTATTCGTTCACCGTGGACGGCGTGCACACGCTCGACCCGTTGAACTCGTTGTTGAAACAGAATCTACTGAATCCGGAAAACATGGTGCACGTGGCCGGCCCCAAGTCGCTGCTCTGGGAAGTCAATGATGTGCCGCATGGCCGGCTGGAATCGCAGGCCTTCGCTTCCAAGGTGGCCGGGGAACCGCGGAACTTTGTGGTCTATACCCCGCCGGGTTATGATGCCAAGGCCAGGACGCGTTACCCGGTCCTGTATTTGCTGCACGGCTATAGCGACGATGCTTCCTCGTGGTCCACGGCCGGCCGCGCCAATGTGATTCTCGATAATCTGATCGCCCGCGGCCAGGCCAAGCCGATGATTGTGGTCATGCCGCTCGGCTACGGCGCCATGGAGATCGTCACCAACGGCTGGTCGCGGGTGAATGATCAGGTGCTCTGGCAAAAAAACTTGGACCGGTTTGGCCAGATCCTGTTGCGCGAGATCATTCCGCAAGTCGAGAAGTCGTACCGGGTGCGAAAGGGACGTGACGCCCGCGCCATTGCGGGTCTCTCCATGGGCGGTGCGGAATCGCTGTTGACCGGGTTGAATCATCTCGATCGGTTCGGCTGGGTGGGATCGTTTAGTGCGGGCGGGTTGGGCACAAATTACGTATCTGAATTTCCCAAGCTGGGCCACCAGGCGAATGACCAGCTGCATTTGCTGTGGATCGGCTGCGGCACGGCTGACTGGCTGCATCCGGCCAACGAGGCGTTTTGCGGTTGGCTGAAGTCCGAGGACATTCATTACACCTGGGTGGAATCGCCGGGCGGACATGCCTACACGGTGTGGCGCCGTTATCTGGGCGAATTCGCCCCGCTGCTGTTCCAGCCCCTCAAGTAACCGTCTCCCGGGGCTTATGGAATCTGAGCTGGTGGTGGTCAATGGCGGGTCCAATCGCGAGTTTCTCGAGCGCTACGCGCTGCCGGGCCGGGTGGGACTTTGCGGCGGCGCCACCAAGATCGATCTCGCCATCCGCCGCGCCCAACGGTTTCTGCGCCCTGACCGCCGCTGGAGCGACTGGTCGCACGCCTTCCTGTTCGAGGGGCGGCGCATCGACGGGCAACATTGGGTGCTCGAATCGGACATCCAGCTTCATCGCAAACACATTCAACTCGGCGCGCAGGAAAACCGGATCGAGAAATATTTCGACGAGGCGATGTTTCCGACGTTGGCGGTCCTCGACTTTGGCCTCACCGAGGCGCAGACCGCCGCGTTGTTGCGGCAGGGATTGGACCTGGTGGCCAGTCACGAACGTTATTCGTTGCGGGAACTGATCGGCACGCTCGTGGCACTACGCCGGCCGGAGTTGCGTGCCCGCGAAAACCTGCTGGCTCGTGAGCGGTGCGTCTATTGTTCGGCGTTTGTTCAGCGTTTGTTCCGGGAACTCGGCCTGGACTTGGTGCCTGGCGTGGGCGCCAAGAACACCACCCCGGAAGACTTGGCCGGCTCGCCGTTGCCCCACACCGAATACCGGCTGCAACGCGAGCTGCCCAGGCCAAAAAAGCAGCGGAGCCGGGACTGAAGCCGGCGGTCGGCCGACGATGTGCCGCCGGTCCGTTGCGGAAAAGACTCGCGGATGGCCCGTCCGCACTCCTATTTTCTCCGCGTGCATCTGGCCCATCTCCGACTTCGAGACTTCCGCAATTATGCGCGGTTGGACGTGGATTTTGCCCCCGGCTTTCACGTGTTGCTGGGCGACAACGCCCAGGGCAAGACCAATATACTCGAAGCCATCTATCTGATGGCTACTTTGCGGTCCTTTCGCGGCGTGGGCGGCGCGCAGATGATCCGGCACGGCGCCAAGGGTTATTTCGTGGGCGGCAACGTGGTGGGGCAGGGGGACCATGAGATCAAGCTCTACTGGTCCGCCCGCGAGCGCAAACTGGGACTGGACGGCCAGCCGGTCAAGCGGCTCGCCGATTATTTCGGCGCGCTGCGCACGGTGGTTTTTTGCACGGAGGATTTGCAACTGGTGAAGGGCACGGCCCGCTCGCGCCGGCGTTTTCTGGACCTGCTGCTGGCCCAGACCCAGCCGGGCTATCTGGCGCTGCTGCAGCGGTACATGAACGCCGTGCGCAGTCGCAATGCGCTGTTGAAACAGCGCACCCCGGACGAAGCCTCGCTGGAGAGCTTTTCCGCGGAGCTCGTGAAGCTGGGCAACGAGCTGATCCGCGCGCGCCGGGAGCTCGTCCCCAAATTCTCGCCGCTGGCGCGGCTGGCCTACCGGCGCATCGCCCACGACGCCGAGGAACTGCGCCTGGAATATCTGCCCGGGGTGAAACACGATTTTGCCGTGGAACTGGCGCAGTCGCGGGCCCGCGAACGCGCCTTCCGCGCCACCGTGGTGGGACCGCATCGCGACGATCTCCAGTTGCTGCAAAATGAGAAATCGGCGGCGCAATTCGGCAGCGAGGGCCAGAAGCGGACGCTGGCGATCGCGCTCAAGATGGCGCAGGCGGAATTTCTCGCCGGCATCCATGGTGCGCCACCGGTGTTGCTGATCGATGATGTCATGGGCGAGCTGGATCTCAAGCGGCGCAGCGGTTTTCTGCCGTTGCTGGAGCAGGCGCGCAAGACCAGCGGCCAGGTGTTCATGACCTGCACGGAAGAAAACTGGCCGAGCGAACTGGGCCGGGATTTGCAGAAATGGCAGGTGGTACAGGGCGCCTTGCAGCGGTGAGGCACGGAACCGCCAAAGCCGGCTCCGCTCCTGGGCCGGCGGTGGCGCTGCCCCCCCCAATCAATTCGGGTTGGCCACCAGCAGGTTTTCCTTGCCGTTGCGACCGGCGTGGCCGTTGGTCTTCTCCTGGCCGTTACCATTGACCGGCGGAGCTTCGTTCTGCTCGACGGCGTTTTCCGGAACGAGCTCCACGGGCACGGCGACGAGCAGGCAGGCTTCCTTGCCGTTTTGCAATTCGATGCGGGTGCGCGCGCCGAGAGCCATCGCCAGTTGCCAGCCTGCCGCCAGACCAAACTCGGCGGTGCTCAGCGGGGCCGTCTGGGCAGCGGGCACCGTCGCCGTCGCCTTGATCAATAGATTGAGCAGGTCTGGATTTTTTTCCTTGGTGGACAGCGCGATGCGCAGGTCAAGTTCTGCGGCGGTGCCGCCCTTGGGACTCCAAGCGGCACGTAAATCAATCGCGTTAATGCCGCTGACGAGAGTGAGCGGGGAGACCGCCAACAGGGTGATCAGTTGGTGCAGGTGTTCGGCGTTCCCTTTGGCCCGGGCGGTGGCCGGACCGGTGATGGATATCCGCACCGCGACGCCCGCGGCTTCAGCCGCCAGCCGCACCGGACCGCACGCGCTTTCCGTGACCTTGGACGGTGAGAATTCGCTTTGGCGGAAGCAGGGCAATTCAATGGGGTATAACGGGGCCTGGATACCGTTGCCGCGGTTATGCTTGAAGCCGTCAACGGCACTTTGCAGGTCGCCCAGCAGGTTTTGCTGGGCCAGCGAAAGTGGCGTCTGCGCGAGCAGCATGGCCAATTGCCGCATGGCATCCACCTTTTGCCGATCCTGCTGGGTGCCTTGCCGCTGAAGCAGGGCGTTCATGCGCGAGGCATCAAGAATCGCATACCGCAACCCGGCCAGTTCCCGGCGTCCGGTTTCCCCCTCGCGTTCGAGTTGGGCGCCCTTGGCTTTGAGTTCCTGAATGGCCTTGGCCGAGGCCTGGCCTGCGCCGGTCAATTCATCCACCTTGGCTCGCAAGGCGGTCTCTCGTTCCTCGAGTTCCTGAATTTTCTGACGGCTCTTCTTGTTGGCGGCTTTCTGGCTGGCCACCTCGGCGGCCGATTCGGCCAGTTCATTCTGGCGCTCCTGGATGGCTTTTTGCAAGGCCACTTCGCGGTCCAGCCCGGCCTTTTCGGCCTCGCACTTGTGGACGAACAACGCGGTCTTTTCGTTCAGCTCGGTCTGGAGACAGCGGATGCGCTCTTCGGCGTGGTGGCGCTGCGCAATCTCTTCCTGGAGTGATCCCGCAAGCCGCGTTTGTTCCTCGTGGCGTCGCTGCAATTCCGTCTCCGCCGCCCGCAAGGTCTCCTCGCGTTGGGTGAGCAGCAATTGCCGGGCGGCTAGTTGTTGTTCCAAGTCGGCTTTTGCCTTTTCCGTCTCGGCCAATTTTTGGGCCAGTTGTTCCTGGCGCTCCGCTTGCGCCGCGGCTGTCTGGCGCAGTTTCGCCAACTCCGCCGCCGTCCGGCTGGCCAACTGTTTTTGGTCCACCAGTTCGGCGCTCAGCCCGGCCTGCGCCTCGTTGCTTTCGGCGAGTTCCCCGGCCAGATTGTTGCGCTCCTGGCTGATTTCGGATACCTCTGCTTCCGCGTCTTCTGCACGCTGGGTTTCGGTCGCCAAGGCTTGGGTCAGGGTCTGGATCTTTTCCTCCAGCGCCGAACGGGCGGCTTCCAAGTCCTTCAGGTTGGATAGTTCGACGTTTAGCGTGTGGGTCTGCGCCTCCAAAGCTTGTTTCTGTTCCGCCAGTTGGGCGCGCAATTGTGTTTCCACCTGCGTGCCGGCGGCCAGTTCGCGAGTCAGCGCATCGATCTTTTCGTCCCCGCTCGCGCGCTCGGCTTTAAGTGCCGTTATCTCGGTGGTCAAGCGGTCCACCTCGGTGTCCAGTAAACGGCGCAGTTCGGTTTGGGCCTTGTGGCTCGCGGCCACTTCGGATTCCAAGGCCGCTTTTTCCGCGGCTAGCGCGGCGGATTGCGCCTGCGCGCCCTCCGCACGCTCCGTGGCGGCGGCCAACGCCTTGGCCAGCTCGGCGAGCTTCTTTTTGGCGGCCGCCCGGCTCGTTTCCAATTCCTTGGTCTGACGGGCGAGTTTGCCAACGTGTGTGTCCAAGGTTTGCTGTTGTTCGGTAAATGCGACCTGCAACTCCGCGTGCGCTTGTTTGCTGGCGGCCAATTCCTGCTGCAGGGCCTGCTGGTGCTGTTCGCTGGCGGCAGCCTGTTGTTCCAGGGTTTCGCAGTGTTGGCTGGCGGTCGCCAAGGATTGCGATAGTTCGGCGGCCTGCTTGGCAGCGGCGGCGCGGGCGGCGGCCAGGTCCTTGGTGCGTGCTTCGAGCTCTTGGGTGCGAACGGCAAGGAGCTTTTGCTGCTCGTCCAGTTGGGCTTGCAACCGTGGCTGCACTTGCCGGGCGGCGGCGAGTTCTTGTTCGAGGGCCTGGCGTTGCTTTTCGGTGGCGGCGGCCTGCTGTTGCAGGGTTTCGCAGCGCTGGCTTTGGTCGGCCAGAGCTTGCGATAATTCAGCGG
>CAYTJG010000083.1:0-21000 GCA_964437865.1 uncultured Bifidobacteriaceae bacterium | reverse complement strand
CGAACGCGACCCAAGCCAGCGAGCCAGACCATCGCCCGCGCCCGGTCTTGGTCCCGACGGGACCGCCCGAGCATAGCCCGTTGGGACAAAGACGGCACTCGTTCTCGTCTTCAAAACTCCGCAGCCAGCCGCCGCACCATCCGGTTTTCCACCTGCTTCATCTTCCGCCGCAGGTCCGGTTTCAGGTCGTCATAGCCCAGCAAATGCAAGACCCCGTGCACCACGTAGCGCACCACTTCCGACTGCCACGTGGTCTGAAATTCGCCGGCTTGCTGCACCGCATCGTCCACGCAAACAAACAGTTCGCCATGAATTCTAGCTCTTTTCCCGGCCGGCCGCCGCCCCTCGGCATGGTCGAACGTGATGACATCCGTGGAACCCTCATGCTGGAGGAATTGCCAGTTCACCCGCGCCATGGCCCGCGCCCCAACCAGGTGTATGCCCAACTCCGCACTGGCGAGGTCCAGCTCCGCCAGCAGCGCCAGGGTGATTTGCCGGAGCCGGCGGGTGTCGATCTGCTTGCGCCGTTGCCGATTTAGAATGGCCACCGTGAACGCCACCGCCGGCGCGGGCCCCTTGGCGGAACCGCGCCGCGACGCGGCCGCGGCAACACGCTGGCGAGAGGCGCCGCTCATTCGTTCTTGGCCCGGCCGCGATGTTCTTCGTAGGCGGCAATGATCCGCTGGACCAGTGGATGCCGCACCACATCGCGCTTGGAAAATTCGATGATGGCAATGCCCTCGGTGAGCCGCAGCGCCCGGTGCGCCTCGGCCAGCCCGGAATGTTTGTGCGGCGGCAGGTCGATCTGGGTCTCGTCGCCGGTGATCACCGCCTTGGAGCCATGGCCCAGCCGGGTGAGAAACATGAGCATCTGCTCGGCCGTGGAGTTCTGGGCCTCGTCCAGGATGATGAAAGCGCCATTCAGGGTGCGCCCGCGCATGTAGGCCAGCGGCGCAATCTCGATGGTGCCGCGCTCCGTGTGCTTGGCGATTTCCTCGGCCGGCAGCATGTCGTGCAGCGCATCGTGCAACGGGCGCAGATACGGGGTGATCTTTTCAAACAGGTCGCCCGGCAGAAAGCCCAGCGCCTCCCCCGCCTCCACCGCCGGCCGCGTCAAAATGATCCGGGAGACCGAGCCTTCGCGCAAGGCCGCCAGCCCCATGGCCACCGCCAGATACGTCTTGCCCGTGCCGGCCGGCCCGATGCCAAACGTGACATCATGTTTGCGGATGGCCTCAAGATATTTTTTCTGGCCCACCGTCTTGGCGGTCACCGCCGGCTTGCGCTCGTGCGTCATGATGCGATCACTGACCATCTCCCGCAGCGTATTGCCGCCCTCGTGCTTCACCACGCCCAGCGCGTGGGTAAACTCGCGGTTCTTCACCGGCGAGCCGGCTTTAAGCAGGTTCTCCAACGAAGAAAAAAGTTGCTTCGCGCGCTCCACATCCTCGGCGGCGCCGTCCAGCTTGATCCAGCCCTCGCGGGCCGTGGCCTTCACGCCCAGCTCGGTCTCGAGCGCCTGCAAATTGCGCGGCTCGTGGTTGAACAATTGTTGCGCAAACCGCGCGTTTTCAAAATGAAGGGTTTCGGTGGCCACACTTAGCCTTGGTATAAATCTTGGTGTAAAAAATCCCCGGTCTGGTTGATCCGGCGTGGTTCCATTTCATGCCAGAACCGCCGCAAAGTCAAGCCGACCGGACAGCCCGCCTCCCCGTGGCGTCCGTCCGGAGGCCCGCGCTGCGCCGCGGTGTCTTCGCTCCGGGAAGCTTTTTTTATCGCATGGCGCGCCGGGTCTGTGTTTAGCTGTGGCCCGAAACACGTCCATGCTGACGACCCTGCGCATCAAAAACCTGGCCCTGGTGACCGACCTCACGTTGGAATTGCGGCCGGGCTGCAATGTCATCACCGGCGAGACCGGCGCCGGCAAGTCCATCATTCTGGGCGCGCTCAACCTCGTGCTCGGCGAACGAGCCGACCGCAGCCTCATTCGCACCGGGGAGGAAAGTTGCTCGGTGGAGGCGGTCTTGGACGTGCGCCGCCTGCGGCCGCGCTCCGGCGCGCAGCCCCTTAAAGCCTTTTTGGAGGAAAACGGCCTGGAGCCCTGCGAAGATCATCAACTGGTGCTCAAGCGCACCTTCACCGCGGCCGGCACCAACCGCCAGTTCATCAATGGCTCGCCCACGACCCTCGCCACGCTGGCCAGCCTCGGCGAAGGGCTGGTGGATATGCACGGCCCCCACGACCACCAGTCGCTGCTGCATCCGGCCCGGCAACTGGCCATCCTGGATGCTTTTGGCGGACTCGAGGCCGACCGCGCCGCCTTTGGCGAACTCGTCCGCGGCCGCCGCGCGCTGGAAATGGAGAAAGCCGCGCTCATCGTGGATGAAAAGACCTACGCGCAGCAACTGGACCTGCTCCGCCACCAGGTGCAGGAAATTTCCGCCGCGCGTTTGCAGCCCGGCGAAGACGAGCGGGTGGAAGCGGATTTTCACCGCGCCAGCAACGCCGCCAGGCTGCTGCAGCTCAGCCAGGCGACCCTGGACGCTTTGAGCGAGAGCGACACCTCGCTGCTCACGCAAGCCGGCGCCGCGGGCCGGTTGCTGGCCGAGTTGCAACGCGTGGACCCCGGCGCGGCACACCTGGTGGAACTGCACGCCCAAGCCACCGAGCTGTTGCGCGAATTGCAATCCGCCGTCTCGCATTATGCGGACAAGGTGGAGGTGGACCCGGCGCGGCTGGCGGAACTGGAGGAGCGGCTCAACCTGTTGCACACGCTCAAACGCAAGTACGGCGCCACCCTCGCGGAGGTGACGGCCTTCGGCGCGGAGGCCCAAACCCGGCTGGCCAGCTTGGAAGCGCGCGATGCCGAATTGGCACGCCTCCAGGCAGCCCTGGAAAAATCCGACGCGGAGATTCAAAACGCCGGCAAAAAACTCTCCGCCGCGCGCCGAAAAATCATTCCGCAACTGGCCAAGGCGGTGGCCAGGCAGCTCGGGGATTTGGGGTTCAAACAGAGCAAGTTCGACGTGGCCATCAGCCCGACCGCGTCGGCGCCCGGCCAAGTCATCAAGGAATCGGGCTTGGACGAGGTGGAATTTCAATTTGCCCCCAATCCCGGCGAGCCGGCGAAGCCCTTGCGGGCCATCGCCTCCTCCGGCGAAATGGCGCGCGTGATGCTGGCCTTGAAAACGGTGCTGGCGGCGGAAGACGATATTCCGGTGCTGGTGTTTGATGAAGTGGATGCCAACGTGGGCGGCGAGACCGCCCATGCCGTGGGGGAGAAGATGCGGCAGATTGCGGCGCAGCGCCAGGTCCTGTGCATCACCCACCTGCCGCAAGTGGCCTCGGCGGCCGATGCGCATTACGTGGTGAGCAAGCAGGTACGGAATGGCCGCACGATTTCGGAAATCACGCTGCTGGACCGGCCGGCGCGGGTGACCGAGCTGGCACGCATGCTCGGCGGCCAGAGCGACGCCGCCCGCCAGCACGCTCAGGCCCTGCTGGCGCGGTGAGGAAGGCGCTCTCTTGGTTGCGACGAAACCTGCAACTGAATTGGCAGACGCCACCTTCGCTTACTGACGCAACCTAGCCAACATCGCCCGCGCTTCGCCAACGTGTGGGTCTTCGATTACCTCAAAGATCTTAAGCGCTTGCTCCGCTCGGGCGATAGCCCCCTCCCGATCTCCGGACTGGTCCAATGCCAGGGCGCAATTCAACAGGATTCCACCCTCCCCGCGCCGGTCGCCCACCTCGCTGGCGATCGCCAACGCCTCGTTAAATAAATTAATCGCTTTGGGTAGGTCTCCCAAAGTCGCATAGGCATTCCCCAGATTGCCAAGGTCTCGTCTTTCACCTTGTTTATCCCCCAAATCTCGGTCAGCGACTATGGCTTGTTCAAAAAATCCGATCGCCTTTTGTATGTCACCTTGCTGTCGATAGACAACACCGAGGTTACCAAGCACGTTACTGAGTTCCTTTCGAGCGCCCGCCGCTCGAAAAATTCCAAGAGCTTCCTCAAAACAGGGAATGGCGTCAGAGAACTTTTGGTGTTTTGTATATATCGATCCAATGCCCAACAAATCCCGCCCCTGCCCAAGCAGATTTCCGAGTCGGCGATGCAACTTCAGACTTTGTTCATAAAACTGACCGGCATCGCGGAAATTGCCGGTTGCAAAGTTGGCACTGGCAAGATTCCCAAGCAGGTCGCTTTCTGCCGGCAAATCGCCTAGTTTTTGGCAGATGCCTAATCCCTGTCGGAATAGTTCAATTGGCTTTCGTAAGTCACCCATCTCCGCGTAAATAATACCGAGATTTGCCAGCGCCGCGACTTCCCTTCGGCGATCGCCGAGCCCGCGTGCGATGGCGAGCACCTTTTCAAAACAACCGAGTGCTGCTTGCATTTCGCCAAACAAGCGGAAATGCAATCCCTGCTCATTCAGCCAGTCAGCCACCACTGGGCAAATGGCCGTGTCATTGGAATCCTCATTTGCCGCTATGCGCGACTCCAATTCCCGGATGCGTTCCCGGCGGGCGGCGGCGGGCAAGCGGGTATCGATTCCCCCGCCCCAGGTTACCGATTTGAGGACTTCAAACTGGGCCGGCTGAAGGTCGGGGAAATGAATGGTATCGCTGCGCCAATCCAGAAAATCCGGCGCGGAGCGAGCCAGGACGCCGAGCAAATATTCGGGCACCCAAAAGACTACGGGCTGGGAAATCCGTTGCGGCCAGTCGGGACGGCGCAGATTAAGCGCATTGAGGATGGGATGATTGGGGGCATCCGATGGCAACACGGTTTCCAGACCAGTAAGCATCACGGGGCCGGATGGCGGGCCGCCTAGCTGCTGTTGAATCTCGTCCAGAATATCGGTGCTGTCGGCGCGAAGGGTGACGGTTTGCAGTTTGATTGCTGGGACGGCTTCGGCCAGCAGCGTGATCAACTGATTGCGCTGGGCCGGGGTTTTAACCACGGCGACATACAAGGCGAAGCCGGCGGCCCGGGTGAGGCCGCGCCGGAGCGCGCGCAGGGGTTCCGCGACCAAACCCGATGCCATGGGCTCCATCGTTAAACTTTGGTTAGCCATGAACAAGAGGCAATTCAGCCGCCTTGCGCGCCGGTTTCCACCTCGGCAAATTTCGGCAGATCACGAATGACCGGGTTTACCTCATACCACGGTTCACCATTCATGTATTCAAAAACATGGAGGTAAAAAAGCATTTGCTGGTGCGGCTCATCCTTGCATATGTAAGCCTGCGGCGCTTTGAACTTTCGGAGCAGCGGCCAGAAGGCGTCCGGAATTTCGCGCAGGAGACTATTGGCGTAGTTCTTGACGGCTTTGTACGCCGCCTCCTGGGTGATGGGAAACTGATCCACGGCATTGATGGCCGCCTGGATGAACATCATCAAGTGCCGGGGATGGCCGCCGGTCATACGGCAGAGATAATGCGCCGTCTCCCGCTGGTCGAAAACATCCTTTATCTCCACCTGGGCGTAGGCGCACCGTTTTTCCAGCATTTCCCACATTTTTTTCATACCGGCGGTGGCTGCCGTGGGCTCAGACTTTTTTGGTCCGCGCAAACAGATCATCGACATGGGCGGCGTGTGCGCTCCGAAGGTCTGGGCCAATTGAGCCGCCCGTGGCGAATAGACCAGCGAAATGGGGACCGTGTAAACCGTGTGGACTTTTAAGCCGGCCAGTTGATCGGCCCGGTCGCAAAAGAGACGAATATGCGTATTGCTGCGGCCGTCATCCAACGGTCGCAGCGTGATTTTATCGAGACCGTCGATCAGGAGAACGAGCCCGCTGCCGGCGTTGCTCTTGCGTATGGCGATATTCGCCTCCACCAGCAAATCATTGACCGCGGCCAGTAAACTGGTGTTGTTCTGTTCGATGGCGGCACGCAATTTTTTGCGGGCCGTGGGACGGTTCTTGATCTCAACGGCCAATTTCCCAAAGGGGATATCCGCCTCCCCGCCTTTGAATTCGACTTCGGACTTCAAAGTCGTCTGCACATCCTCCCAAACCCTCTGCAAATAACTTGAAACGCCGTTAAATCCCGGGATGGCAGCCTGCCTGAGCTGGATTTGAATTTCACCGGCGATCAAAACCAGCAGGTCCGGAAAATCAAGGTCGTTCACATCCAGTGAGTCGTTCACATCAAAGAGGATGACCTTGAACGGGGGGACAGCATCGGCGGCCGCCGGTTCTTCGAGCAGCTTCTTCAGGCGCCGGAGTTCGCTGGTTTTGCCAATACCTCGATGGCCGGCCAGCAGCTTGATCTCCGGTTTGGCCGCATCCGATCGCCGCAGACTGCGCGCATATACTGGAGCCGGACTGTCACCCCGCACGGAATCGAAATTCACATACCGCGGGTCATCCGGCGACAGCGATTCGTTCGGTTCACACGCCTGAAACAAACGGGCAATGGGCAAAACGGGAGTTTTCATGGCTTTCAACCTACCCCTACTAAAACGAAACGCGCCCCGAACTTCAAGCGGATTTCCACCCCAGTTGACCGCTGGCAAAACCAATAGTCACCCTTTCACCGCCTTGAACATGGCCAGGTATTTTGCCCGCTGCTCCTCGTGCAGCACGATCCGCGGCGGGTACTTGGACCGGGATAACAAAAGCGGATGCTCCCACGGTTGCTGCACCAGGTCGTCCGGGAAATCCTTCAACTCGGGAAGCCAGCGGCGGACGAAGGCGCCGTCCGGATCAAATTTCAGCGCCTGCGAGACGGGATTGAAGATGCGGAAATAGGGCGCCGCATCCGTGCCCGTGCCCGCGCTCCATTGCCAGCCGCCGTTGTTGGCGGCCAGGTCGCCATCCACCAATTGCCGCATGAAATACCGCTCGCCCCATTGCCAATGGAGGAGCAGGTCCTTGGTCAAAAACATCGCCACGATCATCCGCAGCCGGTTGTGCATGCCACCGGTGGCGTTGAGGCAGCGCATGGCCGCGTCCACGATGGGATAGCCGGTGCGTCCTTCGCACCAAGCCTGAAAATGTCCGCGGTTCTCCGACCAGGCCAGCCGGTCGTATTCCGGCCGGAAAGCGCCCTGGACGACGTGCGGAAAATTGTGGAGCACCTGCAAATAAAACTCGCGCCAGATGAGCTCGTTCAGAAACACCTCGCCGCCGGCCGCCCCGGCGGGCGGCACCCCCTCTTGCGCGCGCTTGAGCTCGGCCAGGATCGTGCGAATGCCAATGGTCCCCGCGCGCAGGTGCGGCGACAATCCGGACGTGCCCGCCAAGGCCGGGAAATCGCGTGTCCGCCCATATTCCCCCACCGCGCCGGCCATGAACCGGCGCAATTGTTCGACGGCGGCCCGTTCCCCGGCCGGCGGAATAGCCTGCTTCAAGGGATGACCCACCTCCGCCGGCGTGGCCGGCAACGCATCGGAGCGGAGCGCTGCGGGACGACCCTTGGCCGCACCCAGCCGCGGTCGCGGCGGCGCCCCCGGCCGCGCCTTCCACGCTTTGGCATAAGGGGTGAAGACGGTATAGGGATTTCCGGCCTGGGTGAGAATATCCTGCTCCTCCCACAGGACGGCATCCTTGAAGAGCTCAAAGCCCACCCCCTGGGTCAAGAGCGCCTGGACCAGGCGTTCATCCCGCTGTTGCGCGTAGGGTTCATAGCGCTTGTTGGCAAACACCGCCTGCGCGCCGACTTCCCGGCATAGCGCCGGGAGAATCTCGGTCGATGGGCCGCACCGAATGATCAACGGATGGCCCAATTCCGCCAGGTTCTTGCGCAACGACTCGACGGATTGCAGGAGAAAAGCCAGCCGGGCGGCACCCACGTCTGGACCGGTGCGAAAAGCATCCTCGAAGATGAAAACCGGAATCACGGTTGCCGCGCGCCGGGCGGCCGCGCTCAAAGCCGTGTTGTCGGCCACCCGCAGGTCGCGGCGGAACCAATGGATGACGGTTTTCAAGCGCGCGGCGCGGGTTGTTGGGCTGGTTCGTCAGGCGCCTAACCCGCACGACCACCACCCCGATCCTTCATTGGACGGTGATCTTCTTGAGACCGACGTCGTGGGCGATGTCATCCAACTCCTCACGGCTGACGGTTTCGAGGCGCTGGCCGCGCGCCTTGAGTTTCTCGTTGATCTTGATCGCCTTCTCGGTCATGACCTCGTGGGTCTCCTGGGTGCCGCCAAAAAGCGCAAAATTATCGCCGGTGGTAATGCGTTTATGGCCGTCGGAATCCAAGCCCAGGCCGAGCAGTGTGGCCTTGCCTTTCCTCTTGGTCTTGTCTGACATCAATCAAGCCTAATACCACAACCGCAGGCGGTCAAGGCGGAGCCCCAAAAAGACGACGGCCGGCCGGGCATTTCCGCCCGGCCAGCCTTAAAAAAACAACCGAGGACTCACACTGCCAGCGCGTCGACGCCAGCCCGGAAACCCTCGATCCAAGAGGTGTTGGTAATCAACGGTGTCCGCCACCGCCGTGGAAACCGCCACCACCGCCATGGAAGCCGCCGCCACCCCCGTGCCAGCCGCCACCGCCATGCCAACCACCGCCGCCGTGCCAGCCGCCGTGCCAACCACCACCCCAACCCCAGCCGAAGCCCACCGTCACCGCGGGATACCCATAATAATAGGGATAATACGGATACGAATAATCCGGATAATAGGTCGGTTGATAATAATAGACCGTGGCCGGGGCCGCCGCCGCGCTGGGATCAATCGCCGTCACCGCCGGCCCCACGGTCACCGTGGAGGCGGGTTGCTGCTCCGCCTGCACCTGCGTCGGCTGCGAATAATTCGGCTGCGCGGTGTAGGTGGCGGAGGCGTTGCCGGCATACACACCAGCCCGCGGCTGGCTCAACATCGCGTTGAGGACCGACGACGACAATCCCTGCTGCTGCAGGAAGATAATCTGGTCAGCGTTCAGATTGTAACTGTTGCCCGAACTGCGAATGTAGGTAACGATGGTATCGTCCGCCACTTTCGCCTGAACCAGTTGCAAGATTTGTGAGGCTCCGTACGGGAGCTGTGGCGCGGCCGTGGCCGACGCCTGGACCACCGCCGTGGTCGATTGCGCAGTCGCCTGGGAGGCGGCCGCCGTGCTTTCCTGTGCCCAGACCGTGCCGCCGGCGCCCATGCACCCCACGAGCGACAGGCTCGCGGCCAAAGTCCTAAGAGAGTTGGTTTTCATACGTCATGTTCAATAGAACACCACATGTTCACCCCGGTTGCTCCCCGTGTCAATGGGGCACCGGCCGGGGGCGGAACCACTCAAGCGGCCTGGTCGGCGGCGGCCGGAACAACCTTGGGCGGATGGAAGAACAACCCCAACGCCAACGCCGCCACCAGACCGCAACCCATCGGCACCAGGAAGAGCGCATGGAAATTCGTCACCCCGTTCCGGGCAAACACGCTCTGGCTCAAAAACGGGCAGATTGAATTGGCCAGCAAACAACCAACGCCCAGGATCATCACGTTAAATAACCCCTGCGCACTGGCGCGGGCATCCTTCGGGAAATACGCATCCACGAAAATATAAACCGCGGCAAAAAAGAAGGCGTAGCAGATGCCGTGCAGAAGCTGAATGAGAATGATCAGCTCTTTGTGATCCGGGAAGAACGCATACGTCGCATACCGGACCACGTGTCCCAGAATGCCCACGATCATGGTCGTGCGCCAGCCGAAACGCTTGAGCGCGACGCCCAGGACAAACATGGTGAGCATTTCCATCACCTGCCCAATACTCATCACCGGCATGATCCAGTTGCCGGGAATGCCCACCCCGCCTGCGCTCTGCGCCGTGCTGAGGAAGGAACCCGTCCAGTTGAAATAACTGTTTTGGACGAACGAATCCACCACCGCCACCAGCCACAGGACCAGCACAAATGGGTGCTTGAGCAACTTAAGCGCTTCGAGCCAGGCCAGATTCTCCTCCGCGCCCTGGCCGGCCTTTTTCGCCGGCGTATGCGGCAGCCACAGGCTGAAACCCGCCAGCAACAAGGAGGCGATGCCCGCCACCTTGAAGGTCCACACGGTGGCCGATTGCAGCGCGTCGCCCGTCAGGCCGGATTTGAGCACCACACCGAGCCAGTTCGTCAGGCCCTGCGGATTGGCGGCATGCACCGCCTGCCAATCCACAAAAATAAACGTGAACGGCCACGCGGCCAACACCCAGCCCAACGTGCCACCCATGCGCACCATACCGAATTCCTTCTGCGCATCCCTCATGTTGGCAAACGCCACGGAATTGGCGATGGATAGGGTCGGCACGTAGAACAGGCAGTGCACCAGCATCAGAATAAAGAACGGCCAGAAGCTCGTGGTGTACGCCAGCCCCCACATGGCCAGGCCACCCACCAGATGGCTGAGCGCCAGAAATTTCTCCGCCGCGAAATGGCGATCGCAATACTGATTGCTGAAGAACATGCCAATGATGGCCGCCACCGGGAAGGCGTTCAGGATCAAGGATTGTTGCGCCGGCGAGAATCCCAGTCCGTGCAAGTAGCCGAAGATCAACGGGAGCCAGGCACCCCAGATGAAAAACTCCAGCACCATCATGACGAACAGTTTAAAGCGATGTGATTGGTTCATGAGCGTGTAAGGGAAACCCAATCCGCGCCCGGCCACGCCAACAACCACTCCGCCTTCAACGGTCTGGCGTCGGCGATCGTCCGCACGGCCTTGAAGACGGGCAAGTCCCGTTCCAAGGCCGAGGGTCCCGGTGCAATGCCCGCCGGCGTCACGTTAAGCAGCCGATGGCCCCTTGGATTTGGCCGCCTCAGCCGCCTTGCCGGGCAGCGGCACCACGGGGGATTGCAGCCCGATGGAGGCGCACAGGTAATACACCACTGCGCCCACGCCAAACGCCACCACCGGCGCCGCCGGCAGGTTCACATGCAGGTTCGGCAGGATACCCACGCCGAAACCCAGTGCCCACGCGATCCAGCCAGCCGGATTGAAACCCGCGCGGGGGCCGCTCCATTTGCGGCCGGCCAGCAGATAATCCACGAGCATCGCCCCGCAGATGGGACCGAAGGAGGCGCCAATGATCTGGAACACGGCCACGGCGCTGGCCACCACTCCCGTGATCGCCAGGACAACCGCCACCACCGTGCCAATGCCCACGGATACAAACGGGTTCACCTTCGGCAACGTGGTCTTGAAACTATTGGCCGCGATGAACGAAGAAAAACATGCGGATGGAAAAGCCGACAGAGCCAGCAAGAACATCACCCACTTGGCCTTGTCATCGCCCAGTATGGCCGGGATCAGGTCAAAGGAACTAAGACTGATCCCCTTGGCGGTGGCCGCCGCCAAGCCGGCTTGCGAGCCATAGTAGCCGGCGACAATCAGCAGCGACAAACCGGCCGTCACGATGATGGCCAGCGCAATGCCAACCAACCCGCCTCGGCTCACGTCTTTCTTATCCCGGCTGTTCGTGCCAAAATCAACGCCGGCGGCTCCGGCCGTGGCGAAAAAGCCGACCACATACGTCAGCATGGCAGCCAGCACGCCCATCATGCCCAGGGGCTCAGCACCAACGGGATGGGCCGCCTTTTGCGCGGCCACCAGCGAGTCCGGGCTGAAGCTACCCACGTTGCCGATGGTCGCGGCCACCAGCCACAACAGCACCACCAACGGAATCAACGGCAAATACGTGGCCACTTTGGCCACATATTGGATGCCTTTGAGCCCCACGAAACAGGCCAGGACACCCCAGACCACCATGATGATCCGGGCGTCCACGGGAATCCGCGCGCTCAACGCCTGGGAGGAAAAATAAACATTCACGCCCACCCAGCCGAATTGCAATACGCCCATCAGAAAGCCCGGCATCAGGAACCCACCCTTCGCCCCGAAAGTCGAGGTGCCAACGATATACAGCGGCAAGCCGGTTTTCAGCCCCAGCAAGCCGGGCACCAGGTAGAAGAGGAAATGACAAACCAGCGCCGAAATCACCAGGCTGGCCAGCGCCCAGCCAATCCCTTGCGCCAGGGTTCCACCCGGCGCGCCTGCTTTCGCCACATCCTGCCAAAACACGAACCACAGGAAAATCCCGGCGTACGTCGGGGCGGTGTTCTTGTACCAAGCCGCGCGCTTTTCCATCGGATTGGGCACCGCGCTGGTGATGTACGTGGGGAGTTGGCTGGCAGTTTGATCAGTCGGATTACTCATGGCGGTTTTGTTCGGTTTGATAATGAATTTTCACTGTTCGGTTACGGGCCAGTCTTGCTGCCACTGGCCACGGATCTGGCCCGCTTCGGCTCAACTGGTTCAATTTCACCAGTGTCAGGAATCAGCAGGAGGCGCCGAGCATACCCTGCCCAGCCTCCAGTTTGTCAATGAGAAAACTCACGTGGCCGGTCCGAGGGCTACCGGCAGGCCGGTGCGCACGGATTTTTCCTCCGCCTCGCAAATCGCCAGCGCCGCCACCCCATCCGCCGCCGTCACCGTTTGCGGAGCCCGCCGGTGGGCCACACACTCAAGAAAATACGCGACCTCGACGGCATAGCCGTCCGTACCATCGGACGGCACCACGCGCGGCGTCCCGCCCGCTTCGGTTACCACCAGCGCCCGGTCACCCCGGCCCAGGTCGAAATCCAGCGTGGCCCGTTCGCAATACAATGTGTAAGCCATGCCAAATCCCTGCGCCAACAGCCAATTGCCCTCGGCGTGCACCACCGGGCCGCCCGCATAGCGATATTCCGTCACCACGTGATTGATGGCGCCGTTGGCCGCGACCACGCCGGACGACTGAACACTCTGCGGCCGGCCAAAAAGGAAATTCACAAAATCCGTGTCATGGATGTGCAGGTCGAGCAAGGCGCCGCCGTTGTCCACGTTGCCGTGGCGGCTCCAGGCGGGCAGTTCGGAAACGCGGCGGAAACGCGCCGCCAGCACCGCGCCGTACGTTTTTTCCGCGACCGCCTGTTTCAGCCAGCTCCAGCCGGGCCAGAACCGCATGCACATGGCGGGCATGAAAAAACCGGGGGATCTTTCGGCCACCGCCTGAATCTCCCGCGCCGCCGCCGCCGTGCGCGCCATCGGCTTTTCGCACAACACATGCTTGCCGCCCTGCAGGGCCGCCAGCGCCTGCTCCGGATGCAGCGGCGTGGGCGTGCAGAGATCCACCAATTCCACTTCCGGGTCCGCCAGCAAGTCGTCCAGCCGGCGAAACACCTTCACGCTCGGATCGAGCCGCAGATCATCGGCTTTCTGGATGTTGCCGGCCACCCCGGCCAACACGCCGTTGACCGGCCACCGATTGGCATCACAGACAGCCACCACCCGCGCCAGCGGATGGCCCAAATGGGCGCGCAAATGCGTGACCCCCATGAAACCGAGCCCGACCACGGCAACGTTGACCGGCCGGGTGGCGTGAACTGGATTGGAGCGTGACATGAGCTATTCGGCTGAGCGCAAGACCACCTCGCGCGCCGCGCGGACATCGGCGACGCGTTGCGTGCCGGCCTCGCGTTCGATGACCAAATCGCCGGCAAATTGGGTTCCCTTCAAGGTGGCAAAGAACCGCCGCCAGTCCACCTCGCCGGTGCCGGCGATGACTTCCTCACCCCACGTCCCCGGCACGCGGGTGTGGCGGGCGTCCTTGATGTGCACCTGGCGGACCCACGGGCGCAGGACATGCAACGCCGCAATCGGATCGCCCTGACCGTAGAGGATGATGTTGGCCGGATCAAAATTGATGCCCAAGCCGGGCTGGTCCAGTTGGCGGAGCAAGGCGGCCAGCGTCGGCGCGGCTTCCTGGCCGGTCTCCAACGCCAGTTCGAGGCCGGCGGACGCGAAAATTTCCGTCACCGTCGCCAACCGGGCGAGCGTTTTGGCAAATTCGGGACAGGCGGCGTTTTCCGGCACAAAGCCCACGTGAAACGTCACCAATTTCAGGCCCAGTTCCGTCGCGATCCTGACCGTGGCGCGGATATTCGCCAGGTTGGCCTCCCAGGTGGCGTCCGGGGCAATGCCGCCGGTGAGCCGGATGGATTCCAGCGTGGCGTAATCCTCGCCAATACAGGCGAACATGCCGGACACCAGGGAAATGCCGGCCGCCTGAAACGCCGGCACTACGTTAGTCCAATGGGCGGGGGATTCGCGGAGCGGATCGAGCGCAAGTTGCACCCGGCGAATGCCGGTCTCCTGCAATTTGCCAATCAAGTCGGCCAAATCCGCCGGCTGCAGCGACCAACTGCAAACCGCCAGGCGTTCCGCCACGGCGGGAACTGCGGCCAATCCCGGTTTTGGGTCTGTGATACTCATGCTTGAAGAATTCCGGCCGGCTTGGTCACAGGCCTTTGACCTCCCAGCCCTTCCGGTAGTCGCGCCGGACATGGCGATTGGCCTCGGCGAGGTCGAACTTCATTTTTCGGCTGTGCCATTTCAGCGTGGTTTGCGGGAAGCGCGAAGCGATGCCGCCCAGCAGAATGGTCTCGGTCAGTGGTCCGGCGTAATCAAAATTGGCGGTGGTCTGGTCCTCGCCCCGGCAGGCGTTGATGAACTGGCCCCAGTGCTTCAAGCCGGCGATATGCGGCAGCTTGAAGTCCTGGAATTTGGCCTTGGGATAAAGCGACGGCCGGTCGATGTGCGGCAACAACAGCACCCCTTCGGTGCCGATAAATATGGAGCCGGCCGCAGCGGGATAATCCCCCTCCACCAGCGCAATCACCTCCGCCGGTGGCTTGGCCGCGCCATCATACCACGTAACCGGCAGCGTGTGCTCGGCGGTGTGGGGCGTGCCGTGGAAGGTGTAGGCCACCTGGCCGTTGAGCGCCCAGTTCCAGGCATTGGGCACCGGGCCTTCCGAACGCACGGCGACCGGGGCGACCAGACCAAGACCGCCGAATACGGGATCAAAGATGTGGCAACCCATGTCGCCAAACGTGCCGGTGCCGAAGTCCAGCCGTTTGCGCCAGTTGCCCGGATGGTAATACTGGTCGCCAATAAAAGGGCGGTCGGCGCAGACGCCCAGCCAAAGGTTCCAGTCAAAGCCCGCCGGCACCGGGTCCGTTCGGTCCGGCCGTTCGCCGGGATCGCCCCAGGATTTATCGCACCAGGAATGGACCGCCCGGATCTTGCCGATGGTCTCATCCTGCAACAGGCGTACCGCGATGCGATAATATGCATCCGAATGAATTTGGATGCCCATCTGCGTGACCAGCTTTTTCTCGTGGGCCAGCTCGGTCATGCGCCTCACCTCGTGGAGTTCATGCGCCAGCGGCTTTTGGCCGTAAACATGTTTGCCCAGTTGCATGGCACTCACGGCGATGGGCGCGTGCATGTGGTCCGGCGTGGAGACGTTCACCGAGTCAATGTGGTTCGCCTCCTGGTCCAGCAGCTCGCGCCAATCCTGGTAGAATCGCGCGTTGGGAAACTGCTTCTTCGCGTCACCCAGGTGGCTGAGGTCCACATCGCAGACGGCCACAATGTCCACGTTGGGGGTGTTGGCGATTTGCGTGAGATCGGACCACGCCATGCCGGCCGCGCCAAAGCTGGCGTGGCGGACCCGGCGACTGGGCGGATCCGCCAGCAGGCGCGAGGTGATGAAAGGAAACGCCAGCGCGGCGGCACCGGCGGTCTTGAGAAAGGTACGGCGTGAGGAACGATTGATCGGACTCATAGGCGGCGGGAATGGGTCAGTTAAGCGGTTTGATGGTAATGTTCCGGAACATCACCGGGTCGTCGTGGCCGGCGAAACCGAAATGGCCGCTGGTGCGGTCCTTGCCCGGATGCGCCGAATCATGCATGAACTCCGTCACGTGGCTCAGATCGGCGTCCAGGATCTGCGTGCCATTCATTTCCACCTTCATCGTGGGTCCCACGACGGTGACTTCCTCGTAATTCCATTCGCCGATGGGATGCTGGTAGCCGCGCAGCGCCGGCACCATGCCGTAGGCGGAACCGTGCGCCTGGCGCGGGTCGATCTTATCGCCCGTGGCCTGCTCGTAATTGTCATCCAGCACCTGGCATTCGCACATGCCCACATAGGCGGTGTCACCGTAGCCGGGATAGCGGATGGCCAGGCCGTTGTTGCCGCCCGGCGGCAGCTTGAACTCCAGCCGCACCACAAAATTGGTGTATTCAGCCTCCGTATAGATCGTGCCGCCCTTGTTCCGTTGCCAGAGGATGGCTGAATTGGTGACCGAGCAGCAGTCCAGCGGCCCCGCCCAACCGGTGAAATCGCGGCCGTTGAAAACCGACTGGAATCCCGCCGGGTCCGTGCCGCGGAGAAGCTGGTCCGCCTCGTCGCTGCCAATTTCACGGAGGAACAGGTTGCGCCAGCGGATTTCGCCGCCATGCGTCTGCAATTGGATTGGTCCGCGCTTGGGTACCGGCAATTTGCGATTGTAGTAATTCTCCAGCACCGCACCATCAACCGTTTGTTGGCCATTCAGCCACACCCAGACCCGCGAACCGGCCATGATCACGCGCACGTGGTTCCACTCGCCGAACGGCTGGTCGGCCAACACCAGCGGATCCTTGCCGGGCGCGCCGGGCGAATTATTCCACAAGCCGCCGCTGCCCTTGTCCGCGCCCAAGTCCCATTTGCCGCCGGCCTTGGTGTAATCCCAAATCTGCACTTGCGGACAGCCGCGCAAATAAATCCCGCTATCCGCCAGCGGCACCGTCTTGTAATCCACCAGCAATTCAAAGTCGCCGTAGTTTTTATCCGTGGTCAGATAAAGGCCCTGGCCATCATTAACCAGCTCACCGTTCTGCACGGACCAGTGTTGGTGGATGTCCGCCAGGCTGGCGTCATGTTTTTGCTGGAATTCCGCGGGCGGCAGCGCCAGGTAGCCGCGCGGATCCTCGGTGGTGGCGCCCCACCAACCGGTGAGATCCGTCCCGTTGAAGACCGGGGTAAAACCGGCCGGCGGCGTGTTCAGCGCCCGCTCCGGGGACCCGCTGGTCTGGCAGCCGGTCAGCCCGGCGGCCAACAGCAGGCCTGCCACGGCCATTGGAATTCTGAAAAATGACGGTTTGGTCAGGGCGGATAAGGTCATAATCAAGGATAGCTTTGCAGGAACTCAACTCGCTGAACATACCCCAATCTAGGGGGGCCCGCTGGCGGGCTTCCTCCCGCACCCACTCTATCTGGTTCGGGTCACCTTTTCGGACATCCAAGCTCCTGCGGTTTTCTTCAACACCTCGAATTTTCTGAGTGTCATCAACCCATCCTGGTTTGTAAAGCGCTTTGACAGGCTGGGACAAGTTCATCAAAATTCAGGTTGGTTTTATGATTTACCAAATATGCACCGTCGGGCCCTCCCGCCCCGCCGCCTAATCCCATGAGGCGCTATCGACATACCCTGCCCCTGCTCCTGACGGCGCTGGGCCTGGCTACGGCGAAACTGTTGGCGGCGGAGCCGGCGGCGACCTTCCCCGTGACGATCACGGTGGATGCCGCCCGGCCCGGCCCCGAGTTGGCGCCCATCTGGCGCTTCTTTGGCGCCGACGAAGCGAACTATGCCTGCCTGCCCAACGGCCGCCAACTGCTCGGCGAACTCGGCCAACTGGCGCCGCAACAGGTCTATTTCCGCTGCCACCACCTCCTCACCAGCGGCGATGGCGATTATGCCCTGAAATGGGGTTCCACCAGCGCGTACAAGGAAGACCCCACCGGCAAACCAATCTACGACTGGACCATCAATGACCAGATCTTCGACGCCTATCTCGAACACGGCGTGAAGCCTTACGTGGAAATCGGCTTCATGCCCGAAGCGCTATCCAGCCGCCCGCAGGATTATCCGCATCACCCGCCGAAGGATGACCGCGCGCCTGTGGAGGCGGGCCAGGCGTATCCGCCAAAAGATTACGCCAAATGGGGCGAACTGGTTTACCAATGGACCGCGCATTGCCGGGAACGATATGGCACCACCGAATTGCAGCAGTGGTATTGGGAAGTGTGGAACGAGCCGAACATCGGCTATTGGCAGGGCTCGCCTGAAGAATATTTCAAGCTCTACGACTATGCGGTGGACGGCGTGCGGCGGGCCTGGCCCGATGCCCGCGTGGGCGGACCGGAAACCGCCGGCGGCCCGGGCGGCAGCTTCCTGCGCAAATTTCTGGCCCACTGCGCGCACGGCACCAATTACGTCACCGGCCGGATCGGTTCGCCACTGGCTTTCATTTCCTTCCACGCCAAAGGTTCGCCCGTGTTTACCAACGATCACGTGCAAATGAGCATGGCCGCCCAATTGAAAAACATGCGCGACGCCTTTGCGGTCATCGCCTCCTTCCCGGAATACAAGCAGGCACCCATCGTGATCGGTGAATCCGATCCGGAAGGCTGCGCCGCCTGCCGGGAGCCGCGCGATGGCTACCGCAACGGCACCATGTACTCCAGCTACACGGCGGCGAGCTTCCCGCGCGCCGTCGAACTGGCGGCGCAATACGGCGTGAATCTGCGCGGCGCCCTGACGTGGGCCTTTGAGTTCGAGGACCAGCCGCCCTTTGCCGGCTTTCGCGCGCTGGCCAGCGACGGGCTGGACCTGCCCGTGCTCAACGTGTTTCGGCTGTTTGCCCAAATGGGCGGCGCCCGCCTGCCGGTCAGCAGCACCGCCGGCCTCGACGCGCAGACCATCCTCCAGGCCGGCGTGCGCGAACGTCCCGACGTGATGGCCCTGGCCGGCCTGGCTCCAGGAAAACTGACCATCCTGGTCTGGCATTACCATGATGATGACGTGGCCGGACCCGCCGCCGACGTGGAATTGAAGCTCACCGGCCTCCCGGTGCCGGATGGAAAGTTGGCTGCCCGACAATACCCGGTGGATGCGGATCACGCCAATTGCTACGAAGCCTGGAAACGCATGGGCGAACCGCTGCCGCCATCCGCCACCCAATACGCGGCCCTCCAGGCCGCCAGCCGGCTCGCCCCCCTCCAAGACCCAGGCAACGTACCGGTGACCCAGGGGCAGGCAAACGTCCACCTCACCGTGCCGCGACAAGGGGTGACCCTGCTCGTCCTGACCTGGCGGAAATAAAGCCGTTACTTGACCGCCGCCGAACCGGATTGCTCCAGTCTTTTCGCCGGCCAGAACGGCTTGCAGAAGGCGTCGGTGAAATCGTACCCCTTTTGAAAATCGCTGCGCGTGTCCTTTTCGGTCTTGGCCAGCAGCCCGCTCTCGACCATGTTGAAGACCACCTCGCCGAAATCCCGGCAGTTGTTGAGACCCCACTCCGCCAGCACGGTCATCGTCATGGGACCATACTGTTGCAAACCGTATTGCCGAATGCCTTCGAGCAATTCCTGCCCCGTCACATGGCGCACCATTCCCCGGTTGCTATGGCTGATGCGTTTCTGCGTAAAGTCCAGCGCTTCGCGCGTAAAATGGTAGGCATCGCGCGCAAACCGGGGGTCCTGCACCACCAGTTCCTCCACGACTTCGTCAAAATTGATCTCTTGCATATCAAGGTTTCACCGACCGGACCGGCGGCACACCCGGTGTGGCGGATAAGCCGGCTTTCAGCGCCTCCGCTGGCGCGGCCCGGTGTGTTTTCACCACCCAGCCCAACGCCAACAGCAAAACGATGGTCACCAACACCCGCCATTCCCGTTTGGTCAGGCCAGCCACGCCCACATAGTAGCCGTATACCCCTGTTTCGGCAAGTTATGGCCCCCGGTTAAGCGGGGACGAGCGCGGCCCCATCCGTAACGCCCACATTTTTGTCGGCGGGTAAAGACGACTTTCCTGTCGTCTGTTCCTTGTTCCAGTCAGCCAGCCACGGAACCCGGGACTCGAAAGTCCCGTGAACTCGCACGCAAGATTGCCTGCGCTACGACCGGCGCCGCTCCGTAGCGTCGACAAATCGCCGATTTCCGATCCAGCCCCACGGAGCAAAAAAAAGACCGCCTGCCGTTGCCGGCAGGCGGTGCGAGATAAACTTTGGTTTAGCGGCTGCGGCCGGCCACCGTCGACGTGGCCGCGGAACCGGACGTCCCGGTTTTGGTCACTCCGGGTTCAAGCGTTTTTTTTTCCGCCGGAGTCGTGGTGGCGGGTGATGACTTGGCATGGCCTTCACCACTCAGATCCTCCTCGGGAATGCGCATGGAGTAGAAGGAGCGATAGATGAACACCAGGGCCACAATCAGGAAGAAACCGCCGATGAGGGTCTTGATGCTCTGCTGGTGGATGGTCACCGCGATTTCCACGGCGAGCAGGCCGAACAGCGTGGTGAACTTGATCACCGGGTTCAACGCCACGGACGAGGTGTCCTTGAAGGGATCGCCCACGGTGTCGCCCACCACCGTAGCCTCATGCAGGTCGGTGCCCTTCTGGCGCAGGTCCACTTCCACGATCTTCTTGGCATTATCCCAAGCGCCGCCCGCGTTGGCCATGAAGATGGCCTGGAACAGGCCGAAGAACGCGATGGCGATCAGGTAGCCGATGAAGAAATACGGATTGAAGAACGCCAGGGCCAGCGCCATGCAGAAAATCACGATGAAGATGTTCCACATGCCCTTCTGCGCGTACACCGTGCAGATGCGGACGACTTCGTTGCTGTCCTCTTCGGAGGCCGTGGTGGCATCGAGCTTCATGTGTTCCTCGATGTAAACCACCGCGCGATAAGCGCCGGTGACGACCGCCTGGCAGGAGGCGCCGGTGAACCAATAGACCACCGCGCCACCCATGAGCAGGCCCAGGATGATTTCCGGCTGCACCACGCTGAGCGCGGGGATGACCGCCTTGAACGGCCCGTCCAGGATGCCTTTGGCCACTTGTTCGTCGTACAGGCCCTGGAGCAGCATGATGATGCCGAACACCATCGTGGTGGCACCCACCACCGCCGTGCCGATCAGCACAGGCTTGGCCGTGGCCTTGAAGGTGTTGCCCGCGCCGTCGTTCTTTTCGAGCAGGTACTTGGCGTTTTCGAAATCGGGTTTGAACCCGAAGTTGTTCTCGATCTCGCGCGCAATATTCGGTTGCGCCTCGATGCGGCTCAACTCATACACGGACTGGGCGTTGTCGGTCACCGGTCCGTAGCTGTCCACGGCGATGGTCACCGGGCCCATGCCCAG